>JANXMB010000127.1 GCA_025354865.1 Acetobacteraceae bacterium | reverse complement strand
GCGATACCGACCACCCGGCAGGCATCGAGCTTGGCGATCTGGCAGGCAATCTGCCCAACCCCGCCCGCCGCACCGGACACCAGCACCGTATCCCCCGGCCGCAACCCGCCGACGTCGCGCAGGCCGAAATACGCGGTCAGGGCCGAGGTGCCGAGCGGGCCGGCCCAATCCTCGATACTGCCGATCGAAAGATCGAGCTTCTGGGTCTGGTCGCCGCGCAGGGTCGGGTGCGACTGCCAGCCGGTGCGCCCCTGCACCCAATCGCCGACGGCAAACCCGCTCGCTTGGCTTTCCACCACCCGACCGATGCCGCCAGCGCGCATCGGCTCCCCGATCGCGACCTGACGCACATAGGACGGGCCGGCGCCGATCCAGGACCGCATCGCCGGATCGATCGAAATATAGCGGGTCGCCACCACCATCTCCCCCAGGCCGGGCGGGCGCACCGGGATGGCGTCCGCTTGGAAATGCGCCGGGCCGGGAATGCCGGTGGGGCGCGCGAGCAGCAGGATGCGTTGGTTGAGCATGGGTTGCCTCCATTCGTCGGGTGCGGGCATGCTGCCCCAGAAGTCGAGGGGAGCAAACAATGACGGGCACCATCGTTGAAACCGCCGCCGGCAAGCTGGGCGGCACCGTGATCGAGGGCGTGCAAGCCTTCAAATCCGTGCCATACGGCGCGTCCACAGCCGGCGCCAACCGGTTTCTGCCGCCGCAACCGCCGGCAGCGTGGGCCGGGATCCGCGACGCCACCGCTTACACCAGCCGCGCCCCGCAGGCGGGCTTGCGCGGGCCGACGCGCCCGGAGTTGGCGAATTTGTCCGGCGCAACCGATACCGCCGCCGAGACCGAGGACTGCCTGACCCTGAACGTCTGGACCCCCGCGACGACGGGCGCCCGCCCGGTGATGGTGTGGCTGCATGGCGGGGCGTTTTCCTACGGGTCGGCGAATTCGGATCGGCAACAAGGCTCGCGCCTGTGCAATCGCGGCGATGTGGTGGTCGTCACGATCAATCATCGATTGAACATCTTCGCCCACCTGCATCTGACCGAGGTCTGGGGCAGCGACTATGCGCGATCCAGCAACGCCGGGGTCCTGGACCTTGTCGCCGCCTTGGCCTGGGTGCGCGACAATATTGCGGCCTTCGGCGGCGATCCGGGCAATGTCACGATTTTCGGCGAGTCGGGCGGCGGCGGCAAGGTTTCGACCTTGATGACCATGCCAGCCGCACGCGGATTGTTCCACAAAGCCATCATTCAAAGCGGCGCCTCCGTCGTTCTCGGCACTCCCGCCCGCGCCACTCGGCTTGCGGACATCGTGCTGCGCGATCTCGGGGTGAAACGAAACGATCTGGCGAAATTGCAGGCCATGCCGGTCGATCGGCTGCTGGCGGCAATCGGCCCGGCGACCAAGGAACTCGGCCCGGCGGAACGTCCGCTGTTCGATCGTTACCCTTTCGGTCCGGTGGTCGAGGGCGACGTCCTGCCGCGCCATCCGTTCGGCCCCGATGCGTCGCCGCTCTCGGCCGATATTCCGCTGATGATCGGCGACATGCGCGACGAAATGACTAGCTTCACCGCCACCGTCGATCGCATCTGGTTCCGCCAACTGACCGAAGCCGAACTGCGCGATCGCCTGTATGCGATTGCCGGGCGCCACGCCGACCGCGTGGTCGAAACCTACCGGCGCCTGATGCCGCGCGCCAATCCGACCGAACGTTTCATTGCCGCGACGACCGATTCGAATTTCCGCATTCGCTCGCTGACCTCCGCGCAACGCAAGGCGGCGCAAAGCAAAGCGCCGGTCTGGATGTATTCGTTCGAGTGGCGGACCCCGCTATTCGACGGACGGCTGGGCGCGCCGCACGCGATGGATGTGCCGTTCTGTTTCGATACCATCGATCTGACCAATGCCACCGACATGGGCGCGGATGCGAAGCGGCTCGCCGCGACCATGGCCGATACTTGGATCGCCTTCGCCCGATCCGGCAACCCCGACAACCCGTCGATCCCGCACTGGCCGGCTTACAACGCCGCCGAGCGGCCGACGCTGTTGTTGGATGCCGCTCCACGGGTGGAAAACGACCTGCGCGGGGAAGCCCGCAGGTTGTGGCAAGAGATTACCGGGACGGAAATGTAGCGGACAGCCGGCCGCCATATCGTTTCAATCGTGCGCTTTGCGGCGTGGCCGTTCGCACTCTGCCAAAGGAATAGAAATGTCCGTCCAAACCGTAACCGGGGCTGTTGCCCTGTCCGACATCGGCCGCACCTTGATGCACGAGCATTTGTTTATCGCCTTCGCCGGCGCCGAATACGACTCCGGCTTCCACTTCGATCGCGCCGCTTTCGTTGCGGAAGCGGTGAAACGGCTGACGGAATTGCGGGTTGTGCACGGAGTGCGGACGTTCGTGGATCCCTGCCCCATCGAACTCGGCCGCGATGCCGGACTGATGAAGGAAATTGCCGAGAAATCGGAAATGAACGTCGTCTGCACCACCGGTTTCTATTTCGAAGCCATGGGCTTGCCGATCTATTGGCGCGCCCGCACCGCCGAGGAAATCGCCGAACTCTACATTCGCGAAATCGAGAAAGGGATCGGAACGACCGGGGTCCGCGCCGGGGCAATCAAAGTCGCCACCGGGGAGCCGGTTATTACATCGTTGGAAATGAAATTTCTCGAAGCCGCGTCCATGGCGCAGAAAGCCACCGGCGTGCCGATCATCACCCACACCCAGGACGGCGTCGGCGCGCCCGACCAGATCGCCGCATTCGGCGCCAATGGCGTCGCCCCGCACAAATGCCTGATCGGCCATTGCTGCGGCAACGCCGACCCCGCCTATCACAAGCGCGTCGTGGACAGCGGCGTGTATATCGGTTTCGACCGTATCGGCCTGCACCGTTTCATGCCGGACGAAACCCGAGCGGACAATCTGGTGAAACTGGTACGCGGCGGGCATCGGAAGCAGATCATGATGTCGCAGGATCGCCATTGCGGCTGGCTGGGCAAGTTCGCCCGACAGGTTTCCCCGGCGGAACAGGCCAAGATCGACGCCATGCGCGCCGAGGGCACCTGGCCGCCGCCGTATTCCTATCTGTTCACCGATTTCGTGCCGATGCTGCGCGAACGCGGCCTGACGGATGCCGAGATATTCTCGATCCTCGACGAAAACCCGCGCCGTTTCTTCGCTGGGGAGGCGCTGTAATCTCGAACGGCCGAACGGTCGGGGCAGCGGTATTTCGTGTCGCGGGCTACAGTAACCGCAGCAACCGGTCGAACTCCGCAACGCTGAGGGTTTCCGCCCGCCGCTCCGGCGCGATGCCGGCCTTGGTCAGCAAAGCCTCTCCGCCCAGCGGCTTCAACGATCCGCGCAGCATCTTGCGGCGCTGCCCGAAAGCGGCTGCGGTCAGGCGTTCCATCTGGGCAAACAGCGCCGCCGGCGGCTGTTCGGCATGCGGTATGAAACGAACGACGGCGGACCAAACCTTCGGCGGCGGCACGAAGGCATCGGGCGGCAGGCGCACCGCGATGTCCACATCGGCGACCCATTGTGCCAACACCGACAGCCGGCCGTAGGCCTGGGTCCCCGGGGCGGCGCAAATGCGCTCCGCCACTTCCTGCTGGAACATCAGCGTCAGGCATTCCCAGGCGTTGCCCTGACGTAACCATCCCACCAGCAGGGGGGACGCGATGTTGTACGGCAGGTTCGCCACGATATGGCGCGGCGCCGGCACCAGCGCCGTCAGGTCCAGGCGCAGCGCGTCGGCGGCGACCACGCGCAGGCGTTCGCCCTCGGTCTCCGCCATTTCCCGCACGATCGCGATGGACCGTTCGTCGACCTCCACCGCCGTCACACTCGCCGCCGGCGAATCCAACAGTGCTCGGGTCAACCCACCGGGACCCGGCCCGATCTCCACAACATGCCGCCCAGTCAGATCGCCGGCCGCCCTGGCGATACGGGCAGTCAGATTGGCGTCGAGGAGGAAGTGCTGACCGAGGGACCGGCGGGCGTCCAGCCCATGGCGGGCAATGACCTCCCGCAGGGCCGGGCGCGCTTTGGGGAGGTCGCTCAGGCGCCGCGTCCGCGAATTTCGATGTTGGCGCTGCGGCGCATGTCGCGCAGCATCTGCCGAGACAGCAGGTCGCGCCGTTCCGCCACGACCTGGCGCTGCACGTCCTGACGGCTGACGGTGGACATGCTCTTCTGCTCCCGCGAGCACACCATCATAACCGCCACGCCATCGGCGGCGACCAGCGGTTGGCTGGCTTTGCCGATCGGCAGAGTCGCCAGCAACTGGCGGAACTGCGGGGGATTGACCCCTTCCAGCCGCAATTCGCCGGGATCGGTCGGGTGATTGGCGTCGTTGGCGGTCTTTCCCGCCGCCTCCATCGCCGTACAATCGCGCGCGCCCGCCCCCATCGCCTTCGCCCGTTCCACAATCTGGCGCTGCTGCTCGGTTGGCGCCTGCGGGTTCAGCGGGGTTGGGAAGGGCATGAACACCTGCCGCAGGGTCACGGCCGTCGCGAGATCCGTCCCGATCCCGCGCTTGCCCTGCAACGCAACGATGGTGAACCCACCAGCCACTTTCACCGCGTTGCTAATCGCACCGATCGGCATATTCACCACCAAAGCGGCGATTTCGGGGTCCATCTGATTGGTCTGGATCCACCCGCGCTCCCCGCCTTCCAGGGCGCTTTGGCTCTGGCTGAACTGCACCGCGACCAGCGGGAACGGCGCCCCGGCCCGCAGTTCCTTGATGACGGTTTCGGCGAAGCGCTGAGCATCGGCGGTGTTGGCGGGATCGTCGATCGGGATGAAAATTTCGCCGATCCGGTATTCCTGCCGCCCGCCTTGCTGGGCGCGCAGGCGCAGTTGCTCATCGGCTTCGGTGTCGGACACATTCACCCGATCGCCCAGCAACCCGAAGACCACCTGGCCCCAGCCCAGCTGCGCGCGGATTTGATCGACCAAAGTGCGCTGGCTGACGCCGGCAGCGGCCAGACGCTGGCGCAGTCCGCCGGCCGGCATGCCGTTGCGTTGTTCGATCTCCCGGATGGCATTGGCGATATCCTTATCGGACACCACGACTTTCTGGTTGCGGGCGGCCTGGATGCGCAGCCGTTCGTCGACGAGTTGGCGGACGATCTGCGGTTTCAACCGCTCGATCACCTCCGACGCCATGGGCAGGCCGGTGGACATGGCGAACAGCCGGGTGCGGCTTTCGACGTCGCCGTTGGTGATGGGTTCGCCTTCGACCACGGCGACAATGCGCACGCCGGGCGGCGGAGCGGACGCGCCTACCGGGGCGGGGGCGGCGGCGACCGGCTGGCACAGCCCCAGCAGCAGGATCGCGCCCGCAGCAATGCCCAGGCAGGACCGGAGCGGGCCGAAACAGGCGACAGGTCGGACAGGCGGCATAAAAATGGTTCCCGATTTCATGATGTGCCAGCCCTCATAATGCGCGATACGAGAACTGCCCGACCGTCTTGAACGTGAATTGCAGCAGAATTGTCGTCGCGCCGTTTTCGTAGAGGTAGGTCGTATAGCGGCGATTGAACTTCAAATCCAAGATGAAGCACTCGTCTTCGTAGATCAGATCGGCGCCATAGGCGACCATGCGGTTGGTCGCGAGATCGCGCCGAGCAAAGGCGGCCACGCGGTATTTATCCCAGCCGGAGGACGCTGTCAGGCTGACCTCGTTGCGCGGCCTATAATAGGCCGAACCGACCGGCGGCGGCGGCCCTTGGACGTAGTAGGTATAGGGGTTGAACACCGAATAGGTGTAGCCGGAGCCGATCCGCAGGCGGGATGTGCCGACGCTGGCGACGGTATCGACCATCCGGCTGGCCATGGTCTTGGCATCCAGCCGGGTGCGATAGGTCAAGTCCAGCCAGGGGGTCGGCGACAGCGTGCCGCGCGCCACCACGTCGGACACCCGATCCCGCAGACCGGACGCTGCGGGGAACATGGTGTCCCGATAGGTGCGGTAGGACTGCCCGATCAGCCCGTCGAAGGCGGTGCCTCCCAGATACCAAGCGCCGTGCAGCGCCGCATTCAGCCGTGTGCCGCCGGCCTGCCGATCGATGCCGGGGAAGCGGTTGAAGCCGAACAGGTTGTTGTCACTGAACTCGAAATCGAAGCTGTCTTCGTTCGGTATACGGAACAATTGGCTATCGCCCGCACGCGGCGCCAGCACGAGCTGCGCCATCGGCTCGATCAATTGGGTGCCCCAGGCGCCGGCATCGCGGGCAAAGGGCCAGCGCCAGTCGATGCCGATTTGCGGCAGGCCGCGCGCGGTATCGGACCGGCCGAGCATGCCGAAATTTGGCTGGTTGTTGATTTGGGCTGCATCGTAGGCGGCGAGATCGCCGTGGAAGGTGAACGTCCAGCGATCCCCCAGCGCCCCGGTCGCCGGGCGCGCCCAATTCAGGGTCATGGCCGCGCGGCGGGTGTCGGTGCCGTTGCCGCGCATGATGTTGAAGGCCGACAGATCCACCGACAACCGCCCGCCCAGCCGGTCGGGCTGCCCGAAATAGCTATACAGATAGCGCGGCACCGCCAGCGGCAGGTTGCTGTCGACGATGGTGGTCGAAAGGCTCTGGTAGGAAATGATGTCGAACCGCGTATAGGACCCCTGCCCGAACCCTTCGACATACAGGGTGCTCGGCAGTAGATTGAGCGAGCCGTTCAGGTCCAGCCCGGTATGGAAATCCCGCAGATACAGGATCGAGGACGCCCGATTGATATCGAAACCCCACCGCCAAGTGTCGTCGTAGACGAACTGCCCCCGCACCGCGAGGGTGCCTTGCAGCTGATTGGCGACATACCCCGCCGAGACATTGGTCAGCAGGGTGCCGCTATTGAAGGCTCGGCGGTACTGCACGTCCAATTGCGGCCCGGTCTTCGAGGTCAGCATCGGGACGATGGTCGCGTCGGACTGGCCGTCGATCGCCCAGTAATACGGCTGCGCAATAAATGCCCCGACATTGGACGAATTGCCCAGCCAGGGGATCAGCACCCCGCTACGCCGCTGCACCGCCGGATCGGGCGCCGCCAGGAACGGGAAATACGCCACCGGCTGCCCGTAGATATCCAGCACGACGTCGTTGTACTCGATCATCTGGTGTTCGAGATCCTGCACCCCGCTCGCCGCTCGGATCTGCCAGAGCGGTGCCTTGGTGGGATCGTCGATGCACAGATTGCAGGACGAGTAGACGACACGGGACAACTCGTTCAGCAGCCCCCCGGTGCGCCGGGCGCCATTGGCCGCCATCCGGCCGTTTTCGGCCAGCAGCGCGCCCATGTCGTGCAGCTCGCCGTCGTGCATTTCATTGGTGAGGGTGGCTGCCCGAGCGAAAAGGGTCTGGCCGTCGGGTTCTAACAGGACGACGTGGCCGGTGGCGTTGGCCACCCCGGTGTCGCGGTTGAACACGATCTCATCCGCGCGCAGCACGTGCTGGTTCTGCCAGGCCTCCACCGCCCCGCGCGCGATCACCAGCGCCCGTGCCTTGTCGTATTCCACCTGATCGGCGGTGAAGGTGACCGGCGCGTTGTTCGATCCCGTGCTGGTGCCGCCGGCCGCGGTGGGCAGGCGGAACTGCGCCCGCGCGCTGTCGAGCGGGGCCGTCGCGGCGGCAAGCCCGATCGCCGCCGCAATCCACAGGGGGCGGGTGCAGGCGGCGACGAGACGCCGGGCGTATGATCGGCGTTCCATGGTCAACCGTCTTCCGTATGCAGCAGCAGGGCGACCGCCAGCATAAGCCCCGAAAGGGCCGGTGCCCAGGCCGCGAGAACCACCGGCAGCGCGCCCGACTGCCCGAACTCACCGGCGATTTTGGAGACCAAAAACAGCGCAAACCCGGTCGCGACGCCGCCGCCGATCATCCGCGCCACCCCGCCTCGGCGCGCCGGTCGCATGGAAAACCCGGCCGAAACCAACGCCATGGTCGCCGCCAGCAAGGGCAGCGCGAGCAACGCCTGGAAGTGCAGCCGGTGGCGAATGGACGAAAACCCCGACCGGTCCAGCAAGCCGATGAAGTCCGGCAGCGTCCACACCGACAGCGTATCGGGGGAGGCAAAACTGTCCTGCACCCGCCCGACCGTCAGGTCGGTGGGCAAAGCAACCGGGTGCGGTGCCTCCGGCATTTGGTCCGGCCGGATCGAGCGTGCGTTCTCCAGATCCCAGTTGCCGCTGACCAGGGTGGCTCGATCGGCCTCGACCCGGGACAGCAGATGGTCGCCCTCGTCGAGTCGGAAGACGCTGACGTCCCGCGCCGTGAGACGATCGTCCCGCAGTTCGACCCGATGCGCATGGATGATCGCCACGCCCTGCGGCGTCAGCGCCCGATCCGCCTGCCGCAGCCACAAATCCCCGCCGTTCAACGCCAGCGGCCCGCCGCCGGAGCGGAGATAGGCGTTGTCCAGCGATTCGGCCCGCGCCAGCATGACCGACGACACGGGGCTGATGGCGGCGGTGGCGACGACGCCGAACAGCATGGCACACAGGGTCGGGGCGGCCAGGAACTCCCACGCGGAAATGCCGGCGGCGCGGGCCACGATCAACTCGGACGACCGGGTCAAGCGCCAGAAGCACAGAATGCCGCCTAGCAGGATGGCGAAGGGCAGAATTTCCATCGAGACATAGGGCAGCCGCAGCGCCGCAATCTGGCTCACGAGGCCCAGCGTGGCGTCGGGCCGGCTGGCGGAGCGGCGCAGCAGTTCGATAAAGTCGAACATGGCGACCAGACCGGACAGCGCCAGCAGCATCGCGAGCGCTGTCGCGGCGAACTGGCGGGCGATGTAGAACGACAGGGTGAAGGCAAAATTCATCCGGTCAGGCCACGATTCGGCCAGCATACGACCGCTGGGCGAGCCAGTCGGGCACCACCAGCAGCCATAGACAGACCAGACCCGGCAGCACCGCCTGGAGCCACATCAGCGGGACCAGATCGTTATTGCGGGCGGCGAGGTTGTTGATCGCCAAGCCAAAGGCCAGCAACCCGACAACGACAGCCACCGCGACCAACGAACGGACGACGCCCCCGTGCCGACGAAACGCGCCGGACACCACCGCGACCAGCGCAATCAGCGCGAAGGACAGCGTCGAGAGCGGGCCCGACAGCCGCTTATGTCCCTCGGCCACCCATTTGCCCCGGTCCTGGTCGTGCGCGAACCGGGGGTCCAGCAGTTCCTGCACCGGCGCCTCCGACATGTCGGGGGGGCGGACACCGTTGTCCGTGGCTTTCTCCCCCAGATCCAGCTCGTTCTGATCGAACGTCAGCATGTTCAACCGGCCCGTCTTATGATCGAGTTCCTGCCGGCTACCATTGAACAACAGCGCGCGGGGGCCGTTCTCGCCCTCGTTCAAGCGGCCGGTTTCGGCCAGGATGGTGGCCCTGGCGGTCTTGTCGCGATCGTCCTCGACCAGGATGCCACGGAGGGTGCCGTCGGCATCGCGGGACCGGACATAGACCGTTAGATTGTCCGATATCGGGGTGAACACGCCTTCCTGTAGCAGGAAAGCCGCCATCCGGTTGCGGATATCCCATTGATATTGCCGGAAAGATGCCAGCGTCGTTGGCACCACCCAGAGGTTCAGGATGTAACCGCACGCCATCGCCAACAGCGCCAGGACCAGCGCCGGGCGGGCCATGCCGATCGGGGAAACCCCGGCAGCGCGGATGACCGTCAATTCCCGATCGCCATTGAGCCGCTGGTAGACGAACTGGATGACGACATAGGTGGTGATGGGCAGGATCACCGCCACGAAGCTGGGGATCAATAAGGACGTCAGGCGGACGAACACCGTCATCGACAGGCCGCGATTGACCACCAACTCGACGAAGCGCAGCGACTGGGTCAGCCAAATCAGCGCGGTCAACCCGCCGGTCACCGCCACCAGCGCCAGGGTCAACTGGCGAAAGATGTAGCGGTCGATCCATGTGACGAGTTTGCCGGAGCGCATGGCACGGTTTTGCGGCACCCGGCCCCCCGATGCAACCCAACTTATATCGTTCGGCCACTCGCCCCCGGTTCCCCCACGCTCTACGGCAACACCTTCCCGGGGTTCATAATCCCGGCCGGATCGAGCGCCGCTTTGATCCGCTGCATGATCGCCAACTCCGCCCCACCCCGCCAATCCGGCATCATATAAGGCTTCAGCTTACCGATCCCGTGCTCGGCCGAGAAACTACCGTCGTATTCCCGCACGACCGCGTTGACGGTTTCCATGATCGCATGGTCCTGCTCCAGGAACCACGCGGGGTCGGCGCCCTCCGGCTGCTCCAGATTGAAATGGATGTTGCCGTCGCCCATGTGGCCGAACGGCACGCAGCGCACCCCGGGGATCAGCGCTTCGCACGCCGCCGTGGCTTTCGCGATGAAGGCGGGGACCTTGGACACCGGCACCGACACGTCGTTCTTGACGCTCGCGCCCTCCCGTTTCTGGGCTTCGGAGTGTTCCTCCCGCAGGCGCCAGAAAGCGGCGCGTTGGGCGTCGGACTCGGCGATGGCGGCGTCGCTCACGACCCCGTCCTCCAACGCCTTCTCCAGGATTTCCTCGATCGCCCCCCGCATGCCGCCATTCGGGCGCGGCGTGGCGAGTTCCACCAGCGCGTAGAACGGCGCCTTTTCCGCCAACGGCAGGACGGCGTTCGGGATGTGCTTCAGCACGAAATCGGTGCCCAGGCCGGACATCAATTCGAACGCGCCGATCGATGCGGCGTCGTATGCCTGCACCCGAGCGAACAATTCCAATGCCTTAGCCGCGCTTTCGAGGCTGCAAAAGGCCACCGCCACGTCCTTCGGTGCCGGCGCCAGCTTCAGCACGGCGGCGGTGATGATGCCCAGCGTGCCCTCCGAGCCCACGAACAACTGGCGCAGGCAGTAGCCGGTATTGTCCTTGCGCAGCCGGCGCAGACCGTTCCAGATCGTCCCATCCGGCAGCACGACTTCGAGCCCCAGCACCAGATCGCGGGCATTGCCGTAGCGAACCGTGTTGTTGCCCCCGGCATTGACCGCCAGCACACCGCCGATCTGCGCCGTGCCCTCGCTGGCGATCGACAGCGGCAACAGGCACCCCCGCTCGGCGGCCGCCATCTGGGCCGCTTTCAGGGTCGCGCCGGCCTCGATCGTCAGGGTCATATCGACCGGGTCCAGGTCGCGAATCCGGTTCATCCGAGCGGTGCTGAGCACCAACTCGGAGTTGTCGGCGTTCGGTACGGCGCCGCCGACCATCGAGGTATTGCCCCCCTGCGGCACGATCGGCGCCCCGGCCTCGGCGCACAGCGTCACGACGGCCGCCAGTTCTTCGGTATTGGCCGGGCGGATCACCGCGCGGGTGCGACCCTGGTAGAGTTTGCGCCAATCCTGGGTATAGGCGGCGGTATCGGACTCCTCGGTCAGCAGGCCGCGATCCCCCACGACGGCGCGGATTCGGTCGAGCAAAGGGGCGGTGTCGGGCATGGTGGCGATCCTCGGTTCGTCGGAACAATAGCGTTTGGGCCAGGATACGAGTAGGGGGGCGACAGAACCGCACCGACCGAGGATCGCCCCATGTCGCCGACCCGCCGCAGCCTTCTCGCCGCCCTCGCCGCCGCCCCGCTCCTGTCCACCTCGCCCGCTTGGGCCGAGGGTCAGACCGTACGCATCGCCGTCCAGCCGGGCATGACCTATCTGGTGACCGACGTCATGCAGCACCGTAAGCTGCTGGAAAAGCACGCTGCGGCCGCCGGATTGACCGGCGTGAAGGCCGAGTTCGTGCGCCTGGCGGCCGGCAACAACGTCAACGACGCCGTCATCTCCGGCGCGGTCGAGATCGGCGCCACCGGGGTGCCGGCGTTCCTGCTGATGTGGGCGAAAACCCGCGGTTCGGCCGACGTCATGGCCATCGCGCCGTTCAACAACATGCCGCTGGTGCTGGTCACCCGCAATCCGGCCGTCCAAAAGATCGAGGATCTCGGCCCCAACAATCGCATCGCCTTGCCGGGGGTCGGCGTGTCGAGCCAGGCGCTGATGCTGCGCATGGCAGCGGCGCGGGCGTTCGGCGATGCCAATTTCCAGAAATTCGACGCCCTGACGATCAATCGCGGCCACCCCGACGCAATGGCGGCGCTGCTGTCCAACACCGAAATCGACTGCCACTTCACCGCCGCGCCCTATCTGCAACGGGAACTGGCAGTGCCGGGGGTGCACCCGATCCTGACCTCCACCGACGTCTACGGCGGGCCGGGCACGATCGGGGTGACCTTTGCCACCAAGAAATTCCGCGATGCGAACCCGAAACTGATTTCCGCCTTCGTCGCCGCCACAAGGGAAGCCATGACGGTCATCGCGACCGATCGGCCGGGCGCGGTCGATGCCTACATGGCAGCATCCGGGGACAACACCGCCCGCGCCGAAATCGAAACGATCGTCGCCGATCCCACCACGTTCTTCGATATCGTTCCGCGCGGCACGATGAAGGTCGCGGAATTCATGCACCGCACCGGCCAGATCAAAATCCGGCCGGAGACCTGGCAGGCCTTGTTCGTGCCCGAACTGCACGACGTCGCCGGGAGCTAGCCGGCGGGTCGGAGTTCGTTTCGTATTAGGCTATATATCGACGATCAAGCCGCCGCAGCCAGCCCCCCGTCGATGACTAAGCCGTCGCGGCCGCCGGATACACGGACCGTGTCGCCTTCCTTCACCGAACCCTCCAGAATCGCGCCAGCCAACGGGTTCTGCAACGAACGCTGGATCACCCGCTTCAACGGACGGGCGCCGTAGGTGCTGTCGTAGCCTTCCTCCGCCAACCAATCCAACGCCGAGGCATCGAGGTCGAGGCCGATCTTCCGATCCGCCAGCAATCCACGCAGGTGCGCCAACTGGATCGTGACAATCGATGCCATGTCGGCCCGTTGCAAACGCCGGAACAATACGATCTCGTCCAGACGGTTCAGGAATTCCGGCCGGAAATGCGCGCGCACCGCCTGCATCACCTGACCTTGCACCATCTCGACCTTTTCGCCCTCCGGCTGCGCCGCCAACACGTCGGAACCGAGGTTCGAGGTCAGAACGATAATCGTGTTCTTGAAATCGACCGTCCGCCCCTGCCCGTCTGTCAGGCGCCCGTCGTCCAGCACCTGCAACAGCACATTGAACACATCCTCGTGCGCCTTTTCGACCTCGTCGAACAGGATCACCTGATACGGACGCCGCCGCACGGCTTCGGTCAGCACCCCACCCTCATCGTATCCAACGTAACCGGGGGGCGCGCCGATCAGGCGGGACACGGAATGTTTTTCCATGAACTCGCTCATGTCGAAACGTACCATCGCGCGATCGTCGTCGAACAGAAACGATGCCAGCGCCTTGGTCAGTTCGGTCTTGCCGACCCCGGTCGGGCCGAGGAACAGGAACGATCCGATGGGACGGTTGGGGTCTTGCAGTCCGGCCCGAGCACGGCGGACAGCGTGGGCAACGGCAATGAGGGCCGGGTCCTGGCCGATCACGCGTTCCCGCAGCTTATCCTCCATTTTCAGCAGCTTGGACCGTTCGCCTTCCAGCATCTTGTCCACCGGGACGCCCGTCCAGCGGGAGACGACGCCGGCGATCGCCTGCTCGTCCACCGCTTCGTTGACCAGTTTGCCCGCGCCTTCCTTCTTCAGCAGACCCTCGATCGCCGGAATCACGCCATAGCGCAGCTCCGATGCGCGGGTCAGGTCGCCATTGCGCTGCGCAACCTCCGCCTCCGCACGGGCTGCTTCCAACCGCTCCTTCAGCTTCTGCGCCTCGACCACCTCGCCCTTCTCCGCTTTCCACGCGGCGGTCATGGCGTTGGCCTTTTCTTCGAGGTCGGCGAGTTCCTTTTCGAGCTTCGACAGCCGATCCTTCGACGCGCCATCGGTTTCCTTCTTCAGCGCCTCCCGCTCGATCTTCAACTGGATGACCCGGCGGTCGAGTTCGTCCAAAGCCTCGGGCTTGGAATCGATCTGCATCCGCAACCGAGACGATGCCTCGTCCATCAGGTCGATCGCTTTATCCGGCAAAAACCGATCCGTAATGTAACGATTGGACAGGGTCGCCGCCGCCACCAATGCGCCGTCGGTGATGCGCACGCCATGATGGGTCTCGTATTTCTCCTTGATACCCCGTAAAATCGATATCGTATCCGCAACATTCGGCTCCCCCACGAAGACCGGCTGGAACCGACGCGCCAGCGCC
Organism: Acetobacteraceae bacterium; assembly: GCA_025354865.1. Taxonomy (GTDB): domain Bacteria; phylum Pseudomonadota; class Alphaproteobacteria; order Acetobacterales; family Acetobacteraceae; genus Rhodopila. The sequence continues at coordinate 30,688 of JANXMB010000127.1, read as the reverse complement.
GCATCTTTTTCCACATGCTTGCGATATTCGTTCAACGTGGTGGCACCGATGCAATGCAACGTGCCGCGCGCCAGTTCCGGCTTGATCAGGTTCGATGCATCCATCGCCCCATCCGCCTTGCCCGCGCCGACCAGCGTGTGCATCTCGTCGATGAACAGGATCACCTCGCCCTGCGCGGACTCGATCTCCTTCAACACGGCTTTCAACCGTTCCTCGAACTCGCCGCGATATTTCGCCCCCGCGACCATGGCGCCGAGGTCCAACGACAGCAGTTTCTTGCCCTTGATCGCTTCCGGCACGTCGCCATTGACGATGCGCAGGGCCAGGCCCTCGACGATCGCGGTCTTGCCGACGCCGGGTTCGCCGATCAGCACCGGATTGTTCTTGGTGCGGCGGGCGAGCACCTGGATGGTGCGGCGGATTTCTTCGTCCCGGCCGATCACCGGGTCGAGCTTGCCTTCGCGGGCAATCGCCGTGACATCGCGGGCGTATTTCTTCAGGGCGTCGAAGCCGGCCTCGGCGTTCGCGCTATCGACCTTGCGGCCCTTGCGTATGTCGGCAATCGCCTTTTCCAGCGCCGCCGGGGTAACGCCAGCATTCTTCAAGACCTTGCCGGCCGCCGTGTCCGACGCCGCCAACGCCAACAATACCCGATCCTGCGCCACATATTCGTCGCCCGTTCGGGTTGCCGCCTGCTGCGCGGCGTCGAGCACCCGCACCAGATCGGGCGCGATCTGCGGCTGACCCGCCCCGCCGCCGGTCACTTTCGGGTTGCGTGCGACCTCGGCGTCGATCGCCATTTGCGCCGCCTTCGGATCGCCGCCCGCTGCCTTGATCAGGCCGGCTGCCGCGCCCTCGTCGTCGTCCAACAACGCCTTCAATAAATGATCCGCCCCGATCCGCTGATGGAACTCGCGGATGGCGACAGTTTGCGCCGCTTGCAGAAAACCGCGTGCGCGTTCGGTGAATTTTTCTATATCCATAACCAGATGTCCCTATGCTTAGGCGACAGGCCCACCGGAGTCCCTACAGAGGCAACCTCGGTGCGGTCCATTCCATCGTCAGGTAGGATGCGGCACGCTACCGCTCAAGGGGGATCGAACCATGCGCATCGAATATCTCTACCGCTTCCCGGTCAAAGGCCTGACGGCGGAGGCATTGGAAGAAGCAACCGTCGAACCCGGCGGCACCATTCCCTGGGATCGGGCGTTTGCCCTGGCGCAGGGCGATTCGGGGTTCGACGCGGGGAACCCGACTTGGCTGCCGAAAGCCAACTTCATGTGCCTTGCCCGCAACGCCCGCATCGCTCGGCTGGCCGCGTTCTTCGAGCCGCGTTCCGGCACCCTGACCGTGCGGTCCCCCGACGGCGCGGAAGTGGCGGCGAACGCACTGCAACCGGCCGGCCGGGCGGAACTGAGCGCCTTCCTCGCGGCCTATCTGGGAGAGGAAGCGCGCGGCGCCCCGCACTTCGAATACGCGCCGGGGCACAGCTTCAGCGACGTGCGGGCCAAGGTCGTCAGCCTGATCAACATGGCCAGCCTGCACGATCTGGAGGCCAAGGTCGGCAGCCGGCGCCACCGTCGGCGGTTCCGAGCGAATGTGTGGTTCAGCGGCGTGCCGGCTTGGGGGGAGAGGGATTGGATCGGCCAGAACATCCAAATGGGCGGGGCGGTGCTGAAAGTGATCCGCAATATTCCCCGCTGCCCGGCGACCGAGGTCAATCCCGAAACGGCGGAGCGCGATGCCAACCCGGTTGCCGAACTCACGCAGCATTTCGGCCACAAGGACCTGGGCGTCTATGCCGAGGTCGTCGAAGGCGGACATTTCGCGATCGGCGATGCGATCGAGGTTCTGGGGACGGACTAGGCCGTCGTTACCGGCTTCGTTGGGGAGGAACCACGAAGCCGGCCGACGTCGCTGCTTGCGCAGCCGGCAAGGTGAGGGGAGCACCTTGTGGGCACATCCTATAATTGTATGCCGCGATAAAAGCAAGTATTAAAATAGATACTATGTATCTTTATCGGATATTTCCGGCGGACCCAGCGCAGCAACAACCGCTGCTGCGTAGTCCTCGGCGTTATTCTCCAGCGCCAGCCGGTGCAAGGCGTTGTCCCGCAGGCGGGTCCACAGCGACTCCTCGCGGTAGAGCGCGACGATGGCGGCGGCGAAACCGGCGGGATCGGCGGGATCGGCCGCCAGCAGATCCACCCCGTCGGTCCAGCCGAGCTGGCGCACCAGCAGATCGGTTGCCACCACCGGCAGGCCGAAGGACGCGGCTTCGTGGACCTTGTAGGGCGCGCCGGCTGCGAATCGGGTGGGCGCGACGAAGACCCGATGCGCTGCATACAAGGGTTGGAGGTCGGCCACCGCGCCGCGCAAGGTGATGCGGGAATGGCCGCGAAACCGGTCGAGATCGACGCCGGCCGCCGTGTAGCCGGCGATCGTCAGGCGGGTTTCCCAGCCGAGGGATTGTTCCACCAGCGGCAGCACCGCATCGACGAACCAGCGCAGGCTGTCGAAATTCGGGCTGTCCATCCGATGGATGGCGCCAGCGAACAGGATACCCGCCCGCTTTCCGAACGGTCGATCGGTCGGCTGCAACCGGCGCATATGGCCGATCACCTGCACATCCGAGCAATCGAGGTCGCGCAGCATCGTGGCCTCCGCCTCGCTGACGGCGACGACGGTATGGCAGACCGTTGCATGGACGAATTCCTGGCGTAGCGCGGCGTCCGGGTCGAAATCGCGCCCATCCAGCGCCGCGAGGGCGGCTTGGCGCACGGTGTCGATCGCCTCGGTATCTAGCACGATGCGCGGCGGGCGCGGATCGTTGGCCAGCACCCGGTCCAGAATCGGCCGCACCTTGGCCATGTTGTGGGTGCGGGAGATCCAGATCGTGTCGTAAACGCCTTGCCGCTGCCGGAGGAATTCGGCAAGGCGGGACAGGTCGCGATCGTGCATCGCCTCCACCCCGTCGGGCATATCGGCGTAGATCGCGGCGAGACCGAACAGGCAGCCGTTGACGGGGAAAACGGTCACCGAACAGCCGCTTTCCACCATGGTGGCGATCAGGTCGTTGGCGCGGACGAAGCCCGAGCCGATGTTGCGCAGGGGGATCGTATCCTCGACGAACAGCACCCGGCGGCGTGCGGTGGCGGCGTATCGCGCGGCAAACACGGCGCGCCCGTCGGCGGCGAAACACCCGGCCAACAGCGCCGCGTGGTCGTCGGGCCGCACCGCGACCGGGGCCTCGGCTGCGGGATCGTGCCAGGATTGCACCGCGATGGCGGGATCGTAGCGGGTGCGAAAGCCGGCCGCGGCAAGGCGCAGACACAAATCGGCGGCGGCCGCATCGGTCGATGGCGGTGCCGCCCCCGCATCGATCGCCGCGCTGGCCGCTGCCGTCCGCAGCATCAGAAAGGCGCTGCCGCAGAAATGTGTGTCGCGGCTGAAATTGGCCTCCGGCAGCAGCGGGGACTCGCCGGCCAGATAGGCGTGGGTGCGCCCGTCGTTCCAGACGATATGCCCGGCAGCCTGCAACAACCCGTTCGGGCGCAGTTCCTTGCCGCCCACCGCGCCCAGGCCGGGATCGTCGTCCAACCGGCGCAAGGCGGCGTCGATCGCACCGGGCCAGAGCCTCGTGTTCGGCTTCAGGCATACCATTGTCGGCGCCCGAGCACAGGCCATGCCGGCGGCATGGAGGGCAGAGGCGGGAATCGCCGAGTCGAAACGCTGGATGGTGGCGCCGACGACGAAGCGGGCGATATCGCCCTCATGCGGATCGGACGTCGTCGCCAGCAGCAGCAATTCGATGGCAGCCGAGGTGTTGTTCCGCAACGATGTCAGCAGCGCCAAAGTCTCGGCCAGCGGCCCATCGGCGACCACGATCGCGCTCAGGGCCGGTTCGCCCTCGAACCCAAAGCGCAGCGGCGCCCGCCCGAAACCCGGCAGCAGGGCCAAGGCATTCTGCCGGAACAACGCTCGGGCCTGGCTATCGGTGACGCGCTCGTCCAACGGCGGGGCGGAGGGGTGGCCGGCGGGCTTGCCGATCGACAGCCAATGGGCGAACGCATCCGGCGCTTCCCCGGTCAGCAGGCTTTCCCGCACCTGCTCCCGTTCGGCATACCAGCGCAGGTCGATATGCGGCGCGGGGCCGCGCAACTCGGTGGTTCCGTGGCGCAGGAAATGGGCATAGCCGTTGCGATAGGCCCCGCCTTCGAGCGCCTCGCGCAGGCCGGGATGGCCGGTCAGGTACCAGTCTTCGGAAAAATCCGGCAGCGGATCGAAGGCGATGGGGGTGTCGTTGCACAGATAATGTTCCAACGCCGAGCGCCATTGGCCGAGGGCGATGGCTTCGGCGACGGCGGGATAGCGCTGCAGATACCATGCGGCATCGAAACATCGCGCGGTTTCCCGCTGCGTGCCCCCCTGTTCCAACCCAACCAGATAATGCCGAAACGGTCCAAGGACCGCTGCCTCCGCTCGGTCCGAATCCGGCAGATGGGCGAGGTAAAAGGCGGGATCGAACAGCGCGTGCCCGCCCCGCCCTTCCCGATCGCCGTGGCGCAGGAAATGGTCGTAGCCGTTCGCCAAGGCGGCGTCGGCCAGCACATCATTGGTCAGATCGGGGTAGCGGCGGCGGTAAAGCGCCTCCTCGAACAGCCAATGCGGGGACCGATCCGCGTTCCCCGAGCGGCAATAGGCATCGAAAGCCGAGGGAAACTGCCCATCGGCGACCGCATCGGCGATACCCTTGTAGGCGCGGCGGTGCCAGGCTTCATCGAAATAGCGGTTGGGGGCATGGCCGAGGCGCTGCCCCTCCCGCAGGTAATACGCCAGCAGCGCCCGAGGGGAGCGCAGCGGCAAAGCTGCGACCGCGTCGGGATAGGCCACCCGATACCAGTCGGCATCGAAGATCGCCCAGACGATCTCCGCCCCCCCCGGCAACTGGAGGGCATCGACAACCGGCAGATCGAACGGCCACATCGCGCCGCTACGCCATCACACGCGGCGCTTTGTATGCACCACGCCGCTTTGTTCCAGGGCCGCGATTTCTTCCGCTGTGTAGCCGAGTTGGCCGAGGATCGCGTTGCCGTCTTGCGCGAATTTCGGCGGAGGGCGGCGGGTGCCGCCTTGGGTGCGGCTGAACTTGATCGGGGTGCCGATGCCCCGGTACCAATCCAGTTCGGTCACCATCTCCCGGTGCGCGGTGTGCGGCGCGGCGGTGGCTTCGTCCACCGGCAGCACCGGCCCGGCCGGCACCCCGTTGCGGATCAGCCGCATCGCCAGTTCGTTCCCGTCCTCGATGGCGAAGACCCCCGCCAGAACCGCAGTCAAGGCAACGCGGTTGAGGTTACGCTCCCCATTGTTGGCGAAGCGCGGATCGTCGGCCAGGGCGGGCTGCCCGATCAGCTCGCACAGCTTGCGGAACTGCCCGTTGTTGCCGCTGGCGATGAAGATATCGCAGGTGCGGGTTGGGTATTTGTCGTACGGCACCAGATTGGGATGCGGGTTGCCGGTGCCCTTGGGGCGCGTCCCGTTCAGGAAGTAGTTCGCCGCCTGCGGGTGCAGCAACGCCATGCCGCAGTCGTACAGCGCCATATCCAGATATTGACCGAGGCCGGAGGTCTTCCGCTCGTGCAGCGCCATCAGAATGCCGATCGCCGAATACAAGCCCGTGCCCATATCGACCATCGCAGTGCCCAGCCGCATCGGCCCGGTGGTCTGGTCGCCATTGACACTCATGAGGCCGGTCATCGCCTGCAAGATGGCGTCGTAGCCGGGCAAGCCGCCCAGCGGCCCATCCGGCCCGAAGCCCGAAATGCGGCAATGGATCAGCGCGGGGAAACGCTTGGACAGCACGTCTTCATACCCAAGGCCCCATTTTTCCATCGAGCCGGGCTTGAAGTTTTCGATCAGCACGTCGGCCGTTTCCAGCAGACGCAGCAGGATCGCCTTACCCTCGGCCTTGCTCATGTCCAAGGCGATGGCGCGCTTGTTGCGGTTGACGCCGATGAAGTAGCTGGCATCGCCCTCGTGGAAGGGGGGGCCCCAATCGCGCACTTCGTCGCCCTGCGGCGGCTCGACCTTGATGACCTCGGCGCCATGATCCGACAGCACCATGGTGCAGTACGGACCGCCGAGGACGCGGGTCAGGTCCACGACGACAACACCGGCCAGCGCCCCGGCGGTGCGTGCCAAACCCTTGCCGGCTGCGGCCGGTTTCGTCGATCCATCCATGCGGTCGCGGTCTCCTTGACAGCCGCAATCTACGACGGATGGCATGCCGATACCAGCGCCGCAGTGCGGCAAGAAGGGGGTCTGGCCCCCTTCCGCCCCGTCAGATGTAATATTCGGCTAGCGGGGCGAACCCGTTGAAGCGCTGGCTGGCATAGGTCGTCACATAGGCGCCGGTGGACATCAGCTCGACCCGATCGCCGGAGCGTAGTGCGAGCGGCAGGCGGTAGTTGGACTTCTCATAAAGAATATCCGCCCCGTCGCAGGTCGGGCCGGCGATCGACACCGGTCCGGTCGGCCCGCCATCGTGTTCCGTGGCAATGCGGTACTTGATCGCCTCGCCCTCGGTTTCCGCCAGACCGCCGAAACGGCCGATATCCAGGTAGACCCAGCGCAGCGGATCGGCTTTGTCGCGCTGGCTGACCAGCACCACCTCGGCCGAGACCACACCCGCGTCGCCGACCACGAAACGGCCGGGTTCGATCACCATTTCCGGCAGATTGTTGCCGAAATGCGCGATCATCGCATCCATGATGGCATTGCCGAACTGGTCGATCTCGGGCACGGCGTCGCGGTAACGGGTCGGAAACCCGCCGCCCAGATTCATCATCCGCAGCTTGACCCCGGCATCCATCAAATCCGTAAACAGCATCCCGACCTTCGCGATCGCGATCTCGTACGCGCGGGTGGTCGTCTGCTGGCTGCCGACGTGGAACGACAGGCCGTACGGGTCCAGGCCGAGGTCCGCAGCCTGCAACATCAACGCTTTAGCATTGTCGATCGTGGTGCCGAACTTGCGCGACAACGGCCAATCCGCGCCCTCGTTTTCGACCAGGACGCGGCAATAGACCTGCGCGCCCGGCGCATGCTGGGCCAGCTTCAGCAATTCTTCTTCCGAATCGAACGCGAACATGCCCACGCCCGCTTCGTGCGCGCGCCGAATCGCCGACACCTTCTTGATGGTGTTGCCAAAGCTGATCGCGCCCGGCCGAGCGCCCGCATCCAGGCAATACTCGATTTCTTCGATGCTCGCGGCGTCGAAATGGCTGTCCAGCCCGACCAGCCGGTGCAGAATCGGGGCGGCCGGATTGGCCTTCACCGCGTAATAGATGCGTGCCAACGGCAGCGTATGCGCCAAAGCGCGGTAATTTGCTTCCACACGATCCACATCGAGCACCAGACACGGCGTTGCCGGCTGGTGGTCAGCAAGATACTGGGCGATTTTGGATGTCATCGCTCCGAGCCCCCATGTTGGACGCCCGCCTGAGAAAGGCGACGGACGTAGTTGACGAAACGGTCGAACGAACCAGCGACCAAACGATTGCCAGAACGCTTGACGTCGTTGCGTAACCACTAGGGCCAGAGGCACGTGCGTTGCTGCGTGAAGGCCATCTAAGACCCCACCCCCCCCCTTGCAATAGGTAAATCGGGCCATGCCCCAGTTTTTTTCCCGGCGCACCCGGCCGACCCGTCCAAATGGCGCAAAACTGCGGGGCAAACGCCTCGTTCCCTGGGCAAATTCCAGCGTTCCGAGACGCCCAGAACCCAATCGCCGAAACCGGTTCCGCAACCGCAGCCCCGAAAAGCAGGTGGCCAACACCGCCTTCGCCTGATAGGCACGGGGAGAACGCGCACTTGAGGAACAACCGAGCATGGCTGGCTGGGACGATGGGTATGTGACCGACGTGGTCTACACGAGTTCCTTCTATCGGGAGACGACGCCCGCTTGGCTCGCGATGTCGTCTTTGTTGCTGGGTCACCGGCCGCCCGATCTGGCCCAACCCTTCGCCTATGCCGACCTCGGCTGCGGCAACGGGGTGTCCGCCCTGATCGTCGCCGCAACCAGCCCGAAGGCCGAGGTCCATGCCTTCGACTTCAATCCCGCCCATATCGAATTCGGGCGCGACCTCGCCGCTCGGGCCGGGCTTACCAATATCCACTTCCACGAAGCGTCCTTCGCGCAGATCGCCGCCATGTCGGCCGACTCCCTGCCTGCGTTCGACTTCATCGTCTCCCATGGCGTCTGGAGCTGGATATCCCCGGAAAATCGCCGCGCGCTGACCGATATCGTCGGCCAACGGCTGCGGGCGGGCGGGCTCGCTTACCTCAGCTACAATGTCACCACCGGCTGGGCGTCGATGGTGCCGCTGCGCGCCCTGATGCGCATGATGGCCGAGGCCAGCCCCGAGCGCACCGACCTGACGGTTCCCGCGCTTTGGACCATGCTGGATCGATTGAAGGAGGGCAACGCCGCCTTCTTCGCCGCCCATCCCGCCTTGGAGTCGCGGCTGGAAACCCTGCGCAAACAGGACCCGCGCTATATCGCTCACGAATTGTTGAACGCCGATTGGCACCCCGTCATGTTCGCCGACGTGGCCGACGCCATGGCCAGCGTCAAATGCCGCTACATCGGCAGCGCCACCCTGGCCGAGAATATCGACGCCGTCAGCGTCCGGCCCGGGCTGCAACCCCTGCTGGCCGAGGCCCACGATCAACGGCTGCGCGAAACCCTGCGCGATTTCGGCTCCGCTCAGGGGTTCCGCCGCGACCTGTATCGTCGCGGCACCCCGCCGCTGCCGATGTCGGAGCATATGCGCCTCATCGAGAACGTCGTCCTGCACTGGACCGGCCAACCCACTGCCGGCGATGTCGTTTTCGCGACCCCGCTGGGCGATATGACCGGCAATGCCGACGCCTACCGCCCGCTGCTGAACGCACTGGAAGCGGGGCCGCTGCCGATCGCCCAGGCCGCGACCATTGCCCCATTCTCCAGCCGTCCGCCGGTCGAGCTGCTGCAAGCCGTCGCGCTGCTGATCTCCGGCGGTTATGCCCATCCCGGGCTGCCCGATGGCGGCAGCGCCGAAGCCCGCCGCGCGGCCGCCGCCCTGAACCGAGCGGTGGCGGACGCAAACGCCGGCGGGTCGGACATGGCGCGCCTGACGTCCCCCGTGCTCGGCACCGCCCTCGGCGTGGACGTGACCGAAACCATGGTGGTCGGCGCGCTGCTCGGCGGGCAAACCGAGGATGTGGACGCACTGACCGCGACGCTGGAAGCGCAACTACGCCGCGGCGGCCGATCCATTCAGAAGGACGGGCAGCCGGTGACCGATCCGACCGAGGCAACCGCCATCGCCAAATCGCTCGTCCGTCACGTGGTGGAAAAACGGGCGCCCTTGCTGCGGCAGTTGGGCGTGCTGGGTTAGACCACGATCGTTTGAGGTCGCACGCGATCTCGGCGTTGGATCATGGTCTAAGCCTTTGTTTAAGAGGGTGATTCACGCCCGAGGTTGAAGTCAACCTCAAGCGATCACGCTCTAAAACCGAGGCCGCCAACGCCGATATATCGACGGGCTTACGACGTCGGGTTCTGTTCGGCCGACAGGCGTTGCGCCTCGGCCCAGGCGGCGGCGACATCGTCTTCCGGCGCGAACCGGCGCGAGAGGAAATCGCGCATCGGATCGCCGTTCAACACCTTCGTCGCAAAATCCGTTGCACCGGCCGGGCTGCCGTCGGGATTTGTCGCGACTTCCCTCGGGCGGACAAACGGCGCAACTGCCGGTTCCCCGTGCTCGGCATCCGCTGCGGCGGCTTCGATGGAGCGCTTGCGGCGCTGGTCCATCGTCTTCGTCGCATCCCGCATCGTGCGCGCGAGCGCCGCCGCTCGGCCCCGAGCGCGATCCGCCGAGCGTGGGTCGGAGTCGGACCGCATGGCTTGGGCGAAGCATGCCATCGCGGCGAAATGGGCGGCGACTGCCTGCATCGCCAGCATCTGTTCCACCGGATCCTGCGCATCGAAGGCGGCGAACGCGGCATAGGCCGCCCGCGGGTCGGTGCCGAGCGGCAGGGCCTGACAGAGTGTTTCCATGGCCAGAGCGCCGAAAGGGGTCGCGACGAAGGCGTCGTAATCGGCGTGCGGTGCGGTGGCCATGCGACAATGTCCCGAATGTGGTGCCTGCCGGGAGGGATGGCATAAAATAGGATAAATGTCAATATAATAGGTATTTTTGCATTGACGTCGGATGTACCGCAACCGATGCCGAGGCGGTGGGCTAGCGGATTGGCGGTATTCTAAGACTCGTAAAGTTTTCCGACTCAGGGGGTTGCTGCCCGCGTGGGCTGTTCGGCACGGTTATGTGCCTTATGCGCTATCGCGGCCCGCCGTGCGGACCGGCGGCGCATCCCGCCGATATCGAACATAACAAAACGGCCCGTTCGAGCCGAGTTGGCGCGAATGGACCGAGTGTAAAGTTTTCCGACAATAATGGGAATTAGACGACAAAAAAAGACATTCAGTCGTTGGGGGAGTCGCTCAACCCTCCCCCAACGCTGCGGTGTTGGATGATTCAGACCTTGGCGGCGACGTGCTTGCGGCGGCTGCGGGCATAGCCGAGACCGGCAAGACCGACGCCCAGGATTGCCAACGACACCGGTTCCGGCGTTTCGACCGTCATCACCAGCGGATTGTTGCCGGAGGATGCAGACGGATAGGTGGTTCCATTGTTGGTGTAGAATTCTGCGGCCGCGCCGGTCCCAGATGCATCGGCCGCATAATTCCACACTGCGGCGGTATCGAGTGCCTTGTTGCCCGAGGCGTTGGTATCGAGGATTTCGATCCAATAGCGCGTGTTGGCCGCCAGCATGTAGCCCTGCCCCCAGACGTTCAGTAGTGTGCCACCTGGAGTGATGACGCTGTCGTTGAACGTACCGAGGGTGGCCAGGATCCCGCCAGGACCATCGACTCCGCCCGTGCCCAGTCCGGAGTTGAGGGTAACGACGAACGACCCTTGCGTGCTAGAGCCGACGGCGCGGTCGAGATCGAGCCCCACGTTGGACAGAGCCAACGCTTCGGCCGCGCCGGTGGAAAAGCTTTGCGACACCGGCGAATCACCGCCACCGGCCCCAATATTGTAGGTCACCCCGGCCTCATAGGCGAAGTTGTCATACAACACCGTCGCGTTGGCGGGCGCGGCTGCGAAGGCGCCGACAGCTAAGGCGGTTCCAAGTAACAGTGAGCGAACTTTGGACATAATGTCACCATCCAGTTGAACATGTGGCCGAAACCCGGCCTGACATTACCAAAGCAAACGCCATGCCAGATTGCAATAATACATAAAATCAATGAGTTAATGGCGCCCCACCACCACCCAACGCGCATAGTGTAAAATTTTCCGACTCACTTGCCGCGTGGCGACCGGTCCCTGCGCGTTCTGTGGCTGCCTTACGCGCTGCCGTGCCACCGACCGGTTCGACGCATGCAACGTGCGAGCAAAACGCGCGCGCATGCGATCATGCTCATTGACGACATTCTCACTTGTTCGCGATACTCGCCATTAGTCATTGACAAATTCACGCCCCATGGATCATTTAAGGTATAATTCGAGGCCGTTGGCGTTAGGCTGGTTAGTAGGCGATTCTTTCTGGAGAGACGACAATGACGACTCTGACCTGGACCGGTGTACTCAACGGTGCAACGGGCACCAACTTCAATTCCAGTAGTTTTTGGTCGGGAGCCGTCGCCTACAAAAGCGGAATCGGACTCGACCTAGTCGTCGACTCCACCGCCACGGGCACTGTGATTATCGACAACGGGAGTGCGTCGCACAATTCGCTGTCGATCAATAACGGTAGCGTTGCATTTTCGCTCTCTACGGGCCGCACGCTTACCCTGGCATCGAGCGCCGCAAGCGGCCTGACATTGACCGCCGGCTCCTTCACGATGGGCGGCACCACTGCCTCGGGCCTTATCGCCAACGCCCTGAATCTTAATGGCGCCGCCGCTGTGATGACCGTTGGCCAATTGGCTGTCGTCACCGTTGCGAAAAACTTCACGCTGTCAGCCGGCTCGTTGAGCCTTACCACGCTTGGCGCCCTGAACCTGGGCACAGCGACCGGCAGCGCGGCGGGTCAGGCGCAGATAAACGGCACGAACGTTGCGACCATTTCCGGCGGGACGCTTGCCGCGACGACCTTCAACATGTCGGCCGGCACGCTGACGCAGTCCGGCGGCACGATCACGAACACCGGCACCGCGACCTTCTCGGGCGGCACGATCACGAACTCCGGTTCGGCCGTCTTCAAAGCCAGCGCCGTCCACCTCAACACCGCCATGACGATCAATGGTGGGACGATCTTGTCCACGACCACCGCCGGTATCTCGGTCGCCAGCGGCACCGTCATCACCATGGGTGGCGGCACCCTGGATGCAACGAATGCCGGCGGCGTCCCCACCGGCACCATTGCCAATGCCGGCACGCTGACCGGCACCGGCGTTCTGATGGGCAACATCAATGGAACCGGCAGCATCGTCGCCACCGGTGGCACCCTGGACATCGCCAACAACGTCGCGGCCAGCACCAATACACTCAGCGTCGCCACAGCGTCCGTGCTGAAACTCGACGGCAATGTCGGCGCCAACGTGAACCTCGGTGCGGCCACCACCTCGGGCGTGCTCGAATTCGGCAACGCGACGGCGCTGATGAATTTCACCGGGACCATCGCCAACCTGGACATCGGCGCCAGTGCGGCGTCGGTCAGCGGGTTCGAATTCCTCAATTTGCAGGGCGTCACCGTTCGTCAGGCGAAGATCGGTGGCGTTGCCACCCATACCTTCAACGGGTCGGCTAACACCGTCAGCTTGTATAGCGACGCCGCCGGCACCGCGCTGATCGGGACCATCAACTTGGCCGCCGCGCCGACCAACGGCACATTTCTGGATTGGGGCGCCGACAGCAGCGTCGACGGCAACGCATTTGGCGGCGGCACCGACGTCTTCCTGTCCTCCGTCGTTTGCTACGCCGACGGCACCGCGATCGAAACCCCGGACGGCGCAGTGCCGGTCGAGTCCCTGGCGGCGGGCGACATGGTCGTCACCCTGCAGGACGGCAAAGCCGAACCGATGCCGGTCAAGTGGATGGGCGTGCGCACGATCGACATCGCCAACCACCCGCAGCCGCAGACCGTCGCACCCGTCCGCATCCGCGCCGGCGCGTTCGGCGACGATCTGCCGCGCCGCGATCTGCTGGTGTCCCCCGCCCATGCCATCTACATCGACGGCAAGCTGGTGCCGGCGAACCTGCTGATCAACCACATGACCATCGTGCAAGACCTGCACGCCCGCTCGGTCACCTATCGCCACGTCGAACTGGACCGGCATGCGCTGATCCTGGCCGAGGGCCTGACGTCGGAATCCTACCTCGACACCGGCAACCGCGCCTACTTCACCAACGCCGGACTGGCGACCATTCTGCACCCCGAGTTCCATGTGAACGCCGGCCTCAAGACCTGGGAACGCGACGCCTGCGCCCCGCTGGCGATCGATGCCGAAATCGTTGCCCCGATCTGGCAGGAATTGGCCAACCGAGCAAAGATGCTGGGTTATGTGGCGCCGGAATTCACGACGACGCAGGATGCCGATCTGTACCTCGAAGCCGACGGGCGTCGCCTGCGTCCGATCGCGGTGTCGCAGGGTCGCCATACCTTCATGCTCCCGGCCGGAGCGAATGCCATCGTGCTCAAGTCCCGCGCGTCGGCGCCGGCAGACCTCGATCCGCGCACCGGCGACTGGCGTCCTTTGGGTGTTGCGGTGCGGGGCATGACGCTGCGGACTGGCGACCATCACATCACGATCCCCGCCGATCACCCCGGTCTGGTCGAAGGCTGGCACACCGCCGAAACTGGCAACGGTTCGGTGTGGCGCTGGACGGCCGGCGCTGCGGCGATCCCGATGACTGGCACCGCCGGACCGGCGATGCTCGACATCGATATCGACGCCATGGGCACCTACATCCTCGCCCGTTCGGATCGCCAGACCCAAGCCCTGGCGGCCTGATACCGGGCACGCTTTCCTCCAGATAGGGCGCGCCGACCGATTGCGGTCCGCGCGCCCTTTCCGTTTCTACCCCTGGCACAATCAGTGCTGTTGCTGCTCCGACTCGGTCAGCAGCCGATCGATCGGGTCCCACACATAGGCGGTCTGCACCACCGGCTGGCCCGCCACCGCGATTTCCATATCCATCGCCGGGCGCCCGCCCATGCGGCGATAGAACCAGCGGCTGGGATTGTCCCGCAGCACCCATAGGAACGCCGACCGGCAGCCGATCGCCCGCAGATGCGCGCCCGCCGCCAGCATCAGCCCGCGCCCGACGCCGCGATCCCGCCAATCGTCCAATACATAGAGTGTTTCGACCTCGCCCTCGGCCAAAGGACGGCCGGACCCGCGCGCCGGGCCGGCGGTGGCGAAGCCGATAATGCGGGAGCGCAGGTCCCCGAACCCCTCGTCCGGCAGATCGTCCCCGCTGGCCGTTGCCACCAGCACGCCGGCCCCGGATCGAATCCCGGCGCCATAATGGCCGGCCTGGCGGGTGACGGACAGACGCGCCAGATAGGCCTCGGGCAGAATACCCGCATAGGCAGAACGCCAAACCGAGACATGCACCGCGGCGATGGCCACTGCGTCGGCTGGCGTCGCCCGGCGGATCTGGATCACGGCCCCCGTTCCAACACGGCGGCGAAGAATCCGTCGGTGCCGTGGCGCGCGGGCGTCAGCGACAGGTAGTCCCCCGAACAGGGCACCGGCGTTTCCAGCGGCCATGCCCGGGCGAGGGGGATTTTCGCGAAATCGGGATGGCGCAGGAGGAAGGCGTCGATCTGCGCTTCGTTCTCCTCGACCAGCAGGGAGCAGGTCGCGTAGACCAACCGCCCGCCCTTGCGTACCAATGTCTGCGCGGTGTCGAGGATCATCGCCTGTTTCGCCACCAACTCCGCCAGATCGGTCTCGGTCAGGCGCAGCCGAGCATCGGGGTTGCGCCGCCAGGTGCCGGTGCCGGTGCAGGGCGCATCGACCAGCACGCGATCGAATGTGCCGGCGCGGCGTTTCAGCCATTTATCGCCGGGCTCGACCAGATGCCGCTCCACATTATGGGCGCCGGCCCGTTTCAGCCGGGGCACCGCGCCTTCCAACCGGGAGCGGGAGACATCGCAGGCCACGATCTGGCCCTTATTCCGCATCCGCCCGGCCATCGCGAGGGTCTTCCCGCCCGCTCCGGCGCACCAATCCACCACCCGCATACCCGGGTGTGCATCGACCATCACGGCGATGAGCTGGCTGCCCTCGTCCTGGATTTCGATCAGGCCGGTCTGGAACGCCGGGCCGCTGGTCACCGGGCGGCGGCCATCGATCCGCATGCCCCAGGGCGAAAACGGCGTGGCCCGCGCCTCCCACCCTTCGGCGGCGAGGGCGGCCAGCGCTTCGTCGCGAGTCGCTTTCAACAAATTGGCGCGCAGATCGAGCGGCGCTTCCGTCGACAAAGCCGATAATTCGGCGGCCGTAGCGGTGCCGAAACGGGCGGCGAGCAGCGGATGGATCCAGTCCGGGACTTCGAGGCGAATGGCATCGGGCATACCGGGGTGGTCGATATTATGGCCCTCGATCTTGGCCAGCACGGCCTTCTCGGCGGCGTTGAGGGCGGCGGCAGCGTATTGCCCACCCGAGTATGTCTGCACCACGCCGGAGAGCGCCCAGCCCTCGGTCAAGAGGGACGCCGCGATCAGCATCCGGCCCGATGTGGGGGCGTCCTTCAGCCACCATTCCAACCGGCGGCGGGCGCGCAGCACCGACCAGACGCGGTCGGAAATGGCCCGCCGATCACCCGACCCGATGAAGCGGCGGGCGCGGAAATAGTCGTTGGCGACGGCATCGGCGGGGCGTTTGCGCGCGGTTTCGATGATATCCAGCAGTTCGATGGCGGCGGCGATGCGCCCGGCGGTCATCATCGGTGCAACAAACCCGTCAGCGCGGACAGGTCCCGCACTTCGGTGGCGTTCCCGGCCATTCGGTATTCCCCCGGCGCGCCGGTCCGGTTGACCCAGATCGTCTCGAACCCGAAGGCTTTGGCCCCGAAAACATCCCAGGGATTGGACGACACGAACGCCATCTGGCTCGCCGCGAGGCCGAAATGCTCCCCGGCCAGCCGGTAGACCTTGGGGTCGGGCTTGAACACGCCAACGGACTCCGCGCTCAAGACCGCGTTCAGCAGGTCGGTCAGCCCAGCGTGGTGCACCGCGTCGTGCAGCATCCCGGGTTCGCCGTTCGACAGGATCGCCCGTTCCAGCCCGAGGTCGCGCAAATGCCGCAGCACCACCGGCACTTCCGGATATGCCTCCAAATGGCGATAGGATTGCAGGATCTCGACCAGAAAGGCGGGGTTGACGATGCCGTGGCGGGCGGCGGCCCAGACCAAGGCTTCCTCGGTCAGGCGCCAAAAATCGCGATGATGGCCCGAACCGGCCAAGGACCGCACCCAGGCGTATTCCAACTGCTTCGCCCGCCAATCCGCGCTGATTTCCCGCCATTGCGGCCCGATGCGCTCGGCATGCCGAGCCATCGCCGCATGCACGTCGAACAACGTGCCGTATGCGTCGAACACCACCGCTCGGATGTGGTGCATCAATCCTGCCTGTAGTTCGGGGCCTCGCGATCGATCGCGACGTCGTGCACGTGGCTTTCGCGCAAGCCGGCGCCGGTGACGCGGCGGAACCGAGTATTGGTCTGCAATTCGGCCAGCGTCTGGCTGCCGGTGTAGCCCATGCCGGCGCGCAGGCCGCCAACCAGTTGATGCACCACGTTGCCGACCGTGCCTTTGTAGCCGACCCGGCCTTCGACCCCTTCGGGCACCAGCTTGAGCTGGTCTTTGATGTCCTGTTGGAAGTAGCGATCGGCCGAACCGCGAGCCATAGCGCCAAGGCTGCCCATACCCCGGTAGGATTTGTAGGAGCGGCCCTGGTAGAGGAACACCTCCCCCGGGGCTTCGTCGGTGCCGGCGAGCAGGCTGCCGATCATGACCGAATCCGCGCCCGCCGCGATGGCCTTCACGATGTCGCCGGAGGTGCGCATACCCCCGTCTGCGATGGCGGGCACCCCTTGCTCCCGGCAGGCGGCGGAGGTCTCCAGCACGGCGGTGAACTGCGGCACGCCGACGCCGGCGACGATGCGGGTGGTGCAGATCGAACCCGGACCGATGCCGATTTTCACCGCATCGGCGCCGGCCGCGATCAGCGCCTGCGCGCCTTCCGGCGTGGCGACGTTGCCGGCGATCACCTGCACGGCGTTGGAGGCTTTTTTGATCGCCTCGACCGTCCGGAGCACACCTTGCGAGTGGCCGTGCGCGGTATCGACCACGATCACATCGACCCCAGCGCCAATCAGCGCACGCGCCCGCAACTCCCCATCGTCGCCGACACCGGTTGCGGCGGCGGCGCGCAGGCGGCCGAGTTCGTCCTTATTCGCCAGCGGATGGTGCTCTGCCTTGTCCATATCCTTGACGGTGATCAGACCGACGCAACGATAATGGTCGTCCACCACGATCAGTTTTTCGATCCGGTGCTTGTGCAGCAGCGCGCGGGCATCGTCGGGCTGCACGTCGGCGGTGACGGTGACCAGATTCTCCCGGGTCATCAATTCATACACCCGCAGGCTGGGGTCGGTGGCGAACCGGACGTCGCGATGGGTGATCATGCCGACCAGGCGGTTCGTCTCCCGCTCCACCACTGGAAACCCGGAGATGCGGTGCATCGCCATCAGCGCTCGGAGATCGGCGAGGGTCTGATCGGGATGGATGGTCAGCGGGTTCACCACCATGCCGGATTCGTATTTCTTGACCCTGCGCACCTGCGCGGCCTGCTCGTCGGGCGTCATGTTCTTGTGGATCACGCCCATGCCGCCGAGCTGCGCCATGACGATGGCCATTTCGGCCTCAGTGACGGTGTCCATCGCGGCCGAGATCAGCGGGATATTGAGGGAGATGGTGCGCGTCACCCGCGTACGGGTGTCTGTGGACGATGGCAGCACCTGCGAATATGCCGGCACCACCAGCACATCGTCGAATGCCAGAGCCTCCATCACCCGCTCGGCGAGCAGGTTGGAGAATCCGAAAGAATGGGTAGGAGTATCGAGCGCCATGGCGGGGGGGCCTTTCCGCAACCTTGGCGACCCCACATAGGGCGACGGAGCCTCGGGCGCAAGGATTGGCTTGCGACAGTTTGCAGATGGCGGCTTCTATCGCGGTTCAGCGGGCGGCGTTATCGCGGATGAGCCACTGGGATACGATCTCGCAGTAGTCGTTGAACGACAGGCCATCGGGGGTTTCGCTGTTTTCGACGCAAAACCTGGCCAGGAACACGGCGAAGCGATCGTAGCGATCGCGCATGGCCGCGAAGAAGTCGATTTTATCGGCCTCCTGCCTCATCTCGGTTTTTACCCAATCGCGCACGGCCTTGATCGCTTCGTGCGGGTCGCCGGCGTGGGCGACCGGATCGACGCCACCGAGGTTGCTACAGGTTCGGCGGAATGCATCGACGTCTCGCACCAGCAGTAGACTGGATTTATCCCGATGGGTTTTACCGCCGAACCGCAGTGCGCCGAAAAATAGCCCGTATTCGAGCGGCATGTTGAAATGCGGGGCCTCGTGGGGACCGTCACGCAAATCGGATAGATCGTGAATACCCCAGCGCGCGCCGCGGATGAGTTCGACGATCTTTTCGATCCTGATCGTTCCGCTGTTGGATGCCTGCAACGCGCAGCGCGGTTTCAGGTTGCATGCGAACACGGCGAATACGATTGCGTGGAGAACCGGGCGATAGGACGGGGCGTATGGACAATTGATAAATACGCCGCGGTCGTAGGATTGGTCCGGTTGCTGCTGAGGCCAAGCGGATTTAGGCCGGGGTGCGCGAGGCAAGTTTATCGAACAATGCGTCTACGGCCTTGCGGAGGTCTTCGGCCTTGAATTTGCGCGGACCGCCGGGGGCCGGCCTTTGGACCGGTCCAGAGAGATCGGGGAGCGGCCGGTGCTTTCCGGCGTTGGCGGCCCCTTTGGCATTCTTGGCGGGATGTTTTGGCATATGGAACTACCCAAACGAGGCTCGGTTCAGTATCTGGCTATCGTGTCGGAAAGACTCCTCTTACTACCGGTCCTGCGACCGGATGGCATAGGTTTTTTGGGCCCTTCGCGGCCGATTCGCGCGGCGGGCCGGTGGCCGATCGCTACGATCGGCCGTCGCGGCGTTGGCGGCGTGTCCAGCCGCCAACACATGGTTTAACCCGCGAAGGCCCGCATGACCGCGAGGCCCTGTTCCAGATCGGCAATCAAATCGTCCACGTCTTCCAGACCGATGTGGATACGCACCAACGGGCCGGCGAATTGCCCGGTCCCGGCCGTCCGCACGATATTCCCCGTCGTCGGCACCGCGAGGCTTTCGTAGCCGCCCCAGGACGCCCCGATGCCGAACAATTCCAACGCTTCCACGAAGGCGTGCGTCGCCTCCGGCGCAAAATGCGGCTTGAATTCCACCCCGAACAGGCTGCAGGACCCGGTGAAATCGCGCTTCCAGATCGCGTGCCCCGGCGCGCCGGGCAGGCCGGGGTGCAGGACCTGCGCCACTTCCGGCCGGTGACGAAACCAATGCGCGACCTGCATCGCGGCATCTTGTTGCGCGGCCAGTCGAACCCCCATGGTGCGGATACCGCGCAGGGTCAGCCAGCAATCGTCGGGGCTGCTGAGTTGCCCCAACTGGCGGGCACCGGCATGCAGCGCCTGCCAGTCGTCGTCGTTGTTGACCGTAATCGACCCGATCAACACGTCGGAATGCCCCGCGAGGTATTTGGTCGCCGCCTGGATCGATACGTCCACGCCATGAACGAACGGCTGGAAGTGGTGGATGCCCCAGGTATTGTCCATCAGCACCTTGGCCCCGCCGGCATGCGCGGCCGCAGCGATGGCGGGGATGTCCTGCACCTCGAACGTGTGGGAGCCAGGGCTTTCGGTATACACGACCGTGGTGTTCGGGCGCATCAGAGCGGCCAGCCCTTCGCCGGTAATGCAGGGGTCGTAGAATGTCGTTTCTACCCCGTATTTAACCAGCATTCCGTTGGCGAAATTGCGCGCAGGGCCATAGACATGGTCCGGCATCAGCATGTGATCGCCCGCCTTCAGGAACACCAGCAACGGCACCGTCACCGCCGCCAGCCCGGTGCCGACGATATAGCAACGAGTGCCGCCCTCGATCGCCGCGATCGTATCTTCCAGCGCCCAATGCGTGGACGATCCGCCGGTGCCGTAGGTCAGTACCTGCTCGCCCTTTTTCGCCTGCAATGCCTTGCGCATCGCAACCGTCGGCACCAGCACGGTGGAACCGCGCAGCAGCGGCGGATTGACGAACCCGTGCTCGTGCTTCGTACGCCGCCCGAGATGCGACAGCTTGGTGCGAAACCCGTGTTTGTCGCTCATGCGCCGGTCTCCACGGCGGTATCGGCGCGGCCGCCCCATTCGGTCCAGGATCCGTCGTAGACAGCACCCTCGGGCAGGCCGGCCAGCCGCAACCCCATCGTCAGGATGCAGGCGGTCACGCCCGAGCCGCAACTGGTAACCAACGGCCGCGCGCCATCGACCCCGGCGGCGGTAAAGCGGGCTTTCACCTCGGCCGCCGGCCGGAACGTGCCGTCGGCGTGCAGCAGATCGGTATACGGCACCGACGCGGATCCCGGCATATGCCCGCTGCGCATCCCCGCGCGCGGTTCCGGCGTTGCCCCGGTGAAGCGACCGCCGGCCCGAGCATCGAGCACCAGTTCGGACTGGGTCGTTACATTGGAAATCATATCGCCGACCCCGCGCAAGCGGGTTGCTCGGTAATCCGGGGCAAAGACGGTCGCGGCGGGGGCGGCGGGTTCGCCCGCTTCGACCGCCCGATTTTCGCGCATCCATTTCGGTAACCCACCATCCAGAACGGCGGCGTTGTCGTGCCCGAACAATCCCATCAACCACCAGCCGCGCGCCGCCGAGGCCAGCCCCTTCTGATCGTAGAAAATAACCCGCGTGGTGTTCGAAATGCCCATCGCACCGATCAATTTCGCAAAGCGACCGGGCGTCGGGACCATGTGCGGCAAAGACGAATCCTGGTCCGCTACGACATCGATATCGAAATAACGGGCGCCGGGAATATGGGCGATTGCGAATTCCACTCGGCCGTTCTTCGGCTCATTCGGTAGATACATTGTCGCATCGAAAACCGCGACATCGGGTTGGCCCAACGCTGCGGCGAGCCATTCGGTTGTTACCAGCGGTCCCATTGCATTCTCCTTCGCGACGGCTGCATTCAGTGTCACACGGGCGGGGCCGGTGCAATGGAGATGCGGCGGTTCTGTTTGCCCTTATTCTCGATCTTGGTCACGGCGATGCGGCCGATCTCCCCGGTGCGGGCGACATGGGTGCCGCCGCAGGGCTGCAAATCCACCGTTGTCGTATCGCCGATCCGCATCAGTCGCAGCCGCCCCATGCCGCGCGGCGGTTGCACCGACAGGGTGCGGACCAGGCCGGGGTCGGTGTCGAGCACCGATTCATCCACCCATTCGATCCGCACCGGCAGATCGGCGGCGATCAGGGCGTTCAACCCGGCCTCGATCTGGTCTTTCGACGGGGGAATCGGCAGGTCGAAATCCAGGCGGGAGCGTTCCGCGCCAACCGAACCGCCGGTGACTTTGGCGCCCGGGATCAGGCTGCACAGCAAATGCATCGCGGTGTGCATGCGCATCAATTTATGGCGGCGGTCCCAGTCGATCGTTCCGACAACGGTCGCGCCGAGCGGTGGCATCGCGGCGTCGGGCGCGGGGACGTGCAGGATGGTTTCGCCGTCCCCCTTGATCGTGTCGGCGATCGCGGTTTCCCCACCATCCCAGCGCAAAACCCCGCTATCCCCCGGCTGCCCGCCGGAGCGTGCGTAGAACACGGTGCGATCCAACACGATCCCCTCGGGGCCGGCGGCCAACACCGCGCCTGTTGCCTCTCGCTGGTCGGGCTGGTCCAAAAACAGGCGTTCGGTCACGATCGACACTCCTTCGCGGGCGGGCCAGAGGGGGCGGGTTAAGGACGGCGGAACACGCACACGCTTTCCAGCCGCGCCGACCAGAGGAATTGGTCGATCGGCGTGACGGATTCCAACCGATAGCCCGCTTGTTTCAACAACAAACCATCCCGCGCGAGGGCGCCAGGATTGCAACTGACGTAAATCACCGTCCCCACACCCGACGCTGCGATCTGCGCCGTCTGCTCGGGTGCCCCGTTGTGCGGGGGGTCCAGCACCACTGCGGCGAAAGCGGCGAGTTCCTTGACCAACAACGGCTGCCGGGTCAGATCGCGTTGCACCGCTTCCACCCGGCCGCCGGTCGCGGGATTGTTGGCGGCGGCACGCAGGGCGGCAAACGCATCGCGATCGCCCTCGAACGCAGCGACGCGCACCTTGGCTGCCAGGGCAAACGTGATCGTTCCGCACCCGGCATACAGCTCGGCCACCCGCGATTTGGCGTATAGTTTCGTTGGCAACGACGATAGCACGCGATCGACGATCGCCTGTTCGCCGATCGCCGTCGCTTGCAGGAAGGCACCGGCCGGCGGGGTCACGATCGTTCCGGATAGCGATGTGGTCGCCGGGCGCAACAGGCAGATCGTTTCGGGCGTATCGGCGCCCAACGCCCAGGACACGCGCGGCAGGCCGTGTTCCCGAGCGAAGGCGATCAGAAGATTGCGGTCGGTTTGTTCGATGGGCGCGTCGCCGCGCAGCAGCAGGTCGGGGCCGGAGTCCAGCAGATTGACCACGGCCGATGCCTCTTTCCGCAAGGTCCGCAGCCGGGTCAGCAGCGCGCGCAAGGGGGCAATCAGGGCGAACAGATCGGGATGCACGATCGGGCATTCGGTCAGGTCCACGACCTCCGCCGAGCGGGCTTTGTGCAAACCAAGGCGGACGCCTTCGGGCAGGCGGCGGACGGCTAGATCGATGCGGCGGCGCGCGCCCGAAGCCCCTGCCACGATCGGTTCGATCGGCGCATCGCCATAGCCGGCGCGGCGGAGGCCGGCTTGCAGAAGGCCGATTTTCCAGCCCCGATAGCCGGGATCGGCCCAATGCTGCGCCACGCACCCGCCGCAGGTGCCGAAGTGTGCGCATACAGGCGCAATCCGCTCGGCATCCGGCGCCAGAACGGTTTCGGCGGTGGCGATCCAACCCTCGCCATGGCGGGCGATCGGGCGGGCCAGCACGCGTTCGCCGGGCAGGGCAAAGGGGATATAGAGCGGCGATCCATCGGCCAGCGCGCCCACCCCGTCGCCGTCGGCGCCGACCCGGACGATCGTGGTTTCTTCCGGCGGCGGGGCGGCGGGCATGCGTTGGGCTGCGCCGCGTTTAGGTTGGCGGTGCTGACGTTGTTTCATTATATCAACAGATAATTAAGGCCACATCCCGCCGGAACACGCCGGTTATCCCCCAAATGCCGAGATACCCGTCTGTGCTCGGCCCAGGATCAGCGCATGGACGTCGTGCGTGCCCTCGTACGTGTTGACCGTTTCCAGGTTCATGACGTGCCGGATCACATGGTATTCGTCGGCGATGCCGTTGCCGCCGTGCATGTCGCGGGCGACGCGGGCGATGTCGAGCGATTTGCCGCAATTGTTGCGCTTCAGCAAGCTGATCATTTCGGGCGACGCGTTTTCGGCGTCGATCAGGCGCCCGAGTTGCAGCACCGCGTGCAAACCGAGGGTGATTTCGGTCTGCATATCGGCCAGCTTCTTCTGGATCAGCTGCGTCGCGGCCAAAGGTTTGCCGAACATTTTTCGGTTCAGCGTGTAGTCGCGCGCGGCGTGCCAGCAGAACTCGGCCGCGCCCAGGGCGCCCCAGGCAATGCCGTAGCGCGCATTGTTCAGGCAGGAGAACGGACCGCGCAGACCTTTGACGCCGGGCAACATATTCTCAGTCGGGACGAACACGTCCTGCATCATAATCATGCCGGTGATGGAACAACGGAGGGAGAATTTACCCTCGATCTTCGGTTGTTCCAGGCCCTTCATGCCGCGTTCGAGGATGAAGCCGCGAATGTCGCCCGCGTCGTCCTTCGCCCAGACGACCAGCACATCGGCGATCGGCGCGTTGGTGATCCAGGTTTTCGAGCCGCTCAGCAGGAAGCCGCCATCGACTTTTTTGGCCCGCGTGCGCATCGAAGCCGGGTCGGACCCGGCATCGGGTTCGGTTAGGCCGAAGCAGCCGACGAACTCGCCGGAGCGCAGCTTGGGCAGATATTTCTGCCGTTGCTCTTCCGATCCGAAGGCATGGATCGGGAACATCACCAGCGACGATTGCACGGAAAACGCCGAGCGGTAGCCGGAATCGACGCGTTCGACTTCGCGCGAGATCAGGCCGTAGCTGACGTAATTCACCCCGGCACAACCGTAGCCTTCGAGCGTGGCGCCGAGGAAACCCATCTCGCCGAATTCGTTCATGATCGAACGATCGAAGGTTTCGTTGCGGTTCGCCATCAGCACCCGGGGAAACAATTTCTCCTGGCAATAGGCGTTGGCGGCGTCGCGGATCGCGCGTTCGTCCTCGGACAATTGGGAGTCTAGGCGCAGGGCGTCATCCCATTGGAAGGGCTTGAAAGGATTGGCGCTCATGCTTCCGACTCCAGGTCCTGAACAGATTGCGCACCACGGGTACGCAACAACATGAAGGCGGGCACGTCGTCGCCGAAGCCCTGCACGCCCGGCCCCAGATCGTCGTCGCGACGACCGCGATCGCGGCGGAATTCGTTGCTGCGCGGGCGATCGCGATCCCGTTCCCACCGGGGCCGCTCGGCCGCAACCGGTTCGGCGCGCACGTCTTCCGGCGGCGGCGGGGCGGCGGCGCGGGCCGGGCGCGGGGTGCGCTCACGGGGGGGACGCGCCTCCCGCATGGGGCGATCTTCGCGGGCGGGGCGTTCTTCGCGAGGTGCGCGATCCTCGCGGGCGGGCCGTTCTTCGCGCGCGGGCCGATCCTCGCGGGGGGCAGCCGCTTTTTCCTCGCGCGGGGCGGCGGGTTTGTCCTTGCTGGCACTTTTGCGCGGGGCCGCCGCACCGCGCTTGGGGCCGCCGCGACCGCGCCGCTTGCGACCGTCGCCTTCTTCCCAATCCACGGGATCGAGGCCCTGCACCGTCACCGGCGGAATGGCATGGCCGGTCAGCTTCTCGATCGCCTCCACCGCGTAACGATCGGTCGGCGCGGCGATTGTAAACGCACGCCCTTCCAACCCGGCGCGGCCGGTGCGACCGATGCGGTGGACGTAATCTTCCGGGTGATGCGGCACGTCGAAATTGAACACATGCGACAGACCGCCGATATCGATGCCGCGCGCGGCGACATCGCTGCATACCAACAAATGCAAGTCGCCGGCCTTGAATTTCTCCAACGTCGCGAAACGTATCGTCTGCGACAGATCGCCGTGCAGCGCGCCGGCACTGAATTTGTGCTTCGTCAGCGACTTGTAGAGAATATCGACATCGACCTTGCGGTTGCAGAAGATCAAGGCATTCTGCACGTTCTCTGTCCGGATCAGCCGCCGCAACGCTTCCCGCTTATCGTGCTCGGCCACCAACGCCAGGCTCTCGGTGATCGTGGGAGCGACCGATGCGGCGCGCGACACCGCGATTTCCTTGGGGTTGTCCAGGAACGCATCGGCCAAACGACGGATTTCCGGCCCCATGGTGGCGGAGAAAAACAGCGTCTGGCGACCGGGCGGCAGCATGGAGACGATGCGCTCGACGTCCGGGATGAAGCCCATGTCCAACATACGATCGGCTTCGTCGATGACCAGCAGCTTGGCATCCGTCAGCAGCATCAGGCCGCGATCGAACATGTCGATCAACCGGCCCGGCGTGGCGATCAGCACGTCCACGCCCTTGTTCAGGATCTCCTTCTGATCCGACATGCTTTCGCCGCCGATGATCAGGGCGTGGGTCAGCTTCAGGTACTTGCCGTACATGGCGAAGTTTTCGGCGACCTGCATGGCCAGTTCGCGCGTCGGCTCCAGGATGACGCTGCGCGGCATACGCGCGCGTGCTCGGCTACCCGAAAGGATATCGAGCATGGGCAGGGTGAAGCCCGCCGTCTTGCCGGTGCCGGTTTGTGCCGTGCCCAGCACGTCGCGGCCCATCAGAACATAAGGAATAGCCTGTTCCTGGATCGGCGTCGGGTGGCGGTAGCCCATGTCGGCAACCGCTTGCAGCACGGCTTCGGACAGACCGAGGTCGGAGAACAGCGTGCGCGCCGGTTCGTCGGCAACGGCATCCTCGGTGGCTTCGTCCGTTGAATCGGCGTCCCCCCAGGATGCGGCTTCTTCCTGCCGGGTGCGATCGTCGTCCGAAGGATCCTCCGGTTCGGCGGCGGCAACCGCGTCCGGTGCCGGTTCGAGCGCCGGTTCGGGTGCCGGTTCGGGCGCCGCAGGTTCCTCGGCAGCGGGCGCGTCTTCGGCCGGCGCAGCCGCTTCCGGCATGGCAACATCGGGCGCAACAGCCTCGGCAGCGGCCGCTTCCGGCGGCGCCGCGTGGTCTGGCGTTGCGGGCGCGGGCAGAGCGGCGCCATCGGGGATCGTATCGTGCGGCGCGTTGTCTGCCGTTTCCGCCATTGCGGTCGAGGGGTCGGTCAAATCGGGTCCTGTCGATGGCTGGGTTGCGAAAACGTCCGCAACGATCGCGCCCAGGGCCGAAAATCCGGAGGGCCAATAGGCCCGGCACCGGACGCCCGCTCACGCGCAACAGGCGCGGTATCGGGAGGAACCGGCAAAAAGTCAAGCCGGAAGCGGCGCGGCGGACGGATCAATCGCACGCCGCCGCGTCGGCCATCGCGTCCGCTACCGGGGGGCCATCCGCAGCGCCCCGTCCAGGCGGATGGTTTCGCCGTTCAGGAACCGGTTGGTCGCGATATGCTCCACCAAAGCGGCATATTCGTCCGGCAGACCGAGGCGGGAGGGATAGGGAATGCTCGCCCCGAGGCTGGCCTGAATCTCGGGCGGCAACTGCGCCACCATCGGCGTATGGAACAGCCCCGGCGCGATGGTCATGACGCGCACACCGGCCCGAGCGAGTTCGCGGGCAACGGGCAGGGTCATGCTGGCGACGCCGCCTTTGGATGCGGCGTAGGCGGCCTGCCCGATCTGGCCGTCGAATGCGGCGATCGAGGCTGTGTTCACGATGACCCCGCGCTCGTTGTCCTCCAGCGGTTCGTTGTCGGACATCTCGGCTGCAGCGAGGCGCAGCATGTTGAAGGTGCCGATCAGGTTGACCCGGATCACCCGCTCGAACGCGTCCAGCGCCAGCGGACCGTCGCGCCCGACGACCCGGCCGGCGTTGCCGATACCGGCGCAATTCACCAGGATGCGCACCGGTCCGTGGGCGGCGCGGGCGGCTGCGAAAGCGGCCTCGGCCGAGGCGGCATCGGTCACATCGCAGCGGATCGCGATCCCGCCGATGCGGGCAGCGGTGGCTTGCGCAGCGGCTTCGGCGATATCCACTGCCGCCACCCGACACCCCGCCTTCGCCAGCCGCTCGGCCGTCGCCGCACCCAGGCCGGAGCCGCCGCCCGTCACGATCGCCGCCAGTCCGTTCAGTTGCATCCGCTGCCTCCTGTTTCGTCGGCCTTCTACAACCATTGACCTGGGTCATGGCGCAAGGGCGTGCGCTGGGGGTCGCATGCGCTTGACCGCAGGGCCGTCGCAGCGGGACAACCGCGCACTGGCCAAGCATTGAGGATGCCTCACGATGACGTCGTACGACCGAGCCTATGGCGAATGGCAGGCGGACCCACAGGGATGGTGGGCGAAGGCGGCCGAGGGCATCGACTGGATCCGCCCCTGGGACTCGGTGTTCGATCCCAGCCTGGGCGCCTATGGCCAATGGTTCGCAGGCGGCATGCTGAACACCTGCTACAACTGCGTGGATCGGCATGTCGCGGCCGGGCGCGGCGAGCAGGCGGCGCTGATCTGGGACAGCCCGATGACCGGCGAGGTCGTCACCTACACCTACAGCGCGCTGCTCGGCCGGATCGAAAAAGTCGCCGGGGCCTTGGCTTCGCGCGGCGTCGTCAAAGGCGACCGGGTCATCCTGTACATGCCCATGGTCCCCGAAGCCGCCATCGCCATGCTCGCCTGCGCGCGGCTTGGCGCCGTTCACTCCGTGGTGTTCGGCGGTTTCGCGGCGGCGGAACTGGCCACCCGGATCGCCGACGCCAAGCCGCGAGCGATCGTGTCGGCGTCCTGCGGGTTGGAGCCGGGGCGGGTGGTCGCCTACAAGCCGCTGCTGGATGCGGCGATCGATCTGTCGCCGCATAAGCCCGAGGCGTGTCTGATCCTGCAACGGCCGCAATCGCCGTGCACGATGACCGCCGGCCGGGACCACGATTTCCTGGCCGCCGAGGCTGCCGCCGAACCACACGCTTGCGTGCCGGTCGCGGCCACCGACCCGTTGTATGTGCTGTATACCTCCGGCACCACCGGACGGCCCAAGGGTGTGGTGCGCGACAATGGCGGGCATGCGGTGGCGCTGTGGCAGTCGATGAAGATGCTGTACGGCCTCGACGCCGGGGATGTGTACTGGGCAGCGTCCGACGTCGGTTGGGTCGTGGGCCACAGCTATATCGTCTACGCGCCGCTGCTGCGCGGCTGCACGTCGATCATGTACGAGGGCAAGCCGGTGGGCACCCCCGATGCCGGCGCGTTCTGGCGAGTGATCGCGCAGCACAAGGTCAAGGTGCTGTTCACCGCGCCGACCGCGATGCGCGCCATCAAGCAGCAGGACCCCGAGGGCAAGCTGCTGGCACAATACGACCTGTCCGGGTTGGAGGCCCTGTTCCTGGCCGGGGAACGCTGCGATCCGCCCACCGCCGTCTGGGCGCAGGCGATTTTGCAGAAGCCGGTGGTGGACCATTGGTGGCAGACCGAGACCGGCTGGGCCATTACCTCCGGCTTTCGCGAATACGGGCTGTTCCCGTTCCTGCCGGGCTCCGGCGGACGCCCCTGCCCCGGCTACGACCTGCATGCCCTGGACGACGACGGCCACGTGCTGCCGCCCGGCAGCAGCGGCAACCTGTCGGTGCGGCTGCCGCTGCCGCCCGGCTGCGGGCCGACTTTGTGGGAAAATACCGAGGGCTACCGCTCGTCCTATTTGGCCGATTTCCCCGGCTGGTACCGCACCGGCGACGCGGGCGTGGTCGATGAAAACGGCGATGTCTGGGTCATGGGGCGGACCGACGACATCATCAACGTCGCCGGCCACCGCCTGTCCACTGGATCGATGGAGGAAGTGCTGGCGTCCCATCGCGACGTCGCCGAATGCGCCGTGATCGGCGCCAAAGACGCGCTGAAAGGCCAAACGCCGCTCGGTTTGGTGGTGCTGAAATCCGGCGTGAACCGGCCGGAAGCGGAAATCGCGGCCGAGTTGGTGGCGCTGATCCGCGAACGGATCGGACCGGTGGCGGCGTTCCGCGACGCCAGGGTTGTGCCGCGATTGCCGAAAACCCGATCCGGCAAAATCCTGCGCGCCACGATCCGCCGCATCGCCGACGGGGAAACGGTGGCAACCCCGCCGACCATCGAGGATCCCGCCGCGCTCGACGAAGTCGGCCTGGTACTGCGCCGCTGATGGCCCGCCTCAGTGTCAATCTGAACAAGGTCGCCCTGCTCCGCAATGCGCGGCGCACCGGCGTGCCGGATGTTCTGCATTTCGCCCGCATCGCGTTGGACCATGGCGCGCAGGGACTGACCGTGCATCCCCGGCCCGATGAGCGGCATATCCGTGGGTCCGACATCCCGGCGCTGGCTGCGTCGATGCAACCGTTTCGTCCCGCCATCGAGTTCAATATCGAGGGTTACCCGGACGAGCGGCTGATGGACATCCTGCGCGCGACGCTGCCGGAACAATGCACGCTGGTGCCGGATGCACCGGAGGCGTTTACCTCGGAGGAGGGTTGGAAACTGACCGGCGCACAAATGGAACTGGCGCGGTCGTCGATCACGGCGATTGCGGCGTTGGGCTGCCGGCCGGTGCTGTTTGTGGATCCCGATCCCACCGTGGTGCCGCGTGCGGTCGCGGCGGGTGCGGCGGGGATCGAGATTTACACAGGATCGTATGCGGCGGCGTTCCAGCAGGGGGGGCATGC
This sequence comes from Acetobacteraceae bacterium, assembly GCA_025354865.1. Classification (GTDB taxonomy): domain Bacteria; phylum Pseudomonadota; class Alphaproteobacteria; order Acetobacterales; family Acetobacteraceae; genus Rhodopila. The sequence continues at coordinate 454 of JANXMB010000127.1, read as the reverse complement.
GTCGTTGCTGGCCGCGATCGCTGCCACGGCCCGAGCGGCACGGGATGCGGGATTGGTGGTGAATGCCGGGCACGATCTGAACTTGCGCAACATTCCGCCGCTGATGGCTGCGGTGCCGTTTCTGGCGGAGGCGTCGATCGGCCACGAACTGACCGCCGACGCGTTGGAACGCGGTTTCGGCCCCACCGTTGCGGCGTATGCGGCGGCCTTGGCGGGATAAATCCTCAGGAGAGGGCCGGCCCCGCGCATGGAACCGGCCCCGTCCGCTACTGCCTCGTTACACGGATTGCGAACTCGTCGGTCGCGATTTTCACCTGTCGATAGCTAATTAACTTGTCCGGTTTAGGTAGCACATCATGTGTCCGCTCGTTTTCGTTTTGTGCGTTGGAGGAGCGGTGTCTCCGACGGCGATTTCCTGGTGAGACTGTCAGGACCATTTCCCGGCGCGCGAACC
>JANXMB010000097.1 GCA_025354865.1 Acetobacteraceae bacterium | reverse complement strand
CTGAAAAACTCTTCTCGACACCCTGTCACGAAAGATTGAGTCGCAGCGCACTGACCTCACGAAACATTCGGTCGCCCAAGCGGCATCTGCGATTCTTTTTGACCAATCGTTGCCGGTCCGCCGGATTTTTTCAGCAGCCTGCTAACGCTCGGACGACACCCTGTTGCCCGAGGGGGCAGCAGGGCACCAGCCGGAATTATACCGACACTCTAATTGTTTCCAGAATCGCGCGCGAGGCCTCGGGGATCGGCACCGGCTTCTGCGATCCGCGCTCCACGAACACGTGGACGAAATAGCCCTCGGCCGCTGCCATATCTTCGTCGTTGCGAAACACCGCGAGTTCGTAGCGCACCGACGAACGGCCGATCTGCGCGACCCGAATGCCGACCATCACCCGGTCGGGGAAGGCCAGCGAGCTGTGGTAGCGGCAGGCGACCTCGGCCACCACGCAATGGGTCGGGCCTTCGAACAGGCCCACCACTTGTTCCGTCATCTCGTAATACGTCACCGCCGTGTCGAAATACGAGAAGTAGTTGACATTGTTCACATGTTGGAACACGTCGTTGTCCATCCACCGTGTCGTCAGCGGGTGGAAATAGCGGTAATCGGCACGGTGGCCCGGCGGTTGGCGGCTCATGGCGAACTCCTGCGAACGGGGGCGGAGTTCAACCCGATCCGGCCGACGCCGTCCAGCCGCAAAAAAATCCTGAAAACTTCGTTCCTGGAAACCTTTCGTTAACCTTTCCCGGTCAATCTGCGCGCGATCTGAAGGGACCAGCGCGCACATGCCCGAGCTCGACATACAAGAGCCCTCGATGGGATTTTTCCCGGCCGCCGCCGAGCGATTGCGCGGCGCGTTGATGGATAGTCGGCAACGCTGGCGGGATCTGGTGGGGCTGGCCGTCGATATGGCGTTCGAAACCGATCGGCTGGGACGCCTGACCTTTCTGCATCCCGATCCGGCCATCGGCTGGGCCCCCGGCACGATGGTGGGGCGGGAAGCCTCGATCCTGCTGGCCGATGGCGGTGATGGCACCGGGTTCGATCCGTTCCGGGTCACCGTTCGGGTGCGCCAGCGGCGGGCCTGGCTGCGGCGGGGCGACGGCGGCCTCGTCTGCCTCGCCTTCTCGGTCGAGCCCATCCTCGACTCGCTCGGCGGCATCTCCGGGGTGCGCGGGATCGGGGTGGACGTGACCGCCTTGGACGCGCCGGCTGCGCGCATGGCCGGGGCGCTGCGTCTGGGCGATGCGTTGGATCACATCCTATCCTGCATGGGGCAGGAAGTTCTGGCACCGAAAATGTTGCGATCGGCGCTGGAAGCCCTGTGCAGCGCGCTCGGGGCCGAAGGGGTCGCTGCCATCCTGCTCTCCCCCGGGGAGGCGCCACCCAACGTCGCCCATCGCGCCGGGTCTGGGGCCGACACCATCCTGCCGGACGTCGTCGCGCTGCTGGCGCACCATGTCGATGCCCCGTTGCAGGGCACGGCAGCCGATGGGCGGCGCCTGCTGACCGATATCTGCCAGGCCCGTTTCGGGGAGCAGACCGGCCTGGCCGCGTGGCGGTCCGCGGCGTCCCGCCCCTGGGACAGCGACGAAATCCGCCTGATCGCCGCCGCCGGTAAAATCGTGCGCATGGCGCTGGAGCACGAGGCTATCCAGCGCGAAATGATGCGCCAAGCCCGCACCGACCCGCTGACCGGGCTGCTCAATCGCCGCGCCTTCCGCGAGGAGGTGCTGCGCCACACGGATCGCGCCGATCGGGAGGGCGTGCCCTGTACCCTTATGTTTATCGACCTCGACCACTTCAAATCGGTCAACGATCGGTTGGGGCACGAGACTGGGGACAAGGTGCTGCTGCGCGTGGCCCTCATCCTGCGCGAAATCGTGCGCCCGGCCGATCTGGTTGCACGGTTGGGCGGCGACGAATTCGCGGTCTGGATGGGCGGCGCGGACCATATGACGGCGGCCGAGCGGGCGGAGGCTTTGCGCATCGCCGTGCCGCTCGCGCTGGACGAAATTACCGGCGGCACCCCGCCGCGCGTCACCCTTTCGATCGGGATAGCAACCCGAGCGGTGCGGGCGGACGAGGATATCGACGGTCTGATCCGGCGTGCGGATGAGGCGATGTACGACGCCAAGCGCAACGGGCGCGGCCATTGGCGTGTCTCTTTGTTGGAGTCCGATTGATGGCCACGGTGCTGCTGGAGGACGAGGCCACCCGGGTACGTCACGGTGCGAACCCGAAAACCGCACCGGAGCGGCTGCGGGAACTGGCAACCGATGCCTCGGTCAAGGTGCGCGCGACGCTGGCAATGAACCCGGCGGCCCCGGCGGATACCAACCGATTGCTGGCCGACGACCCGGACGAACGGGTGCGCGTGCTGCTGGCGAAGAAACTGGCCGGACTGACGCAGGGACTGCTGGATGCTGCGCAGTCGCGGATGCGGGAGCAGGCGCTGGAAATCTTGACCCAGCTCGTGACCGACGAAGCCGTGCGGGTGCGCAGCGCGATCGCCGACGCCGTGAAGGACCTGCCGGACGCACCGAAGGCGCTGATTCTGGCCTTGGCGCGCGATCCCGCCGTGATGGTGGCGGAGCCGGTTATTCTGTTCTCCCCGATGCTGACCAGCGAGGATTTGCTCGCGTTGGTGGCGGCGGCACCGTCCCCCGGCACCGTGGTCGCCGTCGCCAGCCGTCCGGCGATCGACGAGCGTGTGGCCGATGCCGTGGCCGCTTCGGCCAATGCTGCGGCCATCCACGCTTTGTTGGGCAACCCTTCCGCCCAAATCCGGGAGGCCGCGTTGGACGCTTTGGTGGCGGCTTCGGCCGAGCACACGGAATGGCAGGAACCCCTCGTCCACCGTCCCGTTTTGCCGCCCCGAGCCGCTCGGGCGCTATCGGAAATCGTGGCGTCGCATTTGTTGCGGACGTTGGCGGCGCGCACCGATCTGGATGCCGCCTTGGCACAGCACCTCAAGGAGCGATTGGCAGTGACCGAACCGCCGGCCCCGGTCGATGGCACGACCGAGATGGCGTTGGCCGAGGCCCGCCGGCTCGCCCGATCCGGCCTGCTCTCCGAACAAGCGTTGCTGGCTGCCGTCAGGCGGGGGGAGGCGCATATGATCTCGGCGCTGTTGGCGGTCGCTGCCGATGTGCCGCTGGATGTGGTGGACCGCGCCGCGTCGCTGCGCAGCGCAAAAGGTCTGGTGAGCCTGGTCTGGCAGGCCGATTTCACCATGCGCGCGGGTGTTGCCGTGCAAGGCGTGCTGGGCCTGTTGCCGCCCGGCGAAGCCTTGTCGTCCGGGCCGGGCGGCGGGTTCCCGCTGTCCGTGGACGAGATGCGCTGGCAGATCGCGCTTTTGTCGCGGGAGGGGCAGCGATAGTGCGCGCGATTGTCGGAAAATTTTACATGTCGAGGAAGGGAGTGGAATAAACCGCTGGATCGTCAGTCCTTTGCCGCTTGGCACGGGGTTTGCTAAGCTATGTGCGTGCCCCGTATTTGGGCGCCGAAAAGAAACGACGGTCTGCGGTTCGGAAAAAAGGGTATTGGAATGCAAATGTTGTTGAAAGCCGTATTGGGGGCGGGTTTTGTCGTGGCAGCCATCGGCAGCGCGCAGGCCCAGGTCAATAATGGGCCGCCG
>JANXMB010000092.1 GCA_025354865.1 Acetobacteraceae bacterium | reverse complement strand
GCGCCGATCATGTAGTGGTAGCCGTTTTCAAGCTCCGGCATGTTGTGGAAATTCATGCCATACATGCTTGCCACCAGGGTCGGCGGCACGCCGACCACCGAGACGACCGTCAGCACTTTGATAATGTTGTTCTGCTCGATGTTGATCAGCCCCAACGTCGCATCGAGCAGGAGTTGCACCTTGTTGGTCAGATGCGTGTCGTAGTCGCTCAATGAGGCGATGTCGGCGCGCTGGGTTTCCATGCGCGTGCGCAACTCCACCGGCAGCCAATCCGCCGGCTGGCCAAGCACGTAGGGAAGGATACGGCCCACCCCGAGGAGGCTGTCGCGAATCTTCGAAGCGAGATCGCCGCTGCGTCCGATCCGGCGCAAGATCTCCCGCAAATCGGCATCCTCGCGTGCCGGCGGACCCGCCAAGCGGACGCCGAATACGCGCAGAGACACCGCATCCAGGTCACTGCCAACCGACTCCAGGACATCGGCCATCCGATCGACGATCGCGTCGAGCAACCCGACGAAAGCCCCGGCGCTGCCGGGATGGCAGCGCCCTGGCGTGGTCCAGGCGGTGGCAAACGTCGCGAAAGCGGTCAGCGGCGCAAACCGCACGGTGACCAATCGATCCTTGCTGAGGACGAAGCCCAAGGATGTGGTGACCGGCGTCCCTGACCCTGAGCGAAATACCTGGGGCGTTGACAAATAGAACGTGCCGGTCTCATTGCGTAATCGGCTTGAACTTTCGATTTCGCTCAGTTCGGCCAATGTCGGCACATGCAGGCCGGTTTGCCGTTCGACCCAACCGATCTCATCGGGGCTGCCGTCGAGCACATCGATCCACACCGTGGCGCTCGGTAAGGCTGCTGGGAGGCCATCAACGGCGTGGCCGTCCAGGATCAGCATGGGTGCGATCTCAGCCTAATTGTCATTGCCAGGGATGTCCCAGATGCCACGCGATCGGATGCTTCTGTCCCCGTCCGCAATCGACATTTCCTGAATGGCTCGCTCAACCGATTGTTGGTGCCGCACGGTAGCCGCCGTTCCACACGTGCTGCAACGGTGTTGGTGCCGCGCTGAGGCGCGTGGGCGGCATAGTTGGCGGGTGATCGCTGACGTGCCGAAGTCCGGCCACGTCCGACGCCACCTGGACGCAGATTTCCGGATGCCAACAATCTGCGCAACACCTGGGCGGCCGCTGCCGCGCGGCGCGAATCCGCTTGTCCCGTCGCTATCGCAACGATGGCTTGGTGGCCGTACTGCGCGGAGAAGCTTGCGATGCCAATCAGCAAACACCGCGATGCTGCCTTGATCAGGCAGGGGCTTCTGCACGAATTGGGCGAATCCTCGCCGCCTTCGCAAGAAGCAGCTTTCGTCACGCCGCTCGCCAGCGCCGCGCCGGTTTGGGTTGCGGTCAACGGCACGCTCAGCGGCGATTGGCGCGACCCGGCGCATTGGAGCGGCGGGGTAGTACCGCTTTCGGGTGGCACCATCGGCGACGGCGTCACCACTGATACGCCTTGGACGGTCACGCTTGACGGATCGTTGAGCGGCAGCTTGCAACTGGATAGCAGCCTGGCGACTGTCGAAATTACTGGCGCCGCATCGTTTTCCAGCATTCTCGACAATGCCGGAACAATCGAGGTGGCTGCGGGCGGCCTGGTTCAGTACAGCACGCTGGATGGGCAAGCCGATGCGCTGGACGTTAATGGCGGTGTTTGGGACGCGTTCCATACGACGTATTATGTGGATACCTACACGCCGCAAATCACGGCTCGATCCGTCACCGTCGAGAACGGCGGAACTTTGATCACGCAATACATTAATCTTGGCGTGGATCCGCAAACCTATACGTGGCCGAAGCTGCCGCCCGGGACGGCAACGCAGGTTGGTACATTGAGCGTTACCGGCGGTAGCTTTTTTCTTGCCAATGCCTCCGACTCGATGAATCTGATTGCCGGGTCAGTGATTAACGTCGATGCGTCGAGTTCGGCGACTTTGCTCGGTTACAGTCTGGCCGCGACCACGGCGGGGGCAATCGCCATCGGCTCTATATTACACTTCAGCAACGGAACAATAAATGCCAATGTTGTAGTGGGTGGATATTTAGACGATTACGTGCTGGATGCTGCAGAGACTGGCGTTTCGTCCGGCGCACTCGTCATCAATGGCTCGTTGTCCGGTGGCGGCAGGGTTTCCCTCGACAAGGCCTTCAAATACATCGACGACACGAGCACGGTAGACCTCAGTCAAAACACTGGCGATATTCTGGATGCTTCGGCGTTCTCCGGCTATTTCTATTTAGGTGATAATACCGAGTTAATTTTGCGGCATGGCGGCGCACCGCTGGCGACGTTCGCTCTGGGTGCCGCCACCATTGATTTGCGCGACTTGGCCTGGACCAGCGACCTGACGGTTGCGTACGACCAGCCGAGCGGGCACTTGGTGGTCGGCGGTGACACGCTCAATATACCGTCCAGCGGGCAATTGCCTTACGAGGCCAGCTATTTTGTCCTGTCCAGCGACGGCGCGGGCGGCACTGTCATTGCGTTCAACACTGCGGATGTCTGGCAGGGCAGCGGCGGCGCGCTGTCGGGCGTTTGGGCCAGCGGTGCCAACTGGTTCGGCGGCGCGCTGCCGGACGCCAACCGCATCGTGTTGATCGGCAATGGCGAGACCTCAGGCGTTCCCTACACCATCACGGCCACTGATGCCGCAGCCTATGCATTGACCATTGATGCCGCGCTGGCGACGCTGGCGGTGACAGGATCGCTCAGTCTGGCGGATGCGCAACCGCAATTTTTTAATACCTGCGCCCTCCAGGTCGCCTCGGGCACGTTGCTGTTGCAGGGTGCCACGCTCAGCACGGCGACGGCGGCCGTGGGCGCGGCAACTTATGGCAAACCACAGTCGAGCGGTACAATGTCGCTCAGCGGTGAAAGCTTGGCCACCATTGCCACGGGTCTGTTACTTCTCAATGGCAGTCTGTGAGCCTGGATGGGCAAAGCGAAGTCAGCGTCGGGGCCGCAACTGCAATTCCCGGTGCGGTGGTTGTCGGCAACGGCGGCACCCTGTCCGGGTCCGGCACCATTGCCGGGGATGTGGTCCTGCAAGGCGGCCAGTTCGTGGCAGGGTCAGCGTTATCGCCGCTCGTGCTCACCGGGGCGCTGTCGGGGACTGCATCATCGGTCTTGGTCAGCACGAACCTGTCCATTAGCTCCGCTCCCGGGTTTGCCGGCAGCATCCAGCTCAGCGGAAATTACGGAGAAATACCAAAACTCAGCATCGGCCAGGGCGGGTTGCCGAATGGGACAATCTATATCAGCCACGGCACGGTCGATCTGCGTGACATCGGCTGGACCGCCACGTTGGCGCGCAGCTACGATTCAGCCACCGGATTGCTGATGATCGGCGGCGACACGCTGCACGAAGGGCTGAATATTTATCTGCCGGAAACCCTCACGGCGGGAAATTTTGGCATTTTGCCAGATGGGTCCGGCGGCACGGCGGTGTTCATCACCCATAGCAGCACATGGGAGGCGAGTGGCGGGACCCCCGGGGGGTTGTGGTCGGACAACACGCGCTGGAGCAGTGGTGGCGCACCGGACTGCGGCCTGTCGGTGGAAATCGGCGCTGGGCTGGCGCTCGGCCAACCGTTTGCCATCACGGCGTCCACAGCCAGCGCGGCCAGCCTGTCGCTCGACATGGGCGGCAATGGCACGCTGCTGGTCACTGGCTCACTTGCGGTGGCTGGCGGCGTGGCGGTGAACAGCGGCACGTTGCAAGCTGTCAACGGCGGGCGGATCACGGTGGCTGGCACGGCGACGCTGTCCAGTGACACTGTGGTGCTGGTGGACGCCAGCAGCGGCATCAGTTTGGGCACCACGCTGACGCCCGCCGCAGGCACGATCACCATCGGTACTGCAAACATCACCGGCGGCGTGCTCAACGGCAACGTCTACGCGCGGGGCGATCTTGTATTGCTGCCATCGTCCGATAGTGCGGGGGTGCAAATTAC
>JANXMB010000082.1 GCA_025354865.1 Acetobacteraceae bacterium | reverse complement strand
CTCGGTCGCCCTGTCACGGGTCGCGCAGGGCAATCTGTCGTAGATCAAGGGCGTGGGGGAAGGGGTTCTCGAATACCGCCTCGATTGGGGCCGGGTTACCGGGTGTATTTCGGGCGGGATGGCGATGTGTTGGCGATCCTGCTGGCGGGTGGAACCAAGCGGCGGTGGCAACGCGATATCGAGACGGCCAATGCACTTTGGGCAGACTATAAGCGGCGGCGGCCGAAGACGCGATGAACGGAGGCGGACGATGGCATTGACGAAGAGCTTCAAGGACCTGGTACAAAGCCGTGTGGCAAAGGATCCCGATTTCGCGGCCACGCTGCTGCGCGAAAGCATCGACACCATGTTGAGCGGCGACGTGGACACCGGGAAGGCGATCCTGCGCGACTATATCAAAGCGACGATCGGTTTCGAGCGGCTGGCCGAAGCCATCGACACGCCGCCCAAGAGCCTGATCCGCATGTTCGGCCCGCGCGGCAACCCGCAGGCCCGCAACCTCTTTGGGGTGATTGGCTATTTGCAACAACAGGCAGGCGTCGAACTCCACGTCGCGGCGGGGCCCCGCTAATCGGCGCAGCCATGGCACGCAGCATCGTCCGGTATGAACAATCCAGCGCAAGCGTCGTTCGAGTGGCTCGATAGGGGGCCTCCCAGGGGGGATGCTTCCCTAGGGGCCGATCCGTGCTAAACGCCCCGCCGCATGCGCCATTATCTGGACTTTGAAAAACCCATCGCGGAACTCGAAGGCAAGATCGAGGAGCTTCGACGTATGTCGGAGCCCGAAGGTCTGAACCTCGCCGATGAGGTTGCGAAACTGAGCCTTGCGGCCGATCGGCAGCTTCGCGCGGTGTATGCCAAGCTGTCGCCGTGGCAGAAGACCCAGGTTGCGCGGCATCCCGAACGGCCCAAGGCGAAGGATTACCTCGCCGCGCTGATCGACGAATTCACCCCGATGGCCGGGGATCGCGCCTTTGCCGAGGACTCGGCGGTGCTTGGCGGAATCGGGCGTTTCCACGGCCGGTCCGTGGTCGTGCTGGGCACCGAAAAAGGCGCCGACACCGAATCGCGGGTGAAGCACAATTTCGGCATGGCGCGGCCCGAGGGCTACCGCAAAGCCCGCCGCCTGATCGAATTTGCCGGCCGCTTCCACCTGCCGGTGCTCAGCTTCGTCGATACCTCCGGCGCCTTCCCCGGTATCGAGGCGGAAGCGCGGGGCCAGGCCGAGGCGATTGCCCGCTCGATCGAAGCCTGCCTCGAATCCCCGGTCCCGCTGATCGCCACCATCATCGGCGAAGGCGGGTCGGGCGGCGCCATCGCCCTGGCGGCGGGCGATCGGGTGCTGATGCTCGAACATGCGATCTATTCGGTCATCTCGCCAGAGGGCTGCGCGTCCATCCTGTGGCGCGATCCGCAGCAAACCGCTACTGCGGCCGAGGCGCTGCGACTGACGGCCGACGATCTGCGCCGCCTGCGGCTGGTGGATGCGGTGGTGCCGGAGCCGTTGGGCGGCGCGCAACGCGATCCCGGCGCGACTATGAAGGCGGTCGGCGCCGCCGTGTGGGACGCTCTGGCGCCGCTGCTCAACCTGGATGGGGCGATGCTGAAGGCCCAGCGGCGCGAAAAATTCCTCGATATGGGACGCGATGCGCTGATCTGATGGCGGTCGGGTCTTGCCATCGCCGGGCCGCACCCCGATTGTTGCGCGCGACCAAGCGGTTGGGAGGTGCGATTTGATACGGTCTTCCAAACGGGCATCGTACGGCGCGCCATGCGGTTGTTGAAACTGACGTTCAACACGACCGGATCGGCGCTGTTTGTGCTCGATATCGCGCTGGTCCTGGTAATCTGGCCGCTGACCCTTTGGATCGGCCGGCCGGGCAGTCTTTCGTTCTCCCAGGAACCCTTCGATATCCGCCTGCTCGCCTACCCCGCCGGGGTGCTGCTGGTGCTGTATGCGATGGGACTCTATCGGCGCGACGCGCTGCTGGAGCCGCGCAAGACCGCGACCCGGATTCCGCTGGTCGTCGGCATGGGCGGGTGCCTGGCGATCCTGATTTCGGTCGGGCTCGGGCTGCTGGCCCCCGATACGCTCGGCTGGTACGGCGGACGCGATCAGGCCATGCTGTTCGGCCTTGCCACCGCCGCGCTGACGGCGGCAGCGCTGACGGCGCGGATCGGCTTCTCGTTTCTGCTGCATCTGCGGGTGCTGCGCCGCCGCTTGCTGGTGGTCGGCGCCGGGGAGCGGGCCTACGACCTGCTGCGGATGCTGACGAAAGAAGGCAGCAACCTGCATTACGACATCGTGTTTTTGCAGGAACCCGCGATGGGGGAGATCGATCCCAGGCTCGCCGCCGAAGCCGGGGTTAAAATCCTGATGCAGGCGGAAACAGGCATGCTGGAAGCCGCCCGCCTGATCCGCGCGGATGAGATCGTGGTGGCGCCCGACGATCGCCGCGGGATGGATCTGCAACGCCTGCTGGACTGCAAAAAAGCCGGCTTCCCGGTCGTGCAATACCTGACGTTTATCGAGGCGGAGATACGCCGCATCGATATCAAACGGCTGGAACTGGGATGGCTGGTGTTTTCCGACGGCTTCACCTTCAGCGCCATCGATCGCTTCCTGAAGCGGGCGTTCGATCTGTGCGTCAGCAGTATCGTTCTGCTGATGACTGCGCCGTTGCTCGTCGCCGGCATGATTGCCATCCGGTCGGAGGGGCCTGGATCGGTGTTCTACCGGCAGGAACGGGTGACCCGGGACAACAAAGTGTTCTGGATCATGAAGCTGCGCACTATGCGGATGGATGCCGAAGCGGGCGGCGCGGTCTGGGCCGCGACCAGGGACAATCGCATCACCAAGGTCGGCAACTTCCTCCGCCGTGCTCGGATCGACGAACTGCCGCAATTGATCAACATCCTGAAGGGGGAGATGTCCTTCGTCGGGCCAAGGCCGGAACGCCCCGTGTTCGTCGCCGAACTGGCGCAACATATTCCGCTGTATAACGAACGCCACATGGTGAAGGCCGGGCTGACCGGCTGGGCACAGGTGAATTACCCCTACGGCGCCTCGATCGACGATGCTCGGTCCAAGTTGAGCTACGATCTTTATTACGTGAAGAATTTTTCGATATTGTTCGATTTCGTCATTCTGTTGCAGACCCTGCGCGAGGTCCTGTGGCCGAGCGGGGTGCGTTAGCACAGGCTGTGTCGCTCGGAATGGCGGCGCTATGCCTACGGTCATCGCGAACCGTTATTGGGTCGCGCGATTCAGACCTTCGGCGTTCCGCCTACGGTCATCGTGCTCCGCCACGTTTGCTGCAAGTTTCGGACACATTGGTATGGTTCCGTGCGCGATGATCGTATCGGGAGTCGTTGCTTGCGCCGTCAGTTTTTGCTCGCCGGGTTGTTGTCCCTGTTGCCGGGGCGGTCGCGCGCCCAGGATACCGTCCCGCCCGCGCTGACCGATGTTGCGGCGCAGGTTCTCGCTCGTTTTATCGATGCCGCGCGGTCGCAGGCCATCGCCGACGGGGTGCAGCCGGTGCCGGCGCCGATCCGGCGCGGCCTGCTGGGGTATTTCCCTGACGGGCTGCTGGGCAAGGTGCGCTATGCCGCCGGCCGATCCGATGGCAACGCCCTGCCG
>JANXMB010000042.1 GCA_025354865.1 Acetobacteraceae bacterium | reverse complement strand
GGACGCAGGTGCGCGGTGAGAACGTCCGAGACTGGTCGACAGAATCTGATGAAAGCATCTTCTTTCCCTACGATGGCGATCTACGGCAATGGCCCGTTATTCCACTTATTCCCAGCCTTTCCTGGTTCTGGTCTCTGCGTACAACACTGTGGAATCGTACGACATTCGGCGGTGGCACTTATCTGTTGTCAGGGCGTCCTTGGTACGACTTCCACCAATTCCCCGTCGGTAGGGCACGCACCCCCCTCACCATCACCTTCGGCGAGGTCGCGACCCACAACCATTTCGTGCTCGATCGCGGCGGCAAGGTGTTCAATCGCACGGCGCCGGTGATCAAGCTGCCGGCGGGGGCGAGCGAGGACGATCATCTGGGGCTGCTCGGGTTGCTGAATTCGTCAACCGCGTGCTTTTGGTTGAAACAGGTGTGTCACAATAAAGGTGCCACGGTGGATGATCGGGGCGCACGCCAGCGAACCGATCCGTTCGAAGATTTCTATCAACTCAGCGGCACGCGCGTTGGCCACTTCCCCGTCACCGAAAATCCGCCGCTGGAACTTGCCCGCATCCTCGATGCGGACGCCCGCCAATTCGCCGAGAACCTGCCCGCATCCATCGGTGCCCGCACGCTTCCAACACGCAGTACCCTTGACGCCGCCCGCGATGTAGCCGCCACCGCGCGCGCCAAAATGATCGCGCTGCAAGAAGAACTCGACTGGCGCTGCTATCACCTCTACGGCCTTCTGGAAGACGCCCCCGAACACCCAACCCCACCGCCGCTCCGTCTCGGCGAGCGCGCGTTCGAAATCGTCATGGCCCGCCGCATGGCGGCCGGCACGCTGGAAACCGCCTGGTTCAGCCGGCACAATTCCACCCCGATCGTCGCACTCCCGGCGCACTGGCCCGCCGACTACCGCGCCATCGTCGAACGCCGCATCGCATCGATCGAAACCGACCCCACCATCGGCCTGATCGAGCGTCCGGAATTCAAGCGCCGCTGGTCCATGGAAGCCTGGGAAACGCAGGAACGCGACGCCCTCCGCGTCTGGCTGCTCGACCGGCTGGAGGATCGGCGTTACTGGCCCGAACACGATCCTCGCATCGCCTCCTGCGCCGCGCTGGCCGACCGCGCCCGCCACGACGCCGATTTCCTGTCCGTCGCCGCGCTGTATATGGCACGCGAGACCTTCGATCTGGAGGCGCTGATGGCCGAACTGATCGCCCGGGAAGCCGTCCCCTTCCTGCCAGTCCTGCGCTACACCGAACCCGGCCTGCGCAAACGCGCCGACTGGGAAGCCACCTGGGACATGCAGCGGCAGGAAGACGCGATCGACGCGGACGCCACAAGCCAGGAAACGCACCGGTTCCAAACCGCATGGATGGCGGCGAACCCGCGCCAGGACGGCGAAACCCCGGATGCTCACGCGGCCCGCATGGCCAGTGCTCTGGCCGCGCCGGATCGGGCGGCGGCGCTGGCATACGCGATCGCCCAGGCGGCAAAGGCGCGCAAAGCGCAGGACGTCGGCGCGATCCCGGTGCCGCCGAAATACAAAACCCCCGACTTCCAGACCACCGGCTTCTGGCGCCTGCGCGGCGGGCTGGACGTGCCGAAGGAACGCTTCGTCAGCTTCCCCCATTGCGCCCGCGACGCCGACGGCAGCCTGCCCGTGCTGTGGGCGGGTTACGACCGCCTGGATTGCGCCAAGGCCATCGCCGCGTATTTTTACGAGCGTAAGGAGACCGATGGCTGGGAAGCGCCCCGGCTGATGCCCCTGCTGGCGGGATTGCTGGAACTGGCGCCGTGGCTGCGGCAGTGGCACAATGGTCTCGATCCAGAAACAGGCCAACACATGGGCGACTACTTCGCTGACTTCGTGGATGAGGAAGCCCGCGCGCTAGGCGTGAGCGTGGCCGAGCTGCGCGCCTGGGCGCCGCCCGCGCCGGTTCGCCGCGCCCGCCGCAAAGGCGCGGCGGCATGAGCGGCACCGCCACCCTGCTGCGCGACCTGATCGACATCCCCGAGCGGGTGCAGACCAACGACTTCGTGCTGTCTTTGTCGGATGGGGTGACGGCGGAAGGCGCGGAACGGACCGTCAGCACCTATGTCGTGACCCCGCAACTGGCGGCGGCGTTCGATCAGGCTCTGGGCTTTATCCAAAGCGCGGTGAGCTTGCGGCGCAGCGCGGCGAGTTATCTGCACGGGTCGTTCGGGTCCGGCAAAAGCCATTTCATGGCGATGCTGAACCTGCTGCTGGCGGGCCATCGCCGCGTGCGCGCGATCCCGGAACTGGCGGCGGCGGTGACCAAGCACGACGCCTGGCTGACCGGCAAACGGTTCCTGATGGTGCCGTTCCACATGATCGGCGCCCGCGATGTCGAAAGCGCCATCCTGGGCGGGTATGCCGAGCACGTTCGGCGGGTGCATCCCAAGGCGCCGATCCCCGGATTCTATCTGGGCGAACGCCTGTTCGAGGACGCGGGCCGCCTACGCCAGAGCCTGGGCGACGCCGCGTTCTTCGCGACGCTGAACCAGGGAAGGCAAAGCGACGACGACTGGGGCGACCTGAGTGGCGCCTGGGACGGCGACGCCTACGACGCCGCGGTGCTCGAACCGCCCGAGGCCGATGCGCGGCAAAGCCTGATCGGCGCGCTGATCGCAGCATTTTTCAGCAGCTACGCCGATGTCGCGGTGGCGCGGGGGGAGGCGTTCGTCGATATCGACACCGGCCTCGCGATCATGAGCCACCACGCTCAGAGGCTTGGCTACGATGCCGTGGTGCTGTTCCTGGATGAGCTGATCCTGTGGCTGGCGACCCGCGCCGGCGATGTCGATTTCGTCTCGGCCGAGGGCGCGAAACTGTCCAAGCTGGTGGAGGCGCAGCGGGCCGGCCGGCCGATTCCGATCGTGTCGTTCGTCGCCAGGCAGCGCGATTTGCGGGAACTGATCGGCGAGCATCAGGCCGGGGCGTTGGAAGTCCGCTTCATCGATACGCTGAAATACTGGGAGGCGCGGTTCGACCGGATCAACCTGGAAGACCGCAACCTGCCGACGATCGCCGAGAAGCGGCTGTTGAAGCCGAAGAACGAAGCGGCGAAGCAGGAGATCGACGCCGAGTTCGAAAATTTCGCGAACCGCCGCCGCGGCGCCGTGATGGACACGCTGCTGGGGGAGGAAGGCGAGCGCGACCTTTTCCGCAAGACCTATCCGTTCAGCCCGGCGCTGATCCAGGCGCTGATCGCCGCGTCGTCGGTGTTGCAGCGGGAACGCACGGCGCTGAAACTGATGCTGACCCTGCTGGTCAAACGCCGCGACGATCTGCGGCTTGGCAGCCTTATCCCCGTCGGCGACCTGTGGGACGAAATCTCGGCGGGCGATCAACCGTTTTCCGACGGCATGCGCATTCAGTTCGAGAATGCGAAGAAACTTTGGACCCAGAAACTGGTCCCGATGCTGGAGCAGGTGCACAATACGACCTGGCAGGATTTGCGGGATGGGAACACCGACCCTCGGGTGTCGCGGAATTTCGAAAACGACGCGCGGTTGCTAAAAACCCTGCTGCTGGCCGCGCTGGTGCCCGAGGTTCCCGCGTTGCGTGCGCTGACCGCGCCCAGGTTGGCGGCGTTGAACCATGGGTCGGTGATGTCGCCGGTGCCGGGGCGGGAAGGCAACGACGTATTGGGCAAACTCCGAAGCTGGGCTTCGCGGGTGGGGGAGATCCGGATTACCGCCGACACGGTGCCAACGCTGTCGTTGCAGATCACGGGCGTGGATGTGGAGCCGATCCTGGCCAACGCCGCGCAGGCGGACAATGACGGGACACGCCGCGGCCGGTTGCAGAAAATCCTGTTCGAGGCGTTGGGCCTGAGCCTCGACCGCTCGCTGCTCGGAAGCCAGCCGTTCGTCGAATATCAACATTCCTGGTGGGGAACGAAGCGGACAGTCGATCTGTATTTCGAGATCGTCCGCGATCTGAGCCACGAGCGGATGCGCGGACGCCCGGATGTGCCGGTTTTGGTGCTGGGGATGCCGTTCGATCCCAGGGGGCGCGCGCCGTCCGATCATCGCGCGCACGCTCAGGCGGTTGGGGATGAAGGCGCGGGAGGGCTGGTGGTGTGGCAGCCGTCCTACCTCAGCGACCGCGCCTTGCGCGACCTGGGCACGCTGGTTCGCATCGACTTCCTGCTGGCGGGAACCGGCGACCGGCTGGCCGAGGCGGCGCGGCACCTGTCGGCGGGCGACCGCGAACAAGCCCGAGCCATTCTGCGCAGTCAGCAGAGCGCGTTGCATCAACGCATCCGAGGCTGCCTGGAGGCCGCCTACGGTATCCGGCCCGATCAGGACGATTGTCTGGGGCTGGTCGTGCCGGTGGAGGACCGGTTGTTCTCGCCCGGTCCGTTTCAGCCGCAAATGCCGGTCGCGCCAACATTGAAGGACGCGATTTCGGCCTTGCTGGACAGCGTGTTCACCTATCTGTTCCCGGCGCATCCGAAATTCGACCGGGACGTGCAGACGGCGGCGCTGGGCCGGGTGCTGAAGGAAGTGGAACGCGCGGCGCTGGAATCCGATCAAAGGATCCGGGTGGACGATGTCGCGGTGCGGAGGGACCTCGCCGCGTTCGCGGTGCCGTTGCAACTCGGCACCGCCAGCCAAACGCATTTCATGCTGGACAGTCACTGGGCGGACCATTTTGCTCGCATGCACGCGCAGGCCGGTGGCGGTGGGGTTTTGACCGTCGGTCAGTTGTCCGCCTGGATCGACCAGCCGAAGCAGATGGGGTTGCCGGTGGCGGTCCGGAACCTGATCGTTCTCGCGTTCGCGGCGCAGGCGGATCGGACGCTGATCCGCAACGGCGCGCCCGCGCCGGGAACACTGGAGCGGATCGATGACCTGGTGGAACTGCGCGCGCAGCTTCTGCCCGACGATGAAACCTGGACCACCGCCAGAGCACGCGCGGGGGCGTTGTTCGGTCTCGTTCCGGGGGAGGTTCTGAAGGGCAGCACCGTCAGCAGTCTGGCGGCGGACCTGAAGACAAAAGCCACCGAACGGCGGGTCGAACTGACCGCGTTTGCACAGACACTGAACCAGCGGATCGCCGAATATGGCGTACCGACTGCGGCGGACCGGCTGGTGACCCTGCGGGCCGCCCAGACTTTGGTGGCTGACCTTGTCGGTGCCGGCGATCCGCTCGCGACGATCCGGGCGCTTGCCACCGCGAACCTGGCGACCAGCGAGGCGGCGGTGCAACGCTGCCTCGGGTCGGCGGCGGCGCTGCGGGAGGCGCTGAGTAACACCCAATGGGACATCGTTTCCGTCGCCACCGGCCTGACCGATGAGCGACGCAATGCGGCCGATGGGCTGCGGACGCGGTTGGTCGAGGCGTTGGAAGCGGATCAATACCTGACCGACCTCCAGCCTGTTTTGCGAGACGTGCAGACACGGGCCAGCCGTTTGCTCGCGCAATCCGTCGTGACCTCGCCCGGCCCAACGACCCCGCCCTTGGAACCAGCGCCGAAACCCGTCGGGCCGCCGCCTGGAGAGGAACTCGTCGAGGAACAACAATCGGTCGAGATGAACGCAGCGGATGCCGAGGCAGCGCTGGAAAGGTTGCGTGACCGTGTTCACGAGATGCCTGGTGCGAAGCTGACCCTGAATTGGCGCCTGACGCGGCCGGCGGCCAGAGGGCCAGCGTGAGCGCTTTGCTGACCCCCGACCTCGCGCAGATCGAACGGGAACTCGATCGGTTCCTTAAATTGGATCCCGAGGCGACCATTCTTGGGATGCACGCGCCTACATCTCGGAACTGGCCGCCTTTCGTCGAACGAGGTGGGCGGCAGTTCCGGTTGGCCTGGTGTCCGTCGGAACTGGAATTGCTGGAACGGATAGAAGGGAACGAAGCCGAAGGCGGCGACGGCATTGTCGTGCTAACCCCGCTCGATACCGCCAGCCTGGGCGACGATGTCAAAGCGCGGCTACCGAAAGGCCGCCTGGCGCGAAGCGACCGCTGGGCGGTGCTGCCGGATTTGTTTCGTGCGCGGAGCGTCGAGTCCCGATTACGGACGCAACGCGAGCTGGCCGATCTGCTGATCGCGTTTTCTCCTGTTGGCGGGTACCCCGCAGCGCCCGGCGGCATGCTGGACCTGGAGACGGCATGGCGCGCACTGCAAGAACAGGTGTTGGGGCTGGAAGCCGGCCGAACAGACGCGGTTGCTTTGTTGGAATGGAGCCTGGACCTTGGCAAGGTCGCACGTTTCGCGACTCTGTCCGATGAACCACGCCGCATGGTGGCGCAACGGCTGACCGCTGCAGGCGGCCCGGCGGCCGAGATCGTCCTGGGCGCTGCCGCCTCCGGACCGGATGCGGACGCGCTCCCGATCGGCCTCGTCTGCGGCGTCATCTTTGGCGAAGCGGAGCTGACCCCTGACCTGCGAGAGGCCGCCGTGCGGTTGGAACCGTTGGTTGGCGGCGTGCGTGTAACGCCGGAGGCGGGCAAGGTCCTCGCTGAAGCGGCCCGGCGGGTTCTGGGGACCCTCGTCGCCGAGGAACCGGCCCGAGCGCAAAGCGTTCAGATGCGTGCTGTGTCCTTGATCGCTATCGTGCGCGCGGAGGCAGCGGTCGCGGCGAGCGCCGCCCTGGACCTCGGCCTCGATGCGCGGATGAAAAACACCGCCGCCGCAGTCACCGCGGCGGTCAAGTCAGGGTTGGGCGACGACGCGGCTCATGCGTGGAAACTGGCGCAATTGGCGGAACAGCACGACCGGGCCAGGCAGCGGAAGGTTCGGATCGACCGTCTGATCATGGCGGCACGTTTGGCTTGCTGGCTGACTGCGCGACGCTCCAACCCGCCGCGCGATATGGCGGAGGCGGCGGCCAGTTACGCCGCGCATGGCGGTTTCGCCGACCGCGCGCGCCATGCGCTTCAACATGGGGATGAAATCCCAGAAGTCGCCGCGGCCTATGCCGGACTTCGCGCCGCTGCGACATACCGACGCGAGACGGAGAACCGTGAATTTGCAGCTTTATTCAGCGATTGGAACGGCGGCGGCTCCTGGGGCAACGATCCACTGCCGGTAGAGCGATTGCTTGACCGAATTGTCGTCCCATTGGCCAGGGATCGTCCGGTCCTTTTGCTTGTTCTCGATGGACTGAGCTTTGCCGCCTGGCGGGCATTGGCGGAAACCCTGCCACGGCTTGGCTGGAACGAATTAAGGCCAAAGGGGCGAACTGCACCATCGGCCGCCGTCGCGGCGGTGCCGAGTGTGACCAACGTTTCTCGGGTGAGCCTGCTGTGCGGGGCGTTGTCTCGGGGCGGGCAGGCGACCGAACAAGCGGGTTTCGCCGCTCACCCGGGTTTGCTTGCCGCCAGGCGCTCGGGACCGGCACCGAAATTGTTCCATAAGGCCGATCTGGGCCCCGGGCCGGAGTTGGCGGAAATTGTCGGCCTCGCGATCGCCGATACGGCGCAACGCGTGGTTGGCGTTGTCCATAATGCCGTGGATGCGCAACTCGCGGGATCGGACCAACTGGAAATCAACTGGTCGGCCGAGGGATTGCGGCCTATTCCCGCGCTGCTCCGGGTCGCGCGGGATGCGGGCCGGGTGATTGTCGTGACCGGCGATCATGGACATGTGATCGAGGATGGCACCTCTCAACGTGCCGATGGCGTGAACCACAGGTGGCGGGCGGCGGGAGTAGCCGGAGAGGGAGAGATCGCGCTGAGCGGAGGTCGTGTGTTAACGCCCGATGGCGGCGAAGCCGTGGTGGTTCCTTGGAGCGAAGGAGTTCGATACGCTTCCAAAGCCAACGGCTACCATGGTGGCGTGTCTCCGCAGGAGATTCTGATTCCGGTCGCGGTCCTTGGCTCTGGGGACGACCCTGCGGACTGGGAGTTGTCTCCGCCTACCGAACCCGATTGGTGGCGGGGCATTTGCGGTGTTTCGCTTGATGCGGTTCCGCCGATGTCGGAGGATTCGACGGCCGCGGCGGTTGTCGGCCGTAAAAAGATAGACCAGCGGCAGCCTGAACTTTTCGCGCAAATGCCACGCGCTGAAAATCGTGAAAGCGTGCCCGTCCCCACGTGGTTGGCCTCGCTTTTGGAATCCTCCGCGTATGCGGCGCAGCGTCGCATGGCCGGTCGCGGCGCTCCGAGCGATGAACAGCTTCGGACGCTTCTACAGGCTCTGTCGGCACGAGGCGGGCGGGTTTCTCGCACGTCGCTCGCGCAGGCATTATCGGCTCCGTCAATTCGCATTGTTGGCATCGTAAACGCGGCTCGGCGCGTGCTCAATCTCGACCAGGCACAGGTCCTGTCGATGGACGGTGACGATGTAGTTCTGGACGAACGGCTTTTGCGTGTGCAGTTCGGACTGGGCAACAACGAATGATCGGTCCCCAACGTCGCGCGTCCATCCTCGATGCCCTTCGGCGGGGGACCGTGCCGCGCGAGGGGCTGGATGCGTTCGCCGTTGGTATGGAAGGTTTCGAGGCGGCGGTCGATCGAGACCTCGCCGGCGTTGCGTCGGGACGCGGCGGCTTCAAAGCGGTACGGGGAGAATATGGTTCGGGCAAAACATTCTTCGCTCGCTGGCTGCAAGAACGCGCCCGAGCCGCTGGTTTCGCGACCGCTGAGGTCCAGGTGTCCGAGACCGAAACACCGCTTCATCGCTGGGAAGCGGTTTATCGGCGGCTCGTCGAACGCCTCTCGACAGCCGATACGCCGGACGGCGCACTTCGGCCCTCCATAGACGCCTGGTTCTATACGCTGGAAGAAGATGTGCTCGCGGAAGGACAGATCGACGCGGCCGATGGGGTTGGGCTTGCCGCCGCGACTGAGGCGCTGATGGAGCGGCGCCTTTCGGAGATCGCGCGGACGGCCCCGGCGTTTTCCGCAGTTCTGAGAGCCTATCGCCGCGCGCTGGTATCCGAAGACGCCGCGCTGGCCGAAGGGCTGATGGCCTGGTTGGGGGGCCAACCCAATGTCGCGGCGGGCGTGAAGCGGGCCGCCGGCGTTAAAGGGGACCTTGATCCGTTTGGCGCGATGCATTTTCTGGCGGGTCTGCTGGTTATTCTTCGCGATAGCGGTCGGGCGGGGCTGGTTCTGGTGCTGGACGAGGCCGAGACGTTGCAGCGCATGCGGGCCGATACCCGAGAAAAGGGTTTGAACGCGTTGCGTCAATTGCTCGACGAACTCGACGCCGGGCGTTACCCCGGCCTTTATCTTGTCGTGACTGGCACAACGGCTTTTTTCGACGGGCCGCAGGGCGTTCAACGTCTGCCGCCACTTGCCCAAAGACTGCATACCGACTTCGCGACCGATGCCAGGTTCGATAACCCGCGCGCGGTACAAATCCGACTACAGGGGTTCGACCTGGGTTCTTTGGCGGTCGCCGGTGCCCGAGTGCGTGATTTGTTCGCCGAACAAGCAACCGATCCCAACCGTATCCGGTCGTTGGTAGATGATAACTACCTGGCCGATCTCGCGATTGGCGTGGCTGGTCGGCTTGGTGGAAGGGCCGGAGTCGCGCCCAGACTCTATCTGCGAAAACTCGTCGTGGAGGTTCTCGATCGGGTTGATCAGTTTGCCGATTTCGATCCGCGCCGCCATTACGCACCTACGCTCGATCCGCGAGAAATGAGCGCCGCGGAGCGCGCGGCCGCCGGAACGGGCTCGGTGGACGATATCGAGCTCGAATTGTGACCGAATTCGACGCGCTGCACCCGGCGCTTCGGTATCATCTTGTCAATACGCTTCATTGGACTGACCTTCGTCCGACCCAACGTGACGCGATTACGCCTGTGATGGCGGGAGAGAATGTCCTTCTGCTTGCTCCGACCGCCGGAGGGAAGACGGAGGCGGCTGTATTTCCCTTGCTGTCGCGCATGATTTCCGAGGGGTGGCGAGGGTTATCCACTCTCTATGTTTGTCCACTTAAGGCGCTGCTCAATAATCTCGAATCCCGACTTGAACGATATGCATCGTTTGTTGGAATCAGAGCTGCTGTGTGGCACGGCGATGTTGCAAGTGGAGTACGGCGGAAAATATTGCGCGATCCTCCAGAGCTTCTCCTGACGACGCCGGAATCTCTTGAGGCGATGTTTATCTCGACCAAAATCAACCATCGCGATTTGTTTGGCGGTGTACGGGCACTGGTCATTGATGAACTGCATGCATTCGCTGGAGACGATCGAGGTTGGCATTTGCGATTCCTCATTTCCCGGCTTGAGCATCTGACGGGGCATCGTATTCAGCGTGTTGGATTATCGGCGACGGTCGGCAACCCCGAGGGATTGCTTCGCTGGCTGGCATCCGGACGAGACGGTCGCGTAATAGGGCCCGCCCAACCGCCATCCGATGGCGATGTCACCGCCGATTATGTGGGTTCGGTCGCGAACGCGGTCACCGTTTTGTCCAGCCTGTACCGGGGTGAGCGGCGATTGGTTTTTGCCGATAGCCGGTCCCGGGTAGAAGTGATCGCCGGCGGTCTTCGGGCCGCTGGTGTCCGCACCTTCGTCTCGCATGCGTCGCTGTCGGTAGATGAGCGACGCCAGGCGGAGGCTGCGTTCGCAAGCGAACCCGATTGCGCGATCGTTGCTACATCGACCCTGGAGTTGGGTCTGGATGTCGGGGACCTCGATCGTGTTGTCCAGATTGGCGCGCCACCCTCAGTGGCGTCGTTTCTCCAGCGGATGGGCCGGACCGGGCGCAGGCCCGGAACGATCCGGCATTATTTGTTCCTCGCGACCAATGATGAAGAACTTCTGGCAGCGCTGGCTATCACGTCGCTATGGCGCGAAGGAGCAATTGAACCGATTGCGGCTCCGGTTATGCCAGCACACATCTACGCGCAGCAGGTCATGGCACTCGTTCTACAAGAGGGAGGCGTATCGCGACCCGATCTGGACGCCTGGCTGGCGGACGCGATGGAGGCTATACCAGCGGACGTACGAGACGAGGTCGTTCGTCACATGCTCGGGACGGGAGTCCTGGCCGAGGACGCCGGTATACTCGGTTTGGGCGAGCGAGGTGAACGGGAGTTTGGGCGCCGTCATTTCAGCGATCTGGTGGCGGCCTTCAGCAGTCCGATGCTGTTGACGGTTCTACATGGCACGGTGGAGCTTGGAACAGTCCATCCCGCGAGCCTCGCCCGTCGTCCAGGCGAGGAGGCAGTGGTTTTGATGCTGAGCGGTCGAAGTTGGAAGGTTTCCGCCGTGGATTGGCCTGGTCGGAGCCTGTCCGTCATCCCGGCTGAAAGCGGCGGCCGGTCGCGGTGGATCGGGGCGGGTCGTATGCTGCCTCTCTCAATTTGTCGCGCGGAGGAGCGGATTGTCGCCGGAGAGAAAACGCCATGCGAGATGTCTCGCCGCGCCATGAAGCGGTTGGTCGAAATTCGCGAGCGGCTGGAGTTTATCGACGGGCAATCTTTGCCGCTGGTGTCGGACGGTATAGATCGTGTAACCGTATGGCTGTTTGCCGGCGGTCTTGTATCCGCGTCAATCGCCCGTGAGTTTGCACTAAGCGGTGTATTCGTTACTGATTGGGACGATGTTTCTGTCACGGCTCGGACATCTGACATGGAGACCGTTACTCAGTTGTTGCGAAATTTGGAACCATCGGCATCCCATCCGGCGCTTCCCGAAGAACTGGCGGCCGCCCTGAAGTTCGGTCTGTGCCTTCCTGATCGCGTGACTGCGGCGGTTATCATTGCTCGCACCGCGCGCCCGGCCGACGTTAGCAATGCCCTGTCGCGGCGTCTGCGTCGTGTCATCGACTGTAACTGATGACCATGAGCCGGAGGGCTCGGTAAGGCGCTCCTGACGCCCGCCTCCAATCAACGAAGCCAGTGTCGACAGTCCCTGGCTGCTGCTAAATCAGGCCACACATCATTCGTAGGATGCGTTTCGCTTCGGATGCTCATCGCCGGAACGCTCGATACAAACCGTCAATTCCCGCGACACATCGGTGGTCAGGAACCGATGTGGAACGTCGATTTTATAATCCCCGATCGCCCTTCCGCGCCCGGCGGGAAGAGGGTACTGGGGGGCGGATGGCGGAGGCAGCCAAAATCGCCAGATCGAATCATTCGGCACAGAACTGTGCGGCTTGGCAGCGAAATGCAGTTGGAGGCGTGGCGTGCCGACGGACCAACGCGCCAGGATTTCAACGCCACGGTCGCCACGGTCGTGTCCCCGTGCGTTATGTGCCGTGGCTTTTGGTGCACGTGCCGAGGCGTTCGGCGATGTACTTCCTGATTCGGAGGAGAATGCGAAGTCGACATGATATCTGGTGTTGAATCGGAGAACCGCGTCGGCGCCTCCACCCTACGCTCAAGCCGTCAAACACGCCTCCAACACCTCCCGGTGTTCGGCGTCCGTCTCAACCGTCGGAACCAGCGCCTCCCGCATCAGCATTCGCTTTCGCTCCAGCAGCGCCTGAAGGTTCTGGTCGAACGATGTGCCTCCACCCGGCAGGATCGCGAGCGGAACATGAATCGTCACCGGCCGCGTTTGCCCGATACGCAAAACACGGCCGGTGCATTGATCCTCGACGGCCGGGTTCCACCAGCGGCTGAGATGAATGACGTGGTTGGCCCGGGTCAGGGTAAGGCCAACGCCGCCCGCGCGTGCCGAAAGAATCATCGCGTCGAACCCTTCCGGCGACATCTGGAATCGATCCACCCGCGCCTGGCGCGTAGACCCTGACACCCCGCCATTGATCAACATCGGCGGAAAAGGTAGCCGATAGCGCCGCTGAATAATGCCTGCCAGGCGCGGCTGCATCGCCAGGTCCTCAACGAAGACCAACACCCGTTCGCCTCGCTGGTGAATATCGTCCAGGGCCTGGAAGGCCGCGACCAAACGGGCGGAGGCTTGAATGAACGCCTCGTCGTCCTGGTTTTCGATGCCACCTGGATGAAGGCTTATCGACCGCAGCCGTTGCAGAGCTTCCAGCACCGCGCCCTGCCGATCCGATGTGCGCGCGGCCTCGAGCGCGGCGCGATACGCGGCCGCCTGCTGCTCGGGCATGGGCCTGTCGTGTCGAATTTCCTCGTGTGGGGGCAGATCGGGCAAGTGGTCGGATTTCATCCGACGGAGCAGCAGCGACGGGCGTCCGCCAAGGGACCGTTCCAGGTCCGCCTTCAAACCCTTCATGGCCTCAGGTTCGACTGACGTTTCGTACTTCGCGCTGAAGGTTTTGAGATCGTCAAGAAAACCGGGATGCACGCCATCGACGATGCACCAAAGCTCCGACAGGCGGTTCTCGACGGGCGTACCGGTCATGGCGATACGAAAATCCGCGTTCATGCCTTTGGCGGCGTCAGTAATGCGGACGCCTGGATTCTTGATTTTTTGTGCCTCGTCGAACAGCATTACCGCGAAGCGCACCAAGCCAAAATCCCGGTCGTGGTCGCGCAACGTTTCATAAGTGGTCATGACCCAGTCCGCCGCGGTCAGGGCCGCACGATCCAGTGAGGGGGCGCCGTCGGCGTCAGTGCGGCGTAGCGCCGTCAGACCACGGCCATACGCCTGAATACATTTTCCCAGACCTGGGGGAGAAAGATGAAGGCTGTGTTCTTTCAGCCAATTCTCAAGAAGGCCGGTCGGGGCGACAATCAGGATTGGTGCGTGCGGAACGATCCCGCTTTGCATGCCCCGCCGCAACCAAACCAGGAAAGCGAGACTTTGTAAGGTTTTTCCCAAGCCCATGTCGTCGGCCAGCAGGACCCCCGGGGTGCCGGCGGCCCAGGCTTTTTGCAGCCAAGCGACGCCATGTTCCTGATGAGGTTTGAGTCGAGAGAGGAGACCCGCCGGAGCTTCGATCGGAGGCGTCGGGCGTGGGTGGAACGTGGCCTCGATCCCGACGCTTTCCTCGTTCGGTTCAATGATAAGGGTGTCCGCGGTCTTCTCTGCTTCTGGTTTCGCGGGTTTTGGTAATCGTGACAGTTCCAGCGCGTGCAGCGCGGCAAGGGTCTCATGGTTTGCCGGAACCGATATCGTTTCGCCATCGACCACGAGCAGCACGGTGGGAGCACCACTCCCCATCGCCGTTTCAACCCGCGCGCGCAGTTCGTCGGCCGCATCGGGATCGAGCGCGACACGCCGGTCCCCGACAATCAGCCCCGTTTCTCGCGGTGGCCGCGCTGTGTCATCGGCCCTGCCGCCGGTTTCACCACCTAGCCAGTTCATGCCCGGCAGCGGCAGCCAGGGAACTACCCGCGGCGTCCACAGACCGAGGCCAATCACGCGATCGGAATAAGAGGCCGTTTCCCGGAACAAGCTCTCGACCACGATCTCGTCCGCATCGTCTCCCAACACCTCGCGAAGGAAGGCGCGTGGTGCGCGGAGGAGCGCCCGTTTCGTGCTGAGCGGCGCGGACTGGACCTTCCGAACCTCGGCCAATGCCCGCCGCAGGGACGACGACAATACGAGGTAGGTGCTACCAGGCAGGGTGTAGACTGGCCGCGCCGTCGAGAAACGATTGAACTGGTCCTCTCCAAATGCCGCCTGTAGTGCCGGGTCGAGGAGATTATCGTCCGAATCGGTATTCGCGCGATGCAGGATGGGGATCAACTTCGCGTCGTTCCCTTCGCCCTTCAGGTCGAGCGAGAAAGCGTCCGCGACGATAATCGTCATGGTACCGGCCAGCCCATCGGCGATGGCCGAGCCGTCGGCCTGGGCTGCTGGCAGGGCCTCACGCAGGCGTGCCATGGCTGTCAGACGGCTGGCGGTCTCGGTGCCCGCAGAATCGACCTTCTCAGCCACCTCGACGATCTCGAACAAGGCGTCCGGAATCCGCGACCAGGTATCGGCGATACGAAGCCACGCGCCGGTTCGCTTCACGCCGACGATCGCCTGGCCGTTCGGCCGCTTCCATGCCAGGCGAGCGCGGAACAATGGGGAGGTGACAAGCCCGTCCATGCGGATCTCGGCAACCGCATCAGTCAAAGGCGGTAAACCAAGCAGACGTGCTTCCCGTGGCGACAGAGCCGCGATGGCGGCATGCTCGATCAGTACGGCGTCGTCCGCTTCGATTGCCTGGTTGGCCCCTCTCAGCCGATGCACGATATCCACGCCGCCGATCGCGGCGGCCGGCGCTTCGATGGCCCAAAGATCAGGTGCGATGAAGCCGTTGGGGCCAGGCATCCGAAGTTCGGTCGCGGCAAATGTCACGCTGAAAACGAAACCGCAGGTCATCGAGGTCTCCAATCCGCCGCGGTCAGGCGAACGCCCGCCCGGCGCGCGAGAAGTTCGGCGGCACTACTTTGCCAGGAGCTTCGATCCGATCCAGCGTGTCTAAGGCCCTTACCCGTGCCTTCACCTCTTGAGCCATAGGCCGAGTTTGGTGGAAAATCCAAACACTGCCCTGTCAATTCAGACCGATGGTATTCTTTTTTGTACAATCGAGGTGCATTCTGCCATTCATTCGGCCACGCGCGCAAGGCGCCGTTGTGGCTCCAGTCGCACAGTGTCACCGGCCCAACCCGCATCAAAAGGACGGAGTGATTACCCTGAACACCTGCTCCGCCGACGCGCCCGAAGGTGTCGCGCAATTCTCGCGATGTTCGCGCTAATGCTGCGACCTGTGGCCCGAGTGCGACCCAGGCATCGAAAGGCACGCCATGTTCGTTGCATCGGTCCATGCATGCTTTCCAGAATGCCGCCCGCCACTGCCAGTGTTGGTCCAGGGCGAACTGAGAGATCAGGCCAAAGAACATATCCAGCGAGGCGCGAACCAGCCACCGACGAACCAGACTTGTTGTTGCCTCCCCAACTGCTTGCCAGTTACCAGAATTTGTCCGAGGATCCTTCAGGTGTTTGACAAGGAAATCGCACATCGCGGCGCGCGCTGACTCCGGAGGCTGCAAGCCCCGATCCAGCCAGGGATTCGCTAAATCCCGGGCCATGGCGGTCCTGAGGTGCGGAAACCGCAGGCCATCGCCTGGCTCAAGGAACGACAAGGCGCGCTCCAATGCCTGATTCGCCCATTGGCTGCGTAATGCGGGCTCCACCGCTGTCTGCACCCGCATCTGAACAGCCTTGGCATATCCTCCCCCACCCCGCACCGGGTCGTCCAGACCGGTCGCGGCAAGAGCGTGCGGAACGGACTCTGGCCCTGACAGAAGCCATCCGGCGAGTTTGGCTGGTCCCGAGGTAGAATCGAAAAACGCAACCCGCTTGTCAACCTCACGCCAAAAGTCCAGCCGGCGGTCAGAATCCGCCACCAGTAACGAACTGATTTTCCGTCCAGATGCATCGATCGTGGAATCGCCGGGATCGAATGCGGCGATCCACGCCTCAATCAGGTTACGAAGCGTTCTCTGGTGCTCCCCGGCCTGGTTATGGACCGCGTCCACGAGACGCGGAATGGTCACCAGCCAAGGCGTGCCGTTCCAAAGTAGCCAGGGTGCATCCCGAAGGTCGCGACGCTCCGCTTCGGTGCGCGATGACTTCGTGTACAACGAGATTAGTCGGCCGCGCAATTCCTCCAGTTGCGATTTTGGGGGCGGACCTTGCCTAGCCTCAGGTGTTCCGAGCGATTGCACAAGCAACTGAGTCGCCTGTGGATCCGGCAGCCTCGCGGGTCTCCGCAGCAGTTGGGCATTCTCGATGGCCGCGATGGCTTCTCGCAAGAGGGTCACGGTTTTCCCCCAAGCGCCTTATCGATGTCATCCAACATGCGCTGCACCTCATCGGATGTTCGGGCGGACAGAACGAACCGCAGGTCGATGCGGCGATTGGCGGGACAATTGCTTTCGCCATTACAGGCGGCATCGGTGCGTGGGCGCCGCTCACCATACCCGGAGACACCGAGTAACGGTAGGTTCGCGCCGTTACGAAGCAGGTCGAGCGGAGGCTGGAAGCGCCGCATTTCCAAAAAAACCGCGAGGGCGCGGTCAGCCGACAAGCGGTCGTTTCGATCCTGCGAACTGGCGGCATCCAGGTCCCGGAAGCCCTGCCGGTCGGTATGCCCTTCCACCAACACGGTTTCCAGCGCTGTTTCGGCTTTGACGCATCCTTCGACCGGACCGTTGCCGGCATAACAAGGCAAATTTTTGGCCATGACCTCCGCCAGGGTTTGCACGGTCAGGCGCGCCTGCGGGCTCAGCGATGCGCTGCTGCTCGGAAACAGAAGATCACCCGATAGACGCAGAACCCCCGATGCCGGATCGATGGCGACTTCGATTTGCCGTTCGTGCAATGCCTGTTTCAACGACGCGAGCAGAAGCGCGCGCGCTGCGGTTCTGTCGTCAATCACCTGCTGGATTTGCGCTCTGACACGGCGGAGCAAATCCTGTAGCCGCTCATTTTCCACCGTCTGCCGTCGCGCATTGGCCTCCTGTCGTTTCGCCTCCGCCTGCGCGGCCAATGCCTTCTCCGCCTCGTCTTTAGCCTTGCGCGTCTGCTGGTCGAGATCACGCAAAGCCTGTTCGTATTTCTCCCGCTCCACCATTTGTGCCTGTTCCGCGTCGCGGAAATTGAGCGCGAAGACCGTGAGCATCAGGAGGAATACGAACAAGACACCGACCATCAAGTCGCTGACCGATGCGAAGTAGCCTTCGCCCCCTTCCTCCTCCCCCGGCGACCCGCTGGATCGCGCGGCTCGCGCCTTGCTCATGACCGGGGCTTCCTGGGCGATGAATCGTTCAGGTCTTGTATGGAATCATCCAAACTCTTGACCATATTGCCAACCTGGGTGGTTGCCTTCGCCAGATTGCTATCGATTTGGCTTACAAACTGGACAACATCCCTGGCAAATCGCGTGATGCCGTCCTGAAGCTGGTGGATGACGTTCGCGAGGTCCTTATCCACGCCCTCGAAACGTTGCGTGGCTATATCCAATGAATCCGTAAGGCGAGCCGCACCGCTTTGTGCCGTATCCAACCGTTGCGTGACGATCCCAACTTGTTCGAGGAGGCCCACGGCTCGTTGCGAGACCTCGGTCAGTGGTGCGACCGCGCCACGCATGGTCTCGGACACCAGCCGCAGATGTTCCGCAGCCTGCGTCAACGGCCGGGCGGTTTCGCCGGTGGCCAGGTTGAGTTCGCCGACCCGCGCCGCCAACAGCGCGGCGGTGTCCGCCAGACCGGCAATTTGTCGGCTCAGCCCCTCGGCCCGGCCCGCAATATGATCTCCAGCGGTCTCAATGCGGCCCCCGGCGGCCTCACCGCCTTGCCGGAGCGCGGAGGAAGCGGTTTCACCGGCCTGCCGTATATTGGCGGCAGCTCCGCTCATGGACTCCGAGAGCTGAGTGCCAGCCAGGCCCAATGATTCCCGCATCACGGCGGCACCAGCTTTGCCGCTCTCCGTGATTGCGCTCCCAGCCTCGCCAATCGCCACTTTCACGCTGGCCAACATGGCTTGAAGTTCAGACCGCATACCCTCCGTCGCCGCGACGATCCGCGTAACCGCATCGGTCGCGCCTCGGTCGAACGTGCCGCCGGTTTGTGTCGCGGCGGATTCCAATGCCGAGGCAATGCGCTCCGACACGCCCTGGAACGATGACGCCGCCGTATCGATCCGGGCTGCGACAGCGTCCAGGGCTGTCGTTCCCATCGAACGGCTGTCATCCGCGAGCCCTCGCAACGTCTGGATCATGGCGTCAAACTGGTCGGCCAGACGGCGTGTACTGTCTTCAGCCTGACTGCCCATACGCTGCTCCAGCCCCTGGGCCGCGTCGGCGAGGGTAGCCGCGACGGTTTGCGCAGATCGTTCGAAGCCGCTCGCCGCTGCTTCCAGCCGCACCGCGAGTTCGTGCCCCGCATCAGCCCCCGCCGATCGGGATTGTTCGGCCAGCGCCCGAAGGGTTTCGACAAGAGAACCCATTTGGCTGGTGACACCGGCCATAGCCGCCTCGGCGCCTTCGCCCATTCGGCGCGCCATGGCATCGGCGGACTCCGCCATTCGGGTCGCGGCATCGCGCATCCCGGTTTGTAAACCTTCCAGACCGGTCCCCAGGGAGACAAGTTTCTCGGCCACGACAGCCATCTGATTACCTGTGCCGCCCTGGAGTTTATCAATGAAGGCGGTCAACATGGTTTGCATGGCGTCTTCGTTGCGGTTGGTCAGATTCTGTGAAAGTTGCTGCATTGCGACGGTGAGCGGCCCAATGTGCTCACCCAGGCGCTTGTCGAAGGCGTTGTCGAAAACACCAGCAAGGTTGATGGCGAGTTCGTTGGAGAAACCCTCCAGAACATTGGTCTGTGAGAGAAGCCGGGTATTTGTCTCGGCCTGCAATTGAACCGGTGTTATTAGTGGGATGCGCTTGTCCAGCGCCGATTGAAAGGTGTCCAGTGCCAGCTCCACTTTGCGCAACCAGCGTTTTCTGAACAGGGCGTAGATGATCGAAAGCAACAGTCCGAACACGGATGTCCAGAACTTGAACGATGCGGCGCTCAGAAGGTCATGCAGCGCCTTATTGCGGCCGGCCTGGGTGACATTATCGGCGACAATCCCGCCGGCACTGCCAAGGGCGATTGCCAGCCCCAGGAATGTAAACAGCAAACCGGCGCCGACCAGAAGGCCCGGAAGCGCCGCATGATAGCGAAGGTCGATCCCGATGCCGGGCACCCGCATCAGTCCCAGATCGAACCAGTCGTCCGATCTGGCCGTCGCCCGGATCAAGCCTTGTTCCGGGACAAGAAGGGATTGCTGGTATTCCCGCCAGCGCACACCCAGGATGCGGTTGCCGCCAAGCTCTCGCGCGATCGTCTCATATCGCGTGGCGAACGCGGGGGCATCGTTCACCGCGATGACCTGGCCGGTGGCCACATGAATTTCCGCCAACAGCTTCTTGCCGCCAGCCCGTAGGCTGCATCCGGACCAGACAGCCCATAGGATCAATGCGCAGATCACGGAGCCGATCGCCCAGGGACTCGCGACAAGCGGAGCGATCTCGGTCATGAAGTCCATGGGTCGATTGATTTCCTTGGGGGGTAATTGGATTATGACGGGACAACCGCACGAGGTCGAGGTAACGATATACGACGATGTTGCCACGCTGGTTACGCGCAAGTGCCGTCTGGTCCGTTTGCGCGATGGCCGGGACGCCGCAGTGTGGCGCGGTCTTGCTTTTCCCGTTTTGTTTGGCGACCGGATTGATGTGGCCGGAGAGGCATGGCCAGTCCCTGAGACCGCGTCCTTCGCCAATGTCCCCAAACCGTTTGGCGTGATCGATGGACCGTCCGAAGCATACGTCTTGATCGCCGGAGGGTTCATTGACGCTGAGACGGCCGCTGGCAAGCTACGCCTGGCCGGTTTCGAGGTGCTGCGAACAGGCCGCTATCTGGGTGACGCCGTCGATCATTTCGATGCGGATTGGTTCGTCCGCTTCGTTCGCCCGGTTGGTGCCACGGACCTTGCGCAAAGTCTCGAACAAATCCTTGGCCAGCGCGCGGCGCGGCCGTCCCCGCCCGCCGCCGAGGATACAAGGGCGCGTCTTTTGGCGGCCGAGTTGGTGGCATCGAGGAACCGTGAAGAAGCGATGCGGACCGAACTCGCGGGGCTTCGGACGGAGGCTGGCGCGGGTGCAGCGGCGGCCGATCGGATCGCGGAATTGCAGGCTGCGCTCGCGGCCGAACAAGACCGCCGAGAGGCCGCGGAAAATGCCGCGGCAGCGGTGGAACGCGAACCGCCATCACCACCTTCGGGCCGGATCGCCGACGAAGTGCGCGATGTTCTGACTT
The DNA here is from genome assembly GCA_025354865.1 of Acetobacteraceae bacterium. GTDB lineage: Bacteria > Pseudomonadota > Alphaproteobacteria > Acetobacterales > Acetobacteraceae > Rhodopila. The sequence continues at coordinate 29,326 of JANXMB010000042.1, read as the reverse complement.
ATTTGCTGCCCAACATCATCATGCTGCGTGACAGCTTCAAGGTCATCACCGTGGAATTCGCCAAAAGGGGGATGGTGTGGCGAGCACTGGGCGAACTGGCCGGTGCGAAGGCCATACCAAGAGATTGGAAGAAAATACGCGGTGCGGACGGCTGGTGGGAGCGGCATCTCAGCGACGGCCGTGACGATAGCGGCAGGATTTACGCGCGGCGGTCCATGGCTTCGTCATGGGAGGTGCTGATATCGCACAAGACGGAACAGGTCCGGGATGTCGCCTGGTTGGGAAGGCAGTGAGTACGGACTCGCCCTGTCGTCATTGCGATGGCTACTCTTTGTTCCCGGGCCAGTGAGTGGCCAAATCATCATCGATAGGGAACGTCCGGCGACGATTGACCTCGGCCGTGGTTCGAATTTGGTTGCTAATTAGTAGCTGAGAATTTCAAAGGCGTCGTTCCACATCGTCTAAGCCCTTGAAAAATTGGTCGGAGCGGCGGGATTCGAACCCACGACCCTCAGTCCCCCAGACTGATGCGCTACCAGACTGCGCTACGCTCCGACCGATGGGGTATTCCCGTTCTATCGGTCCTTCGGCGCTCGCAAAGCGGTGCCTCGGGGTCGATGCGGGCACCGGTCGGCGCCCTCGCGGGTCTCGCTGTCGCGAGCAGGCCAGCCTATAGCGGGTTCGTCACCGCCCGTCAAAGGACCCGTGCGCACCGGATCAGTCCTCCTGCATCAGGCGCTCCCTGGCAGCGGCGATCGCGGCGGATTGGGCGGGGGACAGCGCTGCGGGGGTCAGGTCCAGCCGTTCCAGCGTATCGACGATCGCGGCGACCACCACCAACCGGGTGAACCATTTATTATCCGCCGGCACCACATACCAGGGCGCGTGCGGGGTCGCGGTGGCGGCGATCGTCGCCTCGTACGCCGCCTGGTACTCCTCCCAATAATTGCGCTCGGTTAGATCCGACGCACTGAACTTCCAGTTTTTCGTCTTGTCGTTCAGCCGTTCCATGAAGCGGCGCTTCTGCTCGTCTTTCGAGACATGCAGAAAGAATTTCAGCACCACGGTGCCCTGATCGGCGAGGAAACGTTCGAACCCGGCGATCGCCTCCAGGCGCTTGTCCCAGATCTTGCGGCCAACGGTCGCCGGCGGCAAATGCTGCTTTTCGAGCATCTCCGGGTGCACCCGCACGACCAGGGTTTCCTCGTAATAGCTCCGGTTGAAGATGCCGATGCGGCCCCGCTCCGGCAGCGCCCGGACGGCGCGCCAGAGGAAATCGTGCCGCAATTCCTCGGTGCTGGGGGCTTTGAAGCTGGTGACCTGCACGCCTTGCGGGTTCACGCCGGACATCACGTGCTTGATGGTGCCGTCCTTGCCGGCGGCGTCCATCGCCTGAAACACCGGCAGCAGCGCCCATCGGTCCTGCGCGTAAAGCTTCTCCTGCAACCGCGACAGCCGTTCCACCCCGCCGTTCAGCAAAGCGACGGCATCGTGCTTGTGGATGGTGCGCCCGGCGGTGTCGGTGGGGTCGTGGTCCTTCAGGCGAAAGCCCTTGCCCTCGGTCACCCGGTAGCGGGCCAGCAGCTTGCGCGTGCGGCCGGCGGACAGATGCTGGACGGGCATGTTTGCTGCGGTCTGACTCATCGTTGCCTCGCTGGTTGCGCCCCGTCGCTCCACGCTGGCACAATTTGCTGAATCGCACGACCCCGGATGGAGGCACTCCGGGCGCGGGGCGTTCGCACGCCAGGGTCGAAATACAGCGGAAACACCGGCCCGTGCATTCGGTGCTTGCTCCCAGGGGGGCAGGCGGACGACAATCGCACCATGTTGGAGCAGTCGGACCTTTCGGAACACGACGCCGCGTCCCTGCGGGTCGAGCCGGTGCGCCGTTTTGCTGGCAGCGCCTTCGCTGCGCTCGACCTCGGCACCAATAATTGCCGCTTGTTGGTGGGGACGCCGACCGGCGACGGTTTCCGGGTGATCGACAGTTTCTCCCGCATTGTCCGATTGGGGGAGGGATTGCACCACACCGGCCGCCTGTCGCCCGACGCGATGGACCGAGCGATGGTGGCGCTGCACGCGTGCGCCGACCGGCTGGCCCGCCGCCCGGTGCGCAAGCTGCGCGCCATCGCCACCGAAGCCTGCCGCCGCGCCGTCAATGGGCGGGAATTTCTGACCCGCGTTCGGGCCGAAACCGGGCTCGACGTGGTGCCGATCTCCAGCCGGGAGGAAGCGGAACTGGCGCTCGAATCCTGCTCGCCGCTGTTGTGCGGGGAGGGCAGTCGCGCGCTGTTGTTCGATATCGGCGGGGGCTCGACGGAGTTGGCGTGGGTGCGACTGACGGCGGGGCAACCGGCGTTGATCGGCTACGAATCCCTGCCGATCGGCGTGGTGACGCTGTTCGAACGCTGGGGCGATGCCGGTTTCACCGAAGATGGGTTCGAGGCGATGGTCGACGACGTCGCCGCCATGCTGCAAAAATTCGAAAATGTGCACTGCATCGCGCGCGAAATCCGCAATGGCGGCGTGCGCCTGCTGGGCACCAGCGGCACCGTGACGACGCTGGCCGGGGTGGTATTGAAACTCGACCGTTACCGCCGCCCCGCCGTCGATGGCCTCGCCCTCACCGCCCGCGAAGCCTCCGACGCGCTCCAATTCCTGCTCGGCCTCGGGCGGGAGGGTCTGTTGCAGCACCCCTGCGTCGGGCCGGACCGGATCGACTTCGTACTGCCAGGCTGCGCCGTGTTCGCCGCCATCGCCCGCGTGTGGCCGGCGTCCAAAATCGTTGTCGCCGATCGCGGGCTGCGGGAAGGCATGCTGCTGCGCATGATCCGCGCGGATCGCGCCGGCCCCCGTAAGGTTTATCCGACCCGCCCATGACCAAATCCCCCACCCTGACGTCCAAACGCGCGCTGACGGTGCGCGTGAAGAAGACCAAGAATCGCACACCGGCGTCTCGCGCCTGGCTGGAACGGCAGTTGAACGACCCCTATGTCGCGGCGGCGCAGGCGCAGGGCTACCGCTCCCGCGCGGCATTCAAGCTGATCGAGCTGGACGACAAGTTCAAACTGCTGCGCAAGGGCGCGCGGGTGTTGGATCTGGGGGCGGCGCCGGGCGGCTGGACCCAGGTGGCGGTGCAACGCGGCGCGCATTCGGTGCTAGCGCTGGATCTGCTGCCGATCGACCCGATCGCCGGGGCGACGATCGTGCAGGGCGATTTCAACGACCCCGACATGCCGGAGCGTTTGACCGCGCTGCTGGGCGGCAAGGCCGATCTGGCGATGTCCGACATGGCGCCCAACACCACCGGCCACACCGCCACCGACCACCTGCGCATCGTCGGATTGGCGGAACTGGCGCTGGATTTCGCCATCGCGGTGCTGGCCGAGGGCGGCAGCTTCGTCGCCAAGCTGTTTCAGGGCGGGTCGGAGGGCGAAATGCTAGTGCGGCTGAAACGCCATTTCACCACCGTCCGCCACGCCAAACCCCCCGCGAGCCGCAAAGGATCGAGCGAGCTATACATCGTCGCCACCGGCTTCCGCCCGGGGCAGTAGAGCGCGATGACCGAAGGCGGCATCGCCGAAGGTCTGAATCGCGCGGAGAAACAAAGAGTGCGATCGCCGATCGTCAGACCCAGCGGGGCGCGCGCTTCTCCAGGAACGCCAGCAGACCTTCCTTGCCGTCGGGGGTGCTGAAGATGTTGCACAGGGTCTCGATCTGGTTTTCGACGTTGCGCCGATAATCCAGATCGTTCGCCCGCATGAACGACGTCCGCCCCAACGCCATGACAACGGGGGACTTGGCGGCAAATTCCAGCGCCATTTCCATTGCCCGTTCCATCAGCGTTTCGCGCGGGAAGGCGTGGTTCGCGATGCCCAGCGCCACCGCTTCGGTCGCCGGAATCGGCTTGCCTCGGAACAACAGTTCGAAGGCTTTGTGCCGACCGATCTGACGCGGCAGGTGGACGAAATGGATGGCGGGGATCACCCCGACGTCGATCTCGGGGTAGCCCATGTCGATATCGTCGGCCGCCAGGACGATGTCGGACACGATCGACAGCGTCATCCCGGCCCCGCGCGCCGGTCCGTTCACGGCGGCAATGGTCGGTTTCGTCATCTCGTACTGGATGTTCATCGTCTCGATATAGAACTTGTACAGAAAGGCCCGCAGATCGAGCGCGGTCCCCTCGTATGCCATGCGCAAATCCATGCCGCCGCAATACATGCCCGGCAGCGCGCTGGTCAGAATGACGGCGCGCACATCCGGGTCGGCGTTCGCCCGGCGCAGCGCGGCGTGGATGGCGTCGATCATCGGGATATCGATCGCATTCACTTTCGGCCGGTTCATCGCGATCGTCGCGACCCGGTTGCGCACCTCGTAATCGACGCGATGGGTTCCCGGCATCGGGGTCTCCTTGGATTCTAGCAGCGTGGGCGGCGACTATACCCTTGGCAACGGCAGCCCCGCCAACCCGAGGCGGTGGGACCAGGGCACTTCGGAATCCCCGCTCTCCCGCCACACCGTCATCCGTGCCGCGCCGTGGCTGCGTTCGGCCAGCGCATCGACCGGCAGCGGGGGTTCGTCCCGCCCGGTCTCGGCCACCAGCAGCGCCCCCGGCGCGATCCGTCCGACCGCGCGCAGGCGATCCACCGCCACGCCGATCGCCCCTTTGCCATAAGGCGGATCGAGGAAAATCAGCGTCGCAGCCTCCCCCGGCGGAATACGCGCGGCATCCATGGGTAACACCGAACACCGATCGTCGGCGCGGCAGGCGGCGATATTGGTGCGAAGGGCGGTCAGGGCGGCGCGATCCTGCTCGACGAAGACGACCCTGGCGGCGCCGCGCGACAGCGCTTCCAACCCCATCGCCCCCGTCCCCGCAAACACATCCAACACGACCGCATCCTCGATGCTCGGCCGGCCGGCCCAGGGCGCATGCAGCAGCGCGTCGAACAGGGCTTGTCGCACCCGATCGGCGGTGGGTCGGGTGACGGTTCCGGATGGCGCGACCAGCCCCCTGCCCCGCCAAGCGCCGGCAACGATTCGCACGATCAGCCGCGCTGGTGGGGCCGAGCGGGCACCGGTCCGGCGAGAGCGGGCAACTGGTCGCGCAGGATGCGGGGTGGCACTTCCTCCACCTCCCCGCGCGCGAGGGTGCCGAGTTGAAACGGCCCGTACGATAGCCGGATCAGGCGGGAAACGTGCAAATCGAGGTGACGCATGACCTTGCGGACCTCCCGGTTGCGGCCTTCGGTCAAGGCCACGGTAACCCAGGCGTTGTCGCCTTTGCGGGAGTCCAAAGCGGCCTCGATGGGCGCATATTTCACGCCTTCGATCGTCACGCCCTGCGCCAGCGCGGCGAGATCGCGGGGGTCGGGGCGGCCGAACACGCGCACGCGGTAGCGCCGAATCCAGCCGGTGGACGGCAGTTCGAGGTGCCGCGCCAAAGCCCCGTCGTTCGTCAGCAGCAGCAGGCCCTCGCTGGTCAAATCCAGGCGGCCGACGCTGATAACGCGCGGCAATTGGGTGCGCAGCTTGTCGAAGACGGTGGGCCGGCCTTCGGGATCGTGGTGGGTGGTCACCAAGCCGTCGGGCTTGTGATACCGCCACAGGCGGGTGCGATCGGCGTCCTCGACCAGCTTGCCATCGACGACGATCAGATCGCCCTTGGCCACGAAAGTCGCGGGATGGGTGACGACGGCGTTGTTGAGCTTGATCCGCCCCTCCGCCAGCATCTTCTCGGCATCGCGCCGGCTCGCCACCCCTGCTCGGGCCAGGAACTTGGCGATCCGATCGCCCTTTTCCGCATCCTCGCTCATGCCGCGCACGCCGCGATCAAGGCGTCGAATATAAGTCGATCGCCGGGGTCGATCAGGTATTCCGGGTGCCATTGCACGCCCAGGCAGAAGCGATAACCGCTCGCCTCCACCCCTTCGATCACGCCGTCTGGGGCAACAGCATTGACCGTGGCGCGTTGGCCCGGCGCGCGCACGGCTTGATGGTGGGCGGAGTTCACGTGCATCTGCGTGCCGCCGACGATGCGATGCAGCAGCGTGCCGGGGGCGACGGCAACGGTGTGGCCGGGTTGGTGCCGGGGATTGGGCTGTTCGTGCGCCAGGGCATCGGGCACGGCGTCGGGGATGTGCTGGATCAGGGAGCCGCCGAGCACAACGGCGAGAAGCTGGTGGCCGCCGCAAATGCCGAGGATGGGCATATCGCGCGCCAAAGCGCCCTCGATCAGCGCCCATTCCGCTCGGGTACGATTGTCCTTCAGGGTGACGGTCGCGTGACGCGCATCGTCGCCATACAGCGCGGGATCGACGTCGAAGGCACCGCCGGTGACTACCAGGGCGTCGATCGCGTCGAGATAGGCCGGGGCGAGGTCGGCGTTATGCGGCAGCGCGATGGGCAGACCGCCCGCCGCAGCGATGGCGTCGGCATAATTCTGCCGCATCGCATACCAAGGGTATTTCGAATATCCGCCCGGTTGTTCGGAATCCAGGGTCGTACCAACGATCGGTCGCTTGTTCATGGTGCGCTTGCTAGACCTCGGGCAGGCAATACGGCAAGCAATCCCGCATGGAATCGATGAAATTGGCATTGCAGGAGGCACGATCGGCCGCCGAACGGGGGGAAGTCCCGGTCGGCGCGGTCGTCCTCGGCCCCGATGGTGCGGTGTTGGCCCGCGCCGGCAACCGGGTGGAGGCACTGCACGACGCCTCCGCCCACGCCGAAATACTCGCCATGCGCGCCGCTGCCGCCGCTCGCGGCTCCGCCCGCCTGGCCGACTGCGATCTGGTCGCGACGTTGGAGCCGTGCCCGATGTGCGCCCAGGCGATCGCGTTTTTCCGCATCCGCCGGCTGATATTCGGGGCGTACGATCCGAAAGGCGGCGGGGTGGAGCACGGCGCCCGCATCTTCGACGCTTCGTCCTGCCATCACCGCCCGACGATCGTCGGCGGCGTGCGCGAGGCGGAGGCAGCGGCCCTGCTGCGATCGTTCTTCGCCGGGAAACGTTAGATCGCGCGATTCAGACCTTCGGTGATTCCACCTTCGGTCATCGCGCTCATGGCGCCGATCAGGGCGCAGGATTCTCCGAACGAAGCACGTCCAGGGCAGTTGCGACGCCGCCGCGCTCGAAATGCCAGAAGGTCCAGCCATTGCAGGACGGCGCATTCTGCAAGGTGGCGCCGACCTTGTGGATAGACCCGCGAATATCGCCCGAGACCAGGGAACCGTCGGCGGCGACGATCGCCGCGACACGGCGCTGTTTGTCGAACAGTTTGGTGCCCTCGGCGATCAGCCCGCGCTCGACCAGACTGCCGAACGGCACCCGGGGCATGTCGCGCCGCGTCGGCGTGCTCTCCCCCGCGCCGACACCGGGTTTGGTGCGCCTGACCCGGCCGATCGCAGCTTCGGCGTAGGCGGGATGCCGCTCGATTCCGATGAAATGGCGGTGCAGGCGTTTGGCGACCGACGCAGTGGTGCCGGTGCCCAGGAAGGGGTCCAGCACGATATCGCCGGGGCTGGTGCTGGCGAGCAGCACGCGGTGCAGCAGCGCCTCGGGCTTTTGGGTCGGGTGCAGTTTCAGGCCGTGCTGGTTGCGCAGCCGTTCGTCCCCAGTGCAGAGGGGGATGAACCAGTCGCTGCGCATCTGCACGTCGTCGTTCAGCGACTTCATCGCCTGATAGTTGAACTTGTAGCGGCTATCGCGATCCCTGGCCGCCCAGATCATGGTTTCGTGCGCGTTGGTGAAGCGCCGGCCACGGAAATTGGGCATCGGGTTGGCCTTACGCCACACCACGTCGTTGAGGATCCAGAACCCGAGATCCTGCAGGATGGCGCCGATGCGGAAGATGTTGTGGTAGGACCCGATCACCCAGATCGTGCCGTCTTTACGCATGACCCGCCGGCACGCAGTAAGCCATTCGCGGGTGAAGCGGTCGTAGGCGGCGAAGTCGGTGAAGCGGTCCCAATCCTCGTCCACGCCGTCCACCAGGGAGTCGTCGGGGCGCCGCAGTTCCCCCCGCAATTGCAGGTTATAGGGCGGGTCGGCGAAGACGCAGTGCACCGAAGCGGGCGGCAGCATGTCCATCAATGGCACGCAGTCGCCCAGCAGGACCTGGTCCAGCGGCAGTTCTCGGACGATTTCCAACACGGTTTCCAAACATCGGGGGTCGAGTCGCAGCTACCCTGCCGAACCCGCCGAAGCCGCGTCAACTGGGTTTGACTCCCGAGTCGCGAAAAACGGCACCGGACCGAAACCCGGCCTGTGGTGGCGAGTCGGTCCGAGTCGTGCCAATGCCGCGCGATGCGCCGCCGTGGGGTAGCCGGCGTTGCCGTCCCAACCATATGCGGGGTAGCGCACAGCAAGCCTCGCCATGGCACGATCGCGCACGACCTTGGCGAGGATCGACGCTGCGGCGATCGACAGGCTTTTGCCGTCGCCGCCCACCACGCATTGGGTTGGGCAGGCCAGACGCGGCGGGCGATTGCCGTCGATCAGCGCCAAGGCCGGGGCGACCGGCAGCCGCAGCACCGCGCGGCGCATCGCCAGCAACGACGCACCGAGGATATTGAGCGCGGCGATCTCGGCGATCGAGGCGGCGCCGATCCCGATTTCCGCGTCCGGGCTGGCCAGCAGCGCGGCGAAGGCGGCGGCGCGGCGGGTCGCCGACAGTTTTTTGGAGTCATCCAACAATGCGGCCAGCGCCGGCGGGACGCCGCGCGGAAACACGACGGCGCCGGCAACGACCGGGCCGGCCAACGGCCCTCGGCCGGCTTCGTCGACGCCGGCAACCCGGCCACCGGCCTGCGCTTCGAGGGAAAAATCGGGTCGCTGCCCGCCGCCGCGCTGTCGCGGTATGCGCCCGCCAATCTGCGGTTCGAGGGAAAATTCCACCATTCGCCCCGCGTAGCAGCGCGGCAGACCGGCCGCCAGACCCAGGCGCGGCGCAACGGTATTTGTCTCGGCCCCCGGCACAGGTGTAAAGGCCCTGACGTCATCCCACCGAGATCGAAATCCATGGCCGGCCATTCACAGTTCAAAAATATCATGCACCGCAAAGGTGCGCAGGACGCCAAGCGCGCGCGCATCTTCGCCAAGCTGATCCGCGAAATCACCGTCTCCGCGCGGCAAGGACTGCCCGATCCCGCGTCGAACCCGCGCCTGCGCGCCGCAATGACGGCCGCCCGGCAGGCCAACATGACCCGCGACACGATCGAACGCGCGGTCAAGAAAGCCACCGGCGCGGGCGGCACCGACGATTATCAGGAGGTCCGCTACGAGGGCTACGGACCCGCCGGCGTGGCCATGATCGTCGAAACCCTGACCGACAATCGCAACCGCACGGCGGGCGATGTCCGCTCCGCCTTCGCCAAGGCCGGCGGCGCGCTGGGGGAAACCAACGCCGTCAGCTTCCTGTTCAACCACCTAGGCGCGATCCGCTACCCCGCGTCCGTCGCGTCCGCCGACGCCATGCTGGAAGCCGCCATCGATGCCGGGGCGGAAAACGTCGAAAGCGACGACGATGCGCACGAGGTCACCTGCCCGGTGGAGGATTTCTTTGCCGTCCGCGACGCGCTGGAAGCCCAGTTCGGCGCGCCGGAAACCGCGAAACTCGACTGGCGCCCGACCACCGAGGTCGTGCTGGACGAGGACAAAGCCAAAGCCCTGCTGAAGCTCCTGGACAACCTGGAGGACAACGACGACGTGCAGAACGTCTACGCCAATTTCGACATCCCCGATGCCGTGATGCAACGGCTTTCGGCTTAAGATCGCGATGCGTTCGCGCCCGCTCACGTATCGCGATCCAGTGTATTATTCGATCGCGCGATTCAGACCTACGGTGATCCCACCTTCGGTCATCGCGCTGTTTGTTTGATCGCGCGATTCAGACCTACGGTGATCCCACCTTCGGTCATCGCGCTCTAAGGAGCGTCCCGTGGAAGAAGTCGATTGCATCGTTGCCGGCGCTGGCGTTGTCGGTCTGGCGGTCGCTCGGGCGTTGGCCATGTCCGGGCGGGAGGTCATCGTCCTGGACTCGGCAGAAGGGATCGGCACCGAAACCTCCTCCCGCAATTCGGAGGTGATTCACGCCGGCATTTACTACCCCGCCAATAGCCTCATGGCCCGCTTCTGCGTCGCCGGACGCCGGATGCTGTACCCCTACTGCGTGGAAAAAGGCGTCCCGCACCGCAACTGCGGCAAGCTGATCGTCGCGACCAACGAACGCGAAGACGCCATGCTGGCCGGCATCAAACTGCGCGCCGAAGCCAACGGGGTCGAGGGCATGCGGGTGCTCACCGCCGCCGAAGCCATGGCGATGGAGCCGAATCTGCACTGCACCAGCGCCCTGCACTCCCCCGCCACCGGCATTATCGACAGCCACACCTACATGCTGGCGCTGCAAGGCGACGCGGAAAACGCGGGCGCCACGGCGGTGTTCTTCAGCCCGGTCGTGGGCGCGCGGGTTGCCGGCCGCCAGATCGAGGTCGAGGTCGGCGGCGCCGATACCATGACCCTGCGCTGCAATCTGTTCGTCAATGCCGCCGGGCTGCATGCCCCCTTCCTCGCGCAGCATATCCAGGGCATGCCGCAGGACCGGGTGCCGACCGCGTATTTCGCCAAGGGCAACTACTTCACCCTGGCCGGGCGGTCGCCGTTTTCGCGGCTGATCTATCCGGTGCCGGTGCCCGGCGGGCTGGGCGTGCATCTGACAATGGACCTCGGCGGGCAAGCGAAATTCGGGCCGGATGTCGAGTGGATCGACGCCATCGACTACACCGTCGATCCCGCCCGATCCGACAGTTTTTACGCCGCCGTGCGCACCTATTGGCCCGGGCTGAAGGACGGCGCGCTGCAACCGGGCTATGCCGGCATCCGGCCGAAGATCGTGCCGAAAGGTGCGCCGGGGCAAGATTTCACCGTGCAAGGACCGCAGACGCACGGGGTGGCCGGGTTGATCAACCTGTTCGGGATCGAATCGCCCGGCCTCACGGCCTCGCTGGCGATCGCCGAGCATGTGCTGGAGGTCAGCCGGACGGGCTGAATATGAGCCATATACTGGACAATCCAATCTGGCATGCGCTGCACGGCCCGCTGGCCGGTTTCGCCCTCGGCACCGGACAGGCGCGCCATCTGCGCCGCGACGTCGGCCCGTTTTCGGCGATCGAAGCCTATACGAAGGACGCGCTGGGCGATCTCCGTGCGAGCGTGCCGCCAGGGTCGGATGCGGTGATGTTCCGCCCGCTCGACGAACCTGCACCCGCCGGTTGGACCGTCGTTCAGGCCGGTGCGCTGGTGCAGATGATCGCCGATCCCAACGATCTCGTGCCCCAATTCGCCGCGACCCCGCCCGAACCGCTGGGCGCAAGCGACGATATGGAGGGTTTGGTCGCTCGGGAAAAACCCGGCCCCTTCGCCCCGCGCACCCCCGAACTCGGCGGTTATGTCGGCTATCGTTCGGAAAACCGCCTACTGGCGATGGGCGGACGTCGGTTGCGCGTGCCCGGCTTCACCGAAATCAGCGCGATCGCCGTCGATGCCTCCGCCCGCGGGCGCGGGCTGGGGGCTGCGATCGTGCTGCATCTGGCGCATGGGATCGTGGCGCAGGGGGAAACGCCGTTTCTGCACGTTTTCCCGAACAACCCGGCGATGGCGCTGTATGTTCGGCTGGGGTTCCGCGAGCGCAGCAGACTGATTGTCAGGATGCTGCGGCCAGCGTAACCATCGACGGGGCGGGCCTTCCGTTATTGCGCCAGAGCAAGTTCCTGGTAGCCGCTAGCGGCAACCGCGTCGCAGCGGGCGCGATAGGCGGGGGCGCTGCCGCTGTAACGATTGACGATGCGGACCTGCTTGCCCTCGACGTTGGTGTTGACGCCGGTCATCCAGGAATTCACCTCGAACAGCAAATTGCCCATGCCGAGTTCCTTCACGTGGTCGGTCCAGGCCTTCACCTCCTGCGGGGTGGGTTCGATGCGGACGATTTTGCGATCCCGAGCATGGCGCATCAGGTCGGTGACCCAATCGACGTTGTGTTCGATGCTGCGTGGGATATTGCCCAGCGCCATATGCGGACCCATCAGCATCAGCATGTTGGGGAACCCATCGACCATGGTGCCGAGATAGGTTTCCGGTCCATGCGACCAGCGGTCTTTCAACCGTTGCCCGTCCGTGCCGCGAATGTCGATGCGATCGAAACTGCCGGTGATCGCATCGAAGCCGGTGGCGAACACGATCGAGTCGAATTCGTATTCGATGTCGCTGGTTGTCAGACCCGTCGGCGTAATCCGCTCGATCGGGGTTTCATTGATATCGACCAGCTTCACGTTGTCCTGGTTGTAGACTTCGAAATACTTGGTCTCCATCGGCACGCGGCGGGTGCCGAAACCGTGGTTTTTCGGGATCAATTTCTCCGCCACAGCCTGGTTTTTCACCCGCTGCCGGATTTTATTGGCAACGAAATCGCTGATGGCAGCGTTGGCCGCGCGATCCGTCATCATGTCGGAGAAATTGCCCAGCCAAATGCCGAACCCGGGGGAGGCATAGAGTTTTTCCCAGAAGGCCTCGCGCTCCTGGTCGGTGACCTCGAAGGTTTTGCGCAGATCGGGGGTGTGCAGAAAACACGAGAAGGTTTCCAAGCAACGCTGGAACATTGCCGGATAATTTGCCCTGATTTCCGCCATTTCGGCCGGGGCGATCTTGCTGTTCAGCAACGGTGCGCACCAATTGGGGGTGCGTTGGAATACGGTGAGGGACTTTGCGGTCTTGGCCACTTCCTGGATGGTTTGCACCCCGGTCGCGCCGGTGCCGATGACGGCCACGCGCTTGCCGACGAAGCTGACAGGTTCGTGCGGCCAGCGGGCGGTGTGGCAGGATTCGCCCGCGAAACTATCGACGCCGGGGATATTCGGCATTGTCGGGGCCGACAAAGGCCCGACCGCCGTGATCAGGAAGCGGCAGGAATACGATGTGCCGTCCTCCAACCCGACAACCCACTGCCGATCGGCTTCCCGCCAATGCGCCGATTTCACCCGGCTGCGGAACTGAATGTCCTTGCGCAGGTCGTATTTGTCGGCCACGCGATCGAGGTAACGCAGCGTCTCCGGCTGACCGGCGAAATGTTCGGACCAATCCCACTCGTCCAGCATCTCTTTCGAGAACGAGAACTGGTACGAATAGCTTTCCGAATCGAAACGGGCGCCGGGATAGCGGTTCCAGTACCAGGTGCCGCCCACGCCGGTCCCGGCTTCGAGCACGCGTGTCGTCAAACCGAGTTCGCGCAGGCGATAAAGCTGGTACATGCCCGACATGCCGGAGCCGATGACGATGGCATCGAAGTTGGGGGCTGCGGTCATAGTGGGGTGTTCCTGCTGGTTAGAGCGCGATGACCGAAGGTGGAATCGCCGGAGGTCTGAATCGCGCGATCGAACAATACGTTAGATCGCGATACGTGAGCGAGCGCGAACGCATCGCGATCTAATAGCACGACTGAAGCATCGGTGCGGTTAGGCTGGCTTTGATGTGGATCAACGGCGCCGGACTCACGCCTCGTGTTGCAGGCGCAATCCGGGTTCCGGCCAATCCATGGCCACCAACTGCCCGGTTCCGGACAGGGTGATGAACGCGGTTTTCATATCCGGCCCGCCGAAGCACAGATTGGTACAGAACATATCGGGCATCGGCACCTGTCGGATCAGTCCGCTGCCGGTGGGCGACACGACGCTGACCGATCCGTTGACCAGGGTCGCGACGCAGATGTTGCCGGCGGCGTCCACCTTCAGGCTATCGAAGCGCTGGAACCCGCCAAGCCCGACCATGATCCGCCCGCCATGCGGGGACGGGAATGCCGCCTTGCCCAGCACACCCGGCGCCAGCACATTCCAAGCCCACAGGCGGGCGGTCTCGGTCTCGGCGACGTAAAGCGTTTTGCCGTCGGGCGACAGGCCGATGCCGTTGGGGGTCAGGATGGGGTGCACGACCTCGACGATTTTCGAGCCGTCGGCCAGCGCGTAATAGACCCCGCCCCAGTCGCGATCCCGCCCTCGCGCCTTGCCCAGGTCGGTGAAGTAGAAGCCGCCGAGCCCGTCGAAGACGATGTCGTTGGGTCCGAGAAGTTTGTGGGCGCCGCAGCGGTCGTAAAGCACGGTGACAGCGCCGGTCGCCGGGTCCACCCGCTGGATGCAGCCGCCGGTATAGTCGGACGACGGGCCGGCCGGGCGCATCAGGTTCATCTCCAGCCGCCAGGAGAAACCGCCGTTGTTGCAGACATAGATCGCGCCATCCGGCCCGATTGCCAGCCCGTTCGGCCCACCGCCGGTATAGGCAACGACCTCGGTCCGGCCGTCCATGTGAACGCGGGTGACGGTCTGACGCTCGATCTCGCCCAGCAGGATCGAGCCGTCTTGCATGACGACGGGGCCTTCGGGAAAGCGCAGGCCAGTGGCGATGATGCGGAGTCCGCTCATGGGATTCGGTTCCTCGATTTTGTCCGTTGGGCCGGAGGGTAGCCGATCCGGCGAAAGAGGAAAGCTGTTAACCCTTCCTTCATCATTCCCTGCCATCCTGCCGCCATGCGCTTTCTGGCCCTCGTTCCGCTCGGATTGGCCTGCGCCTGGATCGCCCCGGGCCTGTTGTGGCAGGCCATTGCGTGCCTGATTGCGGGCGGGGTGCTGTTTCTGGCGTTCCAGCACACGACCGCGTTTTGCGTCGCGTGGCTGCTGGCCGCCGGTTGTTCGCTGGAAATGACGATGACCGACCTTGTGGGTCCCGAGGCATTCCAACCCACCATCGCCGCGATCAAGGCCGCGCAAATTGGTCTAGCCTTGCTGGGTGTTCTGCGCTGGGGCGGGCGGGCCGATCCGTGGAATCCGGCCTGGGCGTTCGCCATCATGGCCGCGATCGGGATCGTGCACGGGCTGTACCCCGGCCTGACCGTCGGCGACAGCCTGCGCTCGCTGGTCGGTTCGGTGGCCCCCTTTGCCTTCTGCTTCGTCCGCGCCCCGGCGGATTGGTCCGATGCCATGGTGCGCGCCGTGCGTTGGTGCCCCGCCGTCGCGGTGGCCGGCGGGCTGTTGCTGGCGGGCCTGGGATTGCGGCCGTTGTTCGTCGAAAGCGGCGGGTTGCGCCTGACCGGCTTGGGGCATCCCGCCTTCCTCGCCTCGGTTTGTCTGGCCGGGGTCTATGCCGGGTTGCTGCAACTCTACCGCACCGGCCGCCCCGCCGAGATGCTGTTGCTGGCCTGCAACCTGATATTCCTGGTGCTGACCGGCGCGCGCGCCCCCTTGTTCTACGCGATCGCCGTCAGCGGGGCGACCTTGTGCGGCGTCGCATCCCCCCTGGTGCCGGTCCGCTGGCGCGCGCTGCTCCTGCTGTCGGCCGCCGGCGCGGCGTCGCTTTTGCTGGTACTGACCCTGGCCGGCGACCTCGGCTCCATCCGGCTATTCGCCCTGCTCGGCACCGATCTGAGCAACCTGAGCGGGCGCGAATACCTCTGGGCCGCATTCCAGGCGGTAACCGGCGATTCGCCCTGGGTCGGCTGGGGCATCGGCGCCGGCAATGCGATCGTCCCGCCCGATAGCCCGGTCGCGAAACTGTTGCACACCTGGGCCGCCCACAACGAATACCTCCGCATCGAAGTCGAGGGCGGCATGCTCGGCCGCGCCCTGCTGATCGCAATGTTCGCGATCTGGGTTGGGCGGCATAGCGCCGCTTTGCCGATGGCGGAGCGACGGATCGTGCGATTTATCTTCCTCGCCTTCGCCGGGCATGCGTTCACCGACAATGTCCTGATCTCGACGCCGAGCTGCCTTTTGTTCGCACTGACGGCGGCGGTGTTTTCGCGGGGGGCAGCGGTGGGGGAATCGCGCTTGCCCGAAGCGGCGTCGCGGGCGTAGGACGTGCCGGACTCCTCGGAGAGACGGCGATGCGACGGGTATATTTTCGGCGGACTGCGATGCGATGGGCGGTCTTTTTGTTGCCGATATTACTATTGGCACCGCACGCCCGCGCGGCCGGGGTCGCCTTTGTCATCGATTCCGGGGCGGCGGCGATCAGCGTCGTCGATATGGCGACGTTGCAGGAAGTCCGCCGCATCCCGGTCCTGCGGGAGCCGCACCACCTGGTGCCCAGCCCCGACGGCAAAAGCCTGCTCGTGGGCGACACGGCGGGGAATGAGATGCTGTTCCTCGACCCCGCGACCGGCGCGATCCAGAAGCGCATGCCGATCGCCGATCCGTATCAGTTGGGCTTCAGCCCGGATGGCAAATTCCTGACCGTCGCCGGGCTCGCCCGCAACCAGATCGATGTCTACGACGCCGCGTCGATGAAGCTGCTGAAGCGCTTCCCGGTCAAATCCACCCCCAGCCACGTTGCGTATTCGCCGGATTCGGCAACCGCGTTCGTCACCCTGCAGGACACCGACCGACTGGTGGCGATCGATCTGCGCAAGCTGGAGGAGAAGTGGAACCAGCCGGTCGGGAAAACCCCAGCCGGTGTCCTGTGGCTCAATGGTAAGGTGCTGGTGGCCGATATGGGCACCGATTACGTGGCGCAGGTGGACCCGGCGGACGGGCGGGTGGTGGCGAAAATCGTGACCGGCAAAGGCGCCCACAACCTGTTCCTGTCGCCGGATCGCAAGATCTTGTGGGTGAATAACCGCGCGGGCGGCACCACGGCGGCGGTCGATCCGACGACGCTGAAGGTGCTGCGGACGTATGCTATTCCCGGCGGCCCGGACGACATCGACTTCGCCCCCGACGGCAAGCTGTGGATCACCCGTCGCTGGGCGGAGAAGGTGGCCGTCCTCGATCCCGCCACCGGGAACTACCAGACCGTGGCGGTCGGCCGATCTCCGCACGGGCTATGGCTGAACCCCAAGGCCCCTTCGCCGGCGCGGTGATGGAAGACGTCTTCGGCCTCGCTGCCGGCTGGGTGCAGGAAAACCTGCTGATCCCGCTGCTGTACGGCCTCGGCCTGATGCGGTGGGAGGATATCGCCTTCGGCTGGGCGTTATTCGCGGTCTACGGCGCCTGTCAGGTGGTCGTCACCTTCGCCGTCTGCCTGCCGCTGGAACATTGGCGCCCGGTGGAGCGTTGGCCGAACAACAACGCCGTTTGGGTGGATGCGCTGTATACCGCGATTTCCCGCATCGGGGTGCTGCCGCTGGTGACCTTTGTGCTGTTCTATCGGCTGCAGGTCGCGACGAACGGCTACCTCGCCGACCACGGCTGGGTTCCCCCCACGCTGGAACGGTTGTTTCCCGCCCTGCTCGGCCAACAAATCCTAACCTTCGCGCTGTATGCCATCGTCCTCGATTTCGCGGAATACTGGCGGCATTGGCTGGCACATCGGTTCCGCTGGTGGTGGGCGTTGCATTCGTTGCATCATGCCCAGCGGCAGATGACATTCTGGTCGGACGATCGGAACCATATCCTGGACGATCTGATCGCCTTCGTCTGGTTCAGCGCCATCGCTTTGGCGATCGGGGTGCCGCCGCTGCAATTTCCGCTGCTGGTGCTGGTGTTGCGCTTTCTGGAAAGCCTGTCGCACGCCAACGTGCGGTTGTCGTTCGGTTCGATCGGCGATCGCCTGCTGATCTCCCCGCGGTTCCACCGAGCACACCATGGTATTAAGGCGGCGGGGGTAAGGAGCTGCAATTACGGCGCGGTGTTGCCCTGGTGGGACATCCTGTTCGGGACGGCCGATTTCGCCCACGATTACGCGCCGACCGGGGACCCGAGCGGGGAGGAAGCGTTGGCAACGGGTTCGTATTGGCAACAGCAGGGTGCCGGTTTGCGCCGCTTTATTCGGTCTTTTTCTGCAACGGCGACGCCCCGCCGAATTGGATAGATACCGGTTCGGGTCGGTAAAACGCCCGCCGTTCAACGATCCAACCAGATCGTCGCCAGATCCTGATTGACATAGTGGCTCGGTCCGATCTTGAAACCTTTTACATAGCGATGATACGGAACGATCCGATACCGCCACAATAGAAATATTTCGTGCGCCTGCGTATCGAGCACCAATTTCTCGAACTCCCGCATCGCCTGACGCTGTTTGGCGAAATCGGTTTCCTGCATCATCCGATCGTAGATCGCGATCTCCTCCGGGTCGTCATAGTGGCCGTAATTGGCTTCCGACACCGAATGCGGCAGATATTTGGTGCCGTCGAGCAACGGATTGACGATGTTCTGGCACTCGGCATCGACTGCCACTGCGAAATCGCCCTGGCGCAACGCTTCGCTATAGGGGCCGGTGGGCAGCACCCGTTGGGTTACCTCGATGCCGATTTTGCTCCAGGCGTCGATCGCCCAGATGGCGTTGAACTTGTAGGGCTGGTCGATGTTACGGTTCAGCAACTCGAACTTCAGCCCCTCGGCGCCGGCTTCCTTGAGCAAACGCCGAGCCTCGGCGCGGGATTTTTCGATGTCGGGCCAGTAACCGGCAATATTGTGCAATTCTTCTTTCGTTGCAGCGAGGGGGGAGGTCGGGAACACAATCCCGCCCACCGTCTTCGACACCGTGATCCGCGCCATCGCCGCCGCATCGCCCCACCGATCGATCGCCAGCGTCAGGGCGCGCCGCACCCGGGCGTCGTCGAAGGGCTTGCGGGCATGGTTGGGCGTTAGCAGCGCACCGCAATTCCAGTCGCTCTCCTGGACCACGAGTTGGTCGCCGAGCGCGGCTTTCAGTTCGTCGCGGGTGGCGGGGGGGAAGCCGCGAAATTCGATGGCGGCGCGGCCGCTGCGAATGGCGGCGACCCGCACGGCCTGCTTATCGGCGAAAATACCGGTAAATCCGTCCAGATAAGGCAGGCCCGGCCGGTAGTATGTGGGGTTGCGCACCCCGGAAATGGCTTGGCCGGATTGGTATTCGGTGAAGCGGAAGGGCCCCGATCCCTGAATATTGGCCTCGTACCAATGGGGATCGCGATCCAGCACCTCCTTGCGATACAAAAACGCATAGGGATCGGCGAGCGCTGGCAGAAAGGCGCCGGTCGCGAATTTCAGGCGAAACACCACGGTACGGGCGTCCGGTGCCTCGATCTTGTCGATCATCGCGTAATAGCCGCCACGCGCGCTGACCACGCCCGGCGGCGGGGCCACGATGTGGTGCCAACTGGCGGCGACGTCGAAGGCATCCAACGCCGATCCATCGGAGAAACGAACGTCGTCGCGAATGGCGAACGTATAGGTTTTGCCGCCATCCGTCGGTTTGGGAATCGCGGTGCAGACATCGCAGACAAAATTGGACACATCCGCCGGATCGTCCGGATTCGCGCGGATCAGCACGCTGTAGAACGGGGCGACGGCGTGGATGGTGGCGAATGTGCTCTCCCGATGTCCGTCGAAGCTGGGCGGGGAGTCGGCGGGGATCATGAATGTCAGAATCCCGCCGCGTTTTGGCGTTTCTGCGGCCTGCGCGGGTAATGCCAGTCCGAACAGCAAACCGAGTGCGGCGACGATCGAATGTTGCATGGTTAGCCTCCCCTTCGGCGATACGCCCGTCCGGTTCGATCGGGCGGTTCAGGCGGTTTCGGCGAATAATTCCCGCCCGATCAGCATGCGCCGGATTTCGCTGGTCCCGGCGCCGATTTCGTACAGCTTGGCGTCCCGCAGCAGCCGCCCGGTGGGATAATCGTTGATATAGCCGTTGCCGCCCAGGGTCTGGATCGCCTCCAGCGCCATCCAGGTGGCTTTTTCGGCAGCATACAGGATGGCGCCCGCCGCGTCCTTGCGCGTGGTCTCCCCGCGATCGCAGGCCTTGGCGACGGCGTAGACGTAGGCTTTTGCGGCGTTCATCGTGGTGTACATGTCGGCCAACTTGCCCTGCATCAGTTGGAATTCGCCGATCGCCTGGCCGAACTGTTTCCGCTCGTGCACATAAGGCACCACCGCATCCATGCAGGCCTGCATGATGCCGAGCGGCCCGGCGGCCAAAACGGCGCGTTCGTAGTCGAGACCGCTCATGAGCACGTTCACCCCGCGCCCGACCGCGCCGAGGACGTTTTCCGCCGGCACCTCGCAATCCTGAAAGATCAGCTCTGCGGTGTTCGATCCGCGCATGCCCAATTTGTCGAGTTTCAACCCGGTGGAGAAGCCGGGGAAGGTTTTCTCGACGATGAAGGCAGTCATCCCGCGCGGCCCCGCCGCCGGATCGGTCTTGGCATAGATCACCAGCGTATCCGCGTCCGGCCCGTTGGTAATCCACATCTTGCCGCCGTTCAGCACATAGCGATCGCCGTGCTTCGCCGCCGTCGTGCGCATCGATACGACATCCGAACCGGCGCCGGTTTCGCTCATGGCGAGGGCACCGACATGCGCGCCGGAAATCAGATCGGGCAGATACCGCCGCCTCTGCGCCTCGGTGCCATTGCGGAATATTTGATTGACACAGAGGTTGGAGTGGGCACCGTAGGATAATCCGACCGAGGCCGATGCGCGGGAGATTTCCTCCATCGCCACGACGTGTTCCAAGTATCCCATGCCGGCGCCGCCGTATTCTTCCGACACGGTTACGCCCAATAGCCCCATGCTGCCCATCTTCCGCCAAAGGTCCATCGGAAACGCGTTGTCCCGATCGATCGTCGCTGCTCGGGGTGCGATCTCGGCGGCGGCAAACGCGGCCACTTGATCGCGGAGCATGTCCGCAGTCTCCCCCAGGTCGAAGTTCAAGCCGGGCAGGCGATTGGCAGTTGCGGCCATGGGTCGAATTCCTTTGTCGGTGCGTGCGGGCGATTGTAAGCCAAACGCGCCCGGCTCAATATGGGTGAAAGAGTTCCAGGGAGACGGCCGATGACCCAACGCAGCTACAGCCATGGTGCGTCCGATGTGCCGCTGCTGGGCGAAACCATCGGGGCGAACTTCGATCGCACGGTGGCGCAATGGGGCGATCGTCCCGGGCTGATTTCCTGCGCGCAGGGCATTTCGTGGACCTATCGGCAGCTTGGCGCGAAAGTGGACGCCTTCGCGGCCGGGCTTTTGGCGCTGGGCCTGCAACCCGGGGATCGCGTCGGCATCTGGTCGCCCAACAATGCCGAATGGATCGTCGCCCAGTTCGCCACCGCCAAAGCCGGGCTGATCCTGGTCAACATCAACCCCGCCTACCGGCTGTCGGAGGTCGAATACGCCCTGAACAAAGTCGGCTGCCGCGGGCTGATTACGGCGACGCGCTTCAAGACCAGCGATTATATCGGCATGATCGCCACGCTGGCGCCGGAACTTGCGCGCGCACGACCGGGGCATCTGGATGCGGCGAAGCTGCCGCATTTGCGGATTGTGGTGCAGATCGGCGAAACCGCCCCCGGCACCATCGGCTTCGATACGGTTTACGACCTGGGCGGCGCGGCGGAGCGGACCCGGCTGGCGGAACTGGCAACGACGCTGCAATTCGACGATCCCATCAATATTCAGTTCACCTCCGGCACCACCGGTCTGCCCAAGGGCGCGACGCTGACCCATCACGGCATTCTGAACAACGGTTTCTTCGATGGCGAAACGATGCATTATACCGAAGCCGACCGCGTCTGCATCCCCGTTCCGATGTATCATTGTTTCGGTATGGTGATCGGGGCGCTGGCCTGTGTATCGCACGGCGCCGCGATGATTTTTCCGGGGGAGGGTTTCGACCCGCTCACCACCTTGCAGGCCGTGGCGTCGGAGCGATGCACGTCGCTGTACGGCGTGCCCACCATGTTCATTGCGCAATTGGATCATCCCGATTTCGCGCAATACGACCTGACCAGCCTGCGCACCGGCATGATGGCGGGCGCCCCCTGCCCTATCGAGGTCATGCGCCGTTGCATCCGCGATATGCACCTAACCGAAATAACCATCGGCTACGGCATGACCGAAACAAGCCCGGTGTCCACCCAGACCCGGATCGGCGATCCGCTGGAGAAACAAACCGGCTCGGTCGGGCGGACCCATCCGCATGTGGAGATCAAAATCGTCGATACCGACGGCAAGATCGTGCCCCGAGGCACCTCCGGCGAACTATGCACACGCGGCTACTGCGTCATGCTCGGCTATTGGGACGACCCCGAACGCACCGGTCAGGCGATCGATCGCAACGGCTGGATGCATACCGGCGATCTGGCCACGATGGACGACGACGGATATTTGAACATCGTCGGCCGCATCAAGGATATGGTCATTCGCGGCGGGGAAAATATCTACCCGCGCGAGATCGAGGAATATCTGTATCGCCACCCCGCCATCCAGGACGTGCAGGTGTTCGGGGTGCCGGATAAACGGTTCGGCGAAGAACTATGCGCCTGGATCAAACTACGCACCGGGACGACGCTGACAGCGGAGGAGGTCAAAGCTTTCTGCAAGGACCAGATCGCGCACTACAAGGTGCCGCGTCACATCAAATTCGTCGATGAATTTCCGATGACGGTGACAGGAAAGATGCAGAAATTCATCATGCGGGAGTCGATGGCCGACGAACTCGGCATCGAAGCGGCCGCGACCGCCTGATTCTGTGGCGAAACAACCCTCCCCCGACCGGGAGAGGGTTTTTCGGGATCGCTGGTATTACTTCACCGCAGAATACGGGGTCGGGCCGAGGATGAAGTTCTTCACATTCGCCACGATCGGTCCGTTCGCCTCGGTCTTGGCGCGGGCAGCGTGCCATTCCGGGTCGGCCTGGAACGCGTTCCACTTGGCTTCGCGATCGGCCAGCGAGTCGAATTTCAGCATGTAGTAAAGCGTCTGGTTGGACTCGCCGATAACGGTGGTCCAGAAGCCGGCCTGTTCGATGCCGTGCTTCGCCCAGATGCCCAGCGTGATGGTGCTGAAGCGATTGTTCAGGTCGGGCAGCCGGCCCGGGACGCATTCGTAGATTCGCAGTTCGTAGATCATGGTGGGTTTCCTCCTCCGGTGACGTTGGATGGCGGGAGTGTGCGGCGGGTCGGGCCGGTGGGCAAGATGGCACCCCGGTTTCGCCGATCGCGGCCGAGGGTTAATCTCCGGCCGTGCCGAAAAAGGAACCGCCGCATGACAACCACGACCTGGGATCCTGCCCAATACCTCCGCTTCGGGAACGAACGGCTGCGCCCCGCGCTCGACCTCATGGCGCAAATCCCGCTGGAGCAAGCGGGGCATGTCGTCGATCTCGGCTGCGGTCCGGGCAATGTCACGCCGTTGCTGAAGCAACGTTTTCCCGGCGCCTCGGTCCTGGGGATCGACGGATCGCCCGACATGCTGACGAAAGCGCGGGCGGCGGCGCCGGATTGCCAGTTCGAGGCTGGGGATTTCAACGCTTGGGTTCCCGAACGGAAACCGGACCTGATATTTTCGAATGCGGCGCTACATTGGGTGACGGACCACGATGTGCTGTTTCCCCGGCTGATGTCGCTGCTGGCGCCCGGCGGGGTGCTGGCGATCCAGATGCCGGCCATGCACGACGCCCCGCTGCGCGCTTTGCAGAACGAGGTCGCGGCGACCGGGCCGTGGGCGTCGATCCTTGCGGATGCGGGGTTCGCGCGCGGTCTGCTGCCGACCGGGACGTATTACGACATTCTGAAACCCCGCAGTCGGCATCTGGATATGTGGGAGACGACGTTCCTACACGTGCTGACCGGCGAAAACGCTGTCACCCAATGGGCCGAGGGCAGCAGCCTGCGCCCCTTCCTCGATGCGCTGCCAGCGGCGTTGAAACAGCCGTTCCGCGACGCCTATTCCGACGCACTGCGCCCACACTACCCTCGCCGCGCCGACGGCACGACGTTGTTGCCGTTCAAGCGGCTGTTCATGGTGGCTGGCGTTTAGGAGCGCGATGACCGAAGGTGGAATCACCGGAGGTCTGAATCGCGCGAACAAACAACAGGTTAGATCGCGATACGTGAGCGAGAGCGAACGCATCGCGCTCTAGGAGCGCGGCGATCTCGGAGTCGCAAGCGCCGCCGATGCCAGGATTATGCGAGCAGCGCCAACACGGCCGCCGCCGCCGCATCGGATGGCGTGCCCTCCGCCGGCCGCAGCATCGTCAACACCCGCCCGCACGCCGCCATCTGCTCCGCGCCTGCCGCCGGATCGGTCAGCAAGCCCCGCAACACCGCCGCGAGTTTGGCCGGGGTGCAGTCCTCCTGTATCAATTCCGGCACCACCAGCCGCTCCGCCAGCAAGTTCAGCAGCGAGGCGTAGGGCACTTTGAGGGTTCGGCGCACGATCCAGGCGGTGATCGGGTTGCCGCGGTAGGTCACGACCATCGGCACCCCCGCCAGCGCCAGTTCCAGCGTGGAGGTGCCGGATTTGGTCAGCGCGGCGTTCGAGGCCGCGAAGGCGTCGAATTTCTCCGCCGCGTCCGCGACCAATATCGGCGGGATCGGCCATTTGGCGGTGCCGGCTCGCACCGCCTCGGCCACCGGGCCGGCGAGCGGCACGACCGGCACCACGCCCGGTGGCAGCAGGCGCAACGTCTCCCCCAAAATCGTCAGCAAGGCGGATACTTCGGTGCGGCGGCTGCCCGGCATCACCGTCAGCACCGTCGCATCGGCTGCGATGCCATGGCGGGCACGAAACGCCGGACCGTCGCCGCGATCGGCGCCGCTTTCCAGCACGGGATGGCCGACGAACCGCCCGACCAGGCCGTGCTTGGCGAAATACGCCGGCTCGAACGGCAGCAGGCACAGCAGGGTGTCCCATAGGCCGGGATAGTGCCGAACCCGCTTTTCCCGCCACGCCCAGACCTGCGGCGCCACGTAATGCGCACGTTTGAGGCCGAACGGAGCGATGCGACGCAGCACCCGCAGGGTGAAGCCGGGGGAATCGATGGTCACCACCACGTCGGGGCGGCGCGCGTCGATGTCGGCGACAGTTTGTTGGATGCGCTTGCGCAGCAGCCGGAGCTTCGGCAGGACCTCCAGCAATCCCATCACCGCAAGTTCGCGCATGGGGAAAAGCGAGATCAATCCGAGGTCGGCCATGCCGGCGCCGCCGATTCCGGCGAAGGTCGCCTCGGGGCATCGGGCGCGGATAGCCCGCATCAGACGGGCGCCGAGGACGTCGCCGCTCTGTTCGCCGGCTATGATGTAGATTAGGGGCATGCGGTGTTATAGAGCGCGATGACCGTAGATGGTATCGTCGCAGGTCTGAATCGCGCGACCCAACGGATCGAGCGCGATGACCGTAGATGGTATCGTCGCAGGTCTGAATCGCGCGACCCAACGGATCGAGCGCGATCACCGGCCAACCCGGCTTAGGCGCGAGTCCGGCCGGCGCGTCCTGGGACGCAGCCGGCCGGGGTCGGCTAAGGCGATTACGCGCCTTTGAGATTGACCGCGGAGCTTTTGCCCTGCTGGCCCTTCTCGATGTCGTAGCTCAGCTTCTGGCCTTCATTGAGGCCGCCGAGGCCCGAACGTTCCACGGCCGAGATGTGCACGAACACATCTTTGGACCCGTCGTCGGGCTGGATGAAGCCATAACCTTTTGTTCCGTTGAACCATTTCACGGTGCCACTGGCCATCGCGATGTCTCCTGTACGAACCGGCGACCCACGAGATGCGGGCCGTATCACTTTTAGTCTTAGGTGAGAACCGGATGCACAGGCATCAATTCCGAGCCGCGGTTGGCCCCTAAAAAGTGCCGTAAGCGGTGTATGCGCGCGTGGCGGGAGAAAGACCAGTACTAATTCGCGGCGGCCTCGAAGGCGCGCAGGCCCTGCTCGATAGTGGCGCGCGGCAGGCCCTCGGTGATGAAGACCAGCCGGCTGGTGCGCGGATCGCCGTCCGGCCAGCCCGGCAGCAAGGTGGGCGGGTGCAGCAGATGGCGAACCGCATGCAGCGCCACCGGGCGATCCTGGCCTTGCAGATTGAGTATGCCCTTGATGCGCAACAGTTTATCGCCGGAGGTCGCGACCAACATCTCCAGCCACATGCCGAGCCCCTGCCAGTGTACGGGGCGTTCCAGCGTTATGCAGAAGGCGTGCACGTCGGGACCGTGCCGATGGTCGTGCCCATCGTGCGCGTGACCCTCGTGCCCATGGTCATGGTCGGCGTGCCCGTGCGCCGCGCGGTGGGCTGCGTCGAACGCCTCGGTCGCCAGCCAGCGGCCCACATCGGGGATCTTGCCGGCGGGATCGAACAGGCCGACATGCAGCACGGCGGCCGGATCGATCGCGCCGTCCCGCGCCTCCAGGATCGGCGCGCCGGGGTTCAGCGCCTGCAACCGCCGCCGCAGCGCCGTCGCATCGGCCAGATCCGTCTTCGTCAGCACAATGCGATCGGCGACCGCCACCTGCCGCACTGCCTCGGGGTACGTATCGAGGTTGTTCGTGCCGTTGACCGCGTCGATCGCGACGACAATCCCGTCCAGCCGATACACCGACGCAAGCACCGGATCGGTCGTCAGGGTCGCCAGCACCGGGACGGGATCGGCCAGCCCGGTGGTTTCGATGGCAATGCGGGCGATCTCCCCCCGGCGGGCGCGCGGCAACATCTCCCGCAGCACCCGAGTCAGGTCGCCGCGCACCGAACAGCAGATGCAACCGGCGTCGAGCAACACGATCGAGTCGTCGATCTTCTCGACCAGCAGATGGTCCAGGCCGATTTCCCCGAATTCGTTCACCAGCACCGCCGTGCGGGCGAAGGCGGGTTGGCGCAGCAGATGGTTCAGCAGCGTGGTCTTGCCGGCCCCCAGGAAGCCGGTCAGCACCGTGACCGGGGTGGTATCAGCCATGCCCGTACAGCGTCTTCGGGTCGATCTCCGGCGCCGCAATCTCGGTCACTTGGCCGTCGCGGGCGGCGAGGAAGAAACAATTGCGCCGCCCGGTATGGCAGGCGACACCGTCCTGATGCACCAGCAACAACACCGTATCGCCGTCGCAATCGATCCGAAAATCCTTCAAATGCTGCGTCTGCCCCGAACGCTCCCCCTTGCGCCACAACCCCGCTCGGCTACGGCTGTAATAACAAACTCGGCCGGTCGCCAGCGTTTCCGCCACCGAGTCCCGGTTCATCCAGGCCATCATCAACACCTCGCCAGTGTCGTGCTGCTGGGCGATGGCGGGCACCAACCCGTCGCTGTTAAAGCGGATGGCGTTCAGGGCTTGCGTGGCATCTTGTGTCATGGATGCTATCTAGTGCGGCAGCGGTACGCCGCAAAGGAGCCTGCATGGGATTTTCGCCCCGCACCGAGGGATTGCTGGACCGGGCAACCGTCATTTGTTCGGATAAGGACTCGCGCCTGACGCCCTTGCGGCGGGAGGTGTTGGGCCTGATCCTCGACGCCCCGCAACCGACCGGCGCCTACGATCTGCTGGACCGGCTGCGCGCCACCCGCGACGGCGCCGCGCCGCCGACGGTATACCGAGCGTTGGATTTCCTGTTGGAACAGGGGCTGATCCATAAGCTGGAGCGGCTGTCGGCGTTCGTCGGCTGCATCGCGCACGAAGACCACACCCATGCCGCCCAGTTCCTGATCTGCCGTGGCTGCGGACAGGTGACGGAACTGGAAGACCACGAACTCGCCCACGCCTTGGACGACGCGGCGCGCCGCCAGGGTTTTACCGTGGATAAAGCCACCATCGAAGCCGAAGGACAGTGCGCCGCCTGCTCCCGGAAGGAGACCGCCTGATGCCCGCGATCGCTGCCGCCGACACCGCCCGCGCCAACCGCCGCCGGGGATCGGCCCCGGATGGGGTCACGTTCTGGCATACGCTGTATCTTGGCACCTCCCGCTACAACATGGCGCCGGGGCAGGCCGATCCAGCCGCCGATACCCTGTTCCCGATGGCTTTCCTGGTGGAACAGGATCCCGGCAGCACCGCGCAGTCGCATTTCCACCAGCAGGATCAGTTCCAGTTGGTCGTCGGCGGACAGGGCATCATGGGCACCCACGCAATCGAGCCGCTGACGGTGCATTTTTCCGGCGCTTACACCGCGTACGGGCCGATCCGGGCGGATCGGGAAGCGGGGGTGCATTACTTCACGCTGCGCAACGGCTTCGATCCCGGCGCTCGGTTCATGGCGGTGGCGGAAAACCGGGTTGCCCTGCGGTCGGTGCCGAACCGCAAGCACCGCGAGGCGGTGGCCGGTCCGTTGGGCGATACCGCGACAGGCGATGCCGAAATCGCCATTCCGCAGGAAGCGGACGGCATGGGCGCCTGGCGCTATCGCATCGCCGCCGGGGAGCGCGTCGTGGGTCCCGACCCGGCGACCGGGCGCGGGCAATACTGGGTGGTCGCGGGCGGCACGATGTCGGTCGAGAACCGCGCTTTGCCTCGCCTGTCCTGCCTGTTCGTGAATCCCGACGAGGCTCCTTTGGAAGCCGTGGCCGGCCCCGAAGGCCTGGACGTCGTCGCGATGCAGTTTCCTCGCCACGACTGAGCCGAGCGCGATCCGCAGAAATTGGGACCATAGGCATGACGGCCAACCTTGAAATCCGCCCGATCGCCGGCGCCATGGGGGCCGAGATCGTCGGCATCGATCTGGCCCAGGACCTGTCGGATGCGACGATCGCCGCGATTCGCCGCGCGTTTCTGGACCATCTGGCGGTGTTTTTCCGCGATCAAAGCCTGACCTCGGCGGGCTTCATGGCGTTCGCCCGTCGGATCGGCCAACCGCTGGAATATCCCTTCGCGAAGGGGCTGGACGGGTTTCCGGAAATCACCGCCGTCGTCAAGCGACCGGACCAGACCATCGCCTTCGGCGGCAATTGGCACACCGACACCACCTACTTCCCCGCCCCGCCGATGGCGACGATGTTGCTGGCGCGCGCGCTGCCGCCGACCGGCGGGGACACCCAGTTCGCCAACCAATATCTCGCCTACGAGGCCCTGTCCGACGGCATGAAAGCGATGTTGGCGGGGTTGCGCTGGGTCTCCCGCTCCGACAAAGCCGAAGCCAGCCGCACCCGCGAGGACCGTACGGGCGCCGAGCGCTCGGTTCTAATAGCAGACCATCCGGTGGTGCGAACGCATCCGGAGACGGGGCGCAAATCGCTGTATATCAACCTTGCGCACACCGCGCATTTCCTGGGCATGACGGCGGAGGAAAGCATGCCGCTGCTGCGTTATTTGTTCCAGCACCAGATACAGCCGGCGTTCACCTGTCGGTTTCGCTGGGCGCCGGGATCGCTGGCGCTGTGGGACAACCGCTGCACGCTGCATGCCGCGATCAACGATTACAACGGGTTCCGGCGGGAAATGCACCGTATCACGCTGGTCGGGGATGTGCCGGTTTAGAGCGTGATCGCCTGAGGTTGACTTCAACCTCGGGCGTGAATCACCCTCTCAAACAAAGGCTTAGACCATGATCCAACGCCGAGATCGCGTGCAACCTCAAACGATCATGGTCTAAGTCGTTGCCGGCCCGACCCTACC
>JANXMB010000038.1 GCA_025354865.1 Acetobacteraceae bacterium | reverse complement strand
AGTTCCGGCGGTTCCGCCAGCGCAGTCGAGGGCGTCTACGTCCCCGCGACCTTCACCGCCCACGTCTATACCGACACAACCGGCAACAACACGCAGGACGGCACCGATCCCAATCTGCCCGGCGTAACGGTGCGGTTGCTGGATGGGTCTGGCAATCCGGTGACCTCGGGCGGCGTTGCCATCACCGGGACGACGGATGGCAACGGCAATGTCAGCTTCACCGGCCTGCCGCCAGGGACGTATCAGGTGGCGGTCGTAACGCCCTCGGGCGACACGGTGACGGAGCACACCAATGTCTCCACCCCGATCGTGTTGGGTCCCGGCGGTTCCGCCAGTGCGGTCGAGGGCGTCTACGTCCCCGCGACCTTCACCGCTCACGTCTACACCGACAACAATGCGAACAGCACCCAGAACGGCGGCGATCCCAACTTGCCCGGCGTCACCGTCGAATTGTTGAGTGGTAGCGGCGATCCGGTCTTGGTCGGGGGCGTTCCGGTGACCGGCACGACCGACAGCAGCGGCAATGTCAGCTTCACGGGCCTGCCGCCCGGGACCTATCAAATCGCGGTCGTGACCCCCACGGGCGACACGGTGACGCAGCATACAAACGTCTCCACCCCGGTCGTTTTGACATCGGGCGGTTCGGCGACCGCGATCGAGGGGCTTTACGCGCCGGCGTCGTTCACCACCCATGTCTATACCGACAACAACGCCGACAGCACGCAGAATACCGGCGATACCAACTTGCCGGGCGCGACGGTCAAATTGCTCGATGGCAGCGGCAACCCGGTGGTCGTGGGCGGTGTGCCGGTTGTCGGCACGACCGACGCGAACGGCAACATCACCTTCACTGGGTTGACGCCGGGTTCGTATCAAGTTGCGGTTGTGACGCCCTCGGGGGAGACCATTACCCAGCTTACCAATGTCGGCACGCCCATCGTGCTGGCCTCTGGGGGCAGCGCGACGGCGATCGAAGGGGTGGTCGTCCAGCTCGTCAACCGGCCCTCCGGCATTCTGATGTTTGGTGCAGTGGCCGAAGCACGGCAGTTGTATGTCGAAGCGCGGAACGCCGATGGCGGGTCGGTGCCGTCCTGGCTCATTTTCGACCCGGCAACCAAGAGCTTCAGCGGGCAACCGCCGACTCCGCTGAAAACGCCGCTCGAGATCATCGTGGTCGTGCGGGACAACAAGGGCAACCAGACCTTTATCGACGTATCGGTATTCGGATCCGCTGCTGCCGACACCGGCGTCGAACGGGGCCTGCCGCCCGATATCGGCGACGATACCAGCACGCTTCTGGAACAACTCAACAGCCAGGCGTTGCGCGACGCGATCCGAAACGCCGTCGATCAATTCGCCAGACGAACGGCGGAACATCGGCCTTTGCTTGCGCCTTGGGCAGACCCGAGCGGGTTTGCCCGTATGGCGGAAACCTCGATGCTGCCGCCGGCGTTCGACCCACCGACCCAAATTCTCGAGGGGCGGTCGGCATTTACATCGCAATTGCACCGTGCAAGCCGCATGGGGCAGCTTGCTCAGGCGCGCGCTATGTTGGATATGATGGCGAGTATAGCCGGGCGAGTCGGATAATGAATGTGCAAACAAACGACTCGGCCTGTTCCAAGGAAGGATCTCGCGTGACCAGGAGCTCTCTTGCCCCCTCGATAACGGGCCCTTCCGGGCCTCGCCTGTCGGCCGCTACCGTCGGTAAGGTGGCGCGAGCCAGCTTATTGGCGCTTCTCGCAGCGGCATGCGCTGTCAAGCCCGAAGCCATAACCCCAGGCCAACATGTAGGTCGCGCGCAGGAGGATTATAAAAAAATCTTCCGGAACGAGGCGCCGATCGATCATCCGCTTTCCCTGGCGGAAGTGTTGGCCCGCGCGCTGAAATACAATTACGATGCCGAGCTGGATCGGCAGCAGTCGTCGTTGCAGGAACGCCAGTTCGATCTGGCTTTGGCAGGCATGTTGCCGCGCCTCGCGCTCAATGCCGGCTACAACGCGCGTAGCAACGATCCGGCTGCGCAAAGCATCAACGAACGGACCCGTCAGGTTTCGCTGGATTACGCCTTCTCGGAAGAACCGCAGCATTTTACGGCAGGCCCCGAATTCACCTGGACCGTACTCGACCTCGGGCTGAGCTATTTGCAGGCCAAGCAGCAGGGTTATCAGGCCTTCATCGCCGTGGAACGTCGGCGCCGGACAATTTCTGACATCGTGAAGCGGGTGCAGGAATCCTATTGGAACGCTGCGATCGCTGCGCAGATGCTGCCGCGCATTCGCCCGCTGCTCGCCCGTTCGGAAAAAGTGCTGGCGGCATCGCAGGAAGCGAACAAGCGGCAATTGGCCCCGGATCGCCCCATGCTGGAATTCCAGCGTGAGATGATGTCGGTTGTCGGTCAACTGCGCCGCGTGGAAAACGATCTGAACAACGCCAACGCGCAGCTTTCGACCCTGATCTCCATGCCGAGCACGGTGCCGCTCGCGCTGTCCGACACGCGCTGGGACATCGCCCCGCCGCCGAAGTCGGTCGAAGCGCATAAGCTGGAAGAGCTGGGCCTCGCGCTGCGCCCCGAGCTGCGGGAAGAAGCGTATCAGGAGAAGATCGACCGCCAGGATGTT
Organism: Acetobacteraceae bacterium; assembly: GCA_025354865.1. Taxonomy (GTDB): domain Bacteria; phylum Pseudomonadota; class Alphaproteobacteria; order Acetobacterales; family Acetobacteraceae; genus Rhodopila. Next base: position 47,036 of record JANXMB010000038.1, on the reverse strand, counting down.
TACAAGGAAATCATGAAAATGGTTCCCGGCGTCGGCATTCTCGCGAATTTCAACTATGATACGAACAAGTATCTTTACAACAACACCTGGGGCGCCGTCGGCGTGCAGGCCAGCTTCAATCTGGCGAATATCGTGCGCGGACCGCGGGCGATCGCCACCGCGCGGCAAACGGTGGAAGTTACCAAAACCCGCCGTCTGGCATTGAGCGTCGCCATCCTCAGCCAGGTAAATCTGTCGTTCCAACAATACCGCAATACCGCCGACGAAATGCGCACCGCGCGCGACGTGCTCGAAGTCGAGCGTAAAATCGGCAAAGCGTCTGCGGCTGCCAGCGCGGCGGATTCGCTGTCGGACGCCGAGCGGGTGCGCCAGGAACTCACGCTGGCGCTGTCGGAGCTGAACTATTACCACTCGGTCGTGAAGACGCGGGCCGCGCTGGTGAACCTGTATATCAGCTGCGGCGTCGATCTCGTGCCACCGTCGCTGGATATCGACGATCTCGACAAGGCCACCGAAGGTGTTGGACGCACGATCGGGCCGTGGGTTGCCGGACGGCCGCCCGAAGTCGTGTTGCCGGAACCCATCGCGCCCACCGATTCGTGATTCCTCTGTCCACGGCGGGAAAGTCGCCGTTCGTTCGCTTGCGGCTGCTGCTGGCGCTCGTGCTTCCTCTGCTCGGCGCCGCATCGGCCCGGGCGCAGGAGCCGGCGCGCGCGGTGGAATCGCCGATCCGCGATATCCGGGTGCAGGTGGCGGCCACGACCAGCGCAGCGATCGGGGCACCGATGGCCGGGCGCCTCAGTGAGTTTCCCCTGCGCGATGGCGACCGGTTCGAAAAAGGGCAGATTCTCGCGCGTTTCGTCTGTGCCGAACGTGACGGCGCTTTGGCGCACGCCCGCGCTCGGCTGACCGAGAAGCGGCGGACCCTGACCAATAAACAGCAATTGCGCAGCCTGGGAAATTCCACCGGCCTGGAGTACGATATCGCCGTGGCCGAGGTGGCCGAGGCGGATGCCGAAGTGGCGATCAATCAGGCGATGGTGGAAAATTGCACAGTGGCAGCGCCATTTGCCGGGCGCGTCGCCAGCATCTCGGTGCACCGTTATCAATACGCTGCCCAGGGCCTGCCGATGCTCGACATCTTGTCCGACAACGACCTGGAACTGGAAATGATCGTTCCCTCGCGCTGGCTGAGTTGGCTGAAGCCGGGCACGCGCTTCGATGCGACGATCGACGAGACCGGGAAAACCTATCAAGCCGAACTCAACCGCGTGTCCGGGCGGGTCGATCCGGTCAGCCGGTCGATCAAGATGTATAGCCATGTCGTGTCCGCAGCCGGCGATCTGTTACCGGGCATGAGCGGGCGCGCACTGCTCGCGCCGCCGAGCGGACGCTGACTGCCCCGCCATGAGCGGCGCGCTCAATCAGCAATTGTTGCGGCTGTCGGCGTTATTGCAGCTTGAGCAACGGGCCCGTTCGCTGCCCCCGCGCGAACTCGAATTCCTGATCGTGAACGAAACCGTCGGGGTTTTGCCGTATCGGCAGGCCGCGTTGTGGACGCCGAAGCGCCTTGTGCTGTCCGGCGTGGCCGCCGCCGATCCCGGCGCGCCCTACCGCGATTGGATGGGGCGGCTGATCGATGCCGTACGGCGCGGTCGGCAAGCAACCACCACCCACTCGATCACCGCGACCGAGGTGCCGGCCCCGATCGCCGAGGCCTGGGCTGAATGGTTCCCGCCCCACGCCTTATGGTGCCCCCTTATCGGTCGCGACGGCCAACTGCTCGGCGTTCTCCTGCTCGGGCGTGCCGAGCCCTGGACCGAGGGCGATGCCCAACTGCTGGCGGTGGTATGCGGTTGCTACACGCAATGTTTGGCGTTGGCAGACTTGCCCGGCCGACGCCGCCTGTCCCTCGCCTGGGGCGGGCGCCCGGCAGTGCTCGCGGCCTTGGCGGGGCTGGCGATCGTCCTCAGCCTCACGATCCGGGTACGTCAGTCCGCCATCGCGCCAGCCGAGGCGATATCGATCGACCCCGCCCCGGTGCGGGCGCCGTTCGAAGGGGTGGTAGACAAGATATTGGTGGCGCCGAATGCGATGGTACACGCGGGCGATCCGCTGATCACCCTTGATCGGACGCAACTGACCGCGCGGCGCGATGTCGCGGAGAAGACGCTGGAAATGGCGCGTGCCGAGTTCGAGGTATCGTCCCAGCAGGCGATGAACGACCTCAACGCCAAGGCCCGTCTGGCGCTGTTGTCGGGCAAGGTGGAACAAGCCGACGCCGAGTTGGCCTATGCCAAGGGGTTGCTGGCCCGGGCGGAGATGGTTGCCCCGATCGACGGACTGGCGGTTTTCGATGGCACGAGCGAATGGATCGGTAAGCCGGTCGCGCTTGGCGAGCGGATTATGCAGATCGCCTCCCCGGTTCGCGTCGAACTGGAGATCGAGGTACCGGCGGCCGACGCGATCACCTTCGATACCGGATCGGAGGTGTTGTTTTTCAGCAATGTCGATCCGGACCATCCATCCGCCGCGAAGCTCTATTTTGCCAGTTACGCCAGTGCGATGACATCCGAGGGCGTGATGGCCTATCGATTCCGAGCGCGTTTCGACGGTACGGCTTTGCCGCGCTTGGGCTTGCGAGGCAGCGCCAAGATCTACGGACCGAAGCGATCGCTGGCGGTCTGGTTGCTCCGTCGTCCGATCGCGATGGTGCGGCAATGGTTGGCTCTGTGAGTACCGCGATCGGCCGGGTGGCGTCGCTCCCGCCGCTGCGGGAAGATTTGAAATTGCTGGCTGGCCCGACGGCGGCCGACGGATCGCCGACATGGACGCTCCACGATCCCGCCCGCCATCGCTTTTTTCGCATCGGATGGCTGGAATTCGAAATCCTGTCGCGTTGGTCGCTGCGGCGGAGCGACGCGGTCGTGCAATCGGTCATCGACGAAACCACGATCCAGGCGACCGAGGCCGATGTCGTCGCGACGTACCGGTTCCTCGGTGCCACGGGCTTGCTGGCTCCCGACGGTGCGGAGGGCACCGCGCGGCTGACGGCGGAACTGGCGGGGCGGCGGATTTCGGCCTGGTCGTGGCTTTTGAAGAACTATTTGTTCCTGCGGATCAGGCTACTGAACCCGGATCGGCTGTTGCGGGCCGCCTTGCGCTATCTGGGTTGGGTTTACACGCGGGGTTTCGCGGTCGGGATTGCCATGCTCGCCGTGCTCGCCTTGCATCTGGTCGGCCGGCAATGGGATGCCTATTGGCACGGGCTGCTGGAGCTGTTTTCGTTGGATGGCATGGTGTTGGTCGGACTGGGGCTCGCGGGTGCCAAGGTGGTGCACGAATTCGGGCACGGACTGACCGCCCGGCATTTCGGTTGTCGCGTGCCGGCGATGGGATTGGGCCTGATGGTGCTGTGGCCGATTCTTTGGACCGATACGACCGACGCGTGGCGGTTGACGGATCGGCGGCAGCGCATGGCGATCGACGCGGCCGGCATGGCGTCCGAGTGCGTGCTGGCGGTTTTTGCCACTCTCGCCTGGGTGGTGCTGTCCGATGGGCCGCTGCGCACCGCCGCGTTTCTGTTGTCCAGTTCCACGTGGTTGGTGACGGTCGCGGTCAACTGCAATCCGTTGATGCGGTTCGACGGATACTACTTGTTGTCGGATTTCCTCGATCTGCCGAACTTGCAGGAACGCGGGTTTGCGTATGCACGGTGGTGGCTGCGGGAGCAACTTTTCGGCCTGCGCGAACCCCCGCCCGAGGTATTCCGCCCGGAAATCCGGCGCGCGGTGCTGGCGTACGCGCTGTGTGCGATGACCTACCGGTTCTTCCTGTTCGTCGGCATCGCCGCACTGGTCTACCACCTCACCTTCAAAATGCTCGGCTTGTTCCTAATGGGGATCGAGGTCTGGTGGTTCGTGCTGCGCCCGCTTTTCGCCGAATTCAGGGTTTGGTCCCGCTTGTTGCGCCGTCGGGCATTGACCGCGCGCGCTGCGGCGACCGGGCTGGCGACGGTTGCTGCGGTCGCGGCCCTGCTGGTGCCGTGGCAGGGCCATGTGGATGCGATCGGGCTGCTGCGAGCGGAACGCGAGGCGACGATCTACACCGACGAACCCGGCCGACTCGTCTCTAAAGTCGACGAAGGCGCCCGCGTGGCGGAGGGGCAGACGATCTTTTTGCTCGATTCGCCGTCGCTGGACGCGCGTCTGCTCGCCGTGCGGGCCGCCATTCGGGCGCAGGGTGCTCGGATCGAGGGATTGGCATTCGATCCCGACAATGCGGCGACGCTCGAACAAAGTTGGCAAGAATTGCTGCGTGCATTGGCTGAGCAACGATCGTTGGAAGCGCAGTCGGAAGCCCTGGCGGTGCGGGCGCCTTTCGCCGGCGCGATGCGCGACCTGCCCCGGTCGCTGCGGCCGGGCGAGTGGCTCCCCCGGCGGGAGGCGCTGGGCCGTCTGATTGCCGGCGACCGCACGATCGTCGAGGCCTATGTGCCGGAGGCCGATGTCGCCCGTGTGCATCCCGGCGCAACCGGGCTGTTTTATCCGGCCAACGGCGAAGAGCCGATAAAACTGCGGGTTGTGTCGGTCTCCCCCGCGTCGGTTCGCACGCTGGAGACCGCGGAACTGGCATCGGTCTACGGCGGGGCGCTGCCGACCCGGAAAGATGCGGCCGGGAAGATCGTGCCGGCCGATGCCGTATATCCGACGGTCCTTGCGGTCGAAGCCGAGGGTTCGGCGCCGGTGCGACGGTTGCAGGGGTCGGTATGGATCGCGGCGGATCGCGAAAGTATTGCCTTGCGTCTGTACCGGCGCGTCGCGGCGATCGTTATTCGAGAGGCGGATCTTTGATTCAGGCCGCTGAGTCATGTTCGGGTTTCGACCGGCCGGCCCATAGAGAGAGTCGGGGAATTTTACACCGTTTCGATAAAGGAGCGTTCAAGGTGGTTATAAGTCATTGAAAAATAACAATATCACAGATTGGCACGGGTTTTGCTTATGAAAGATCGGATTGAAATTCGATGAAAGTTATGGAAATGATCAACGTCAAGAGCTTTGGTGGATTAGCAATCGGTGCAGCTTTGCTGGTTGCAGCAAATGCGACCGCCGTGCACGCAGGCACCGTCACCTACACGGACACGCAGGCCTCTAAGTCCACCGACTGGATCGGTTCGTCCAACACGTTGGGCCAGGTGTCGATTCCGCTGTTCAATTTGGCCGGTCAGATGCTGACAAAGGTCGACATTTCATTGTCCGCGACAGTGGTCGGCACTGGCACCTTGACCGTCATCAATGGCACCGTGATCACGACGGGGTCGGTTGGGGAGCTTTTTGTCATCTTGGTCAACCCGTCGGATAACGGTACGCCGGCCGCAATCGATTTCTTCGCGAACCGGTTGGTCACCGATACGGTCGGCGTCCTGCCCGTGCCCGACGCAACGTACAACGCTGACGTTGGCACTTATAATCTGGGCAGCATCAATGCGACCGGCGCGGCATCTACGGCGATTACGACGGCCGGCGCTGGATTTAGCAACCTGGGCGGATGGGTCGGTGCCGGTAATCAGACCTTCTACATCACGACGCTCGATGGGCTTCTGTCCTCCTTCACCGGGTCGGGCAATCTTTCGTTCGGGCAAACCACCAACGCCAGCGCGGACGTCTCGATCACCTATACCTACGAATCAGCGCCGGAGCCCGCTTCCCTCGCGTTGCTCGGCGCCGGTCTGCTTGGCCTGGGTCTGGCGCGTCGCCGCAAAGCCTGAACCCAACACATCTTTTCAATCCGAAACCCCCGGATGCGCCCAGCGTGTCCGGGGGTTTTTGTGTTTGCAGTCGAGCGGATTGTGGCTCGCGCGCGATACCGTCGTCACCATGCAGCGCTGGACTGCACAGTCCGCCGAGGCGAGGTGCCGAACGGATTAAGCTTGTTTGGTGGCGATCAGGCTCCGCCGGATTTTCCGGCCCCGCTCCACCTTGTCTTCGATGTAAGCGGCGTCGCCCCAACGAATGGCACGCGCCATGGCTTGCGCGTCTTCCATGAAACGCTGCAGCATTTCAAGCACGGCTTCCCGGTTGTTCAGGAAGATATCGCGCCACATCACCGGATCGGACGCCGCGATGCGGGTGAAATCCCGGAAGCCGGATGCGGCGAAATTCACCACTTCCTGCCGGCTCTCATCGGCCAGATCGTCGGCGGTGCCGCAAATGGTGAATGCGATCAAATGCGGTAGGTGCGAAACGATGGCCAACACGCGGTCATGGTGACCCGGTTCCATCCGTTCCACCATGGAACCGCACCGGCGCCATAGTTCAGCGACCTTCTCGATCGCGTCCTCATCCGTGCCCGGCGGTGGGGTCAACAGGGTCCAACGGCCTTCGAACAGTGTCGTGAATCCGGCATCCGGACCCGAGTATTCTGTGCCGGCCACCGGATGGGCCGGCACGAAATGAACCCCGGCCGGCACCAGCGGGCCGATGTCGCGAATGACGGATTGTTTGGTCGATCCCACATCCGTCAGCACCGCGCCGGGCGCTAGAAACGGCGCGATCCGTTCGGCCAATGCCGCGAAAGCGCCGACGGGCGCGCAGAGCATGACGCAATCCGCGTCTTTCACCGCCTCGGCGGGATCCAATTCGACCCGATCCGCAAAACCGAGCGCCATGACGCGGTCGAGTGTCTGCTGGGTCCGAGCGTTGACGACGATTTCGGCGGCGATGTCGCCGCGTTCCCGGGCGATGCGCGCGACGGAGGATCCGATGAGCCCGATGCCCAGAAAGGCGATCCGCTTGAACAGAGGGGCGGTCACGATTGCACGAACGCGGTCAAGCCATCGACGACTGCCGCGACATCTTCGGTGGGTCCGACGGTAATGCGCAAGCAGTGCGGCAGGCCGTAACCGCCGATCTTGCGCACGATAATGCCCCTCCCCCGCAAGAACGCATCGGCGGCATTGGCTCGGTTTTCGGTGCCGAAATCGGCCATGACGAAGTTCCCCTCGCTGGGCCACACGACGATGCCGGCCGCACGCAGCCCATCGGTCAGCACCTGGCGATATTTCGTGTTGTGGGCCTTGCCCATTTCCACCCAGCCCGGCTCGGCCAGCGCCGCCACCGCCGCTGCCTGCGCGGCGACCGAGACATTGAACGGACCACGCACCCGGTTGAGCACATCGACAACAGCCGGTGGCGCGTAGCACCAGCCGATGCGCATCCCGCCCAGCCCGAAAACCTTGGAGAAGGTGCGGGTCATGACCGTGTTGTCGGTGGCGTTCACCAGGGCGATACCGGCGTCGTAATCGGCATGCGTCACATACTCGGCATAGGCCGAATCGATGACCAGCAGCACATGCGCGGGCAGCCGAGCACGGAAGCGGGCCAGGGCCTCGGTCCCGACGATCGACCCCGTGGGATTGTTGGGATTGGCGATAAACACCAACCGCGTTGCGGCCGAGACCGCAGCCAACATGGCGTCGAGGTCGGCGCACATATCGCGCTCCGGCACTTTCACGACCTTGCTGCCGGCGTAGGTGCCGGCGATGTTGTAGATGGTGAAGCCGTGGGCGGACATGACAATTTCCCGCCCGGGACCGCCATAGGCGAGGCAGAACTGGTAAATCAGATCGTCCGACCCCGCGCCGCAGACGATGCGCGCCGGATCCAGGCCCCATCGCTTGCCCAAGGCTTCCCGCAGGGTGGGGGTTGCGCCGTCGGGATAGCGAAAGACTTCGTCGGTGACGGCGGCGATCGCCATTTTGGCGCCTGGGGGCACGCCGAATGCCCCCTCGTTCGAGGATAATTTGATCGTCCGATTGACCCCGGCGACGGTGGATTCGCCCGCCACATAGGGATGAATCCCAAGGATCTCCGGCCGAGGACTGGGCGCGGCAGTCATGTCATTTCTCCCGGAAGCGGTTCCGCGTAAGCGCCCAGGACCGCTGGCCGGCGCGCGGTGTTGCCAAGGGTCGTCAGACGCGCGTCGTCGTCGGTCAGGTAGCCCGCGACCTCAATCAAGGCGCTGGCGGTGCCGGCGGTGCGACGCAGCAGGATGGGCCCTGGGTTGATGCCGGCGCCCACCATACTCTGGGAAAGGCGATCGCGGCTGACATCGTTGTCGAGTTCGACCACCAGATAGGACCGATCGGCGGCGCTGCGATCCGGCGCGGCGGTGCCGACGACCAAAGCTTGCGCGGCGGGCGCGCCTTCGCTCCGAACCGTCCAGAACGGCAGGCGGGCGATGACATGCAGCCGCGGTGTGCGGTTGGCCAGCGTGACCCACCAATCGTCGCGCGGGCTATCCGCTTCGCTCGGCACCGGCAGGATCGCGACAGTGGCATTGCCCGACGATACCTCGTTCAATGCTTGTGCGGGGCTGCTGTAGGCGCGCAGGGCGGTGGCGGTGCCGAAGTGTTCCCGCGCCAACTGGGTCAGCACGGCGCCCGTGCCGGTTTCGCACACGGCGACGGTAATTTTGGACTGCATGCCGGTGGTGCCGGCCAGCAATTCCCGCCACATGCGAAAGAGCGTCTGTGCCGGCAGGCGGCCGGTGTGCCGATCGACCAGCCGGCGCACGATGTCGGCTTCTCGTCCGGGGCGGAACGCCGCCGGTTTCCCGGACTGTGCGACTTTTTCGACGATGCAAGCGCGCTCGATCAGCAAGGCCTGGATGGTATTGTCGATGCGGTCCAGTTCGGCGCGCAGGGCCGAAAGGTCCGGTTTGGACTGCGATCGCCAGTCGTCCTCCCCAAGGGGGGCTTCGGTGCCGGTAGCGTCGATATCGGGGGTAGAATTGGGCATCTGTCCGACCGTTCAAAGTCGGCCCCAATAGCGGATGCGCGCCCCGCTGGGAACCCTTGCGCGCATCCGAGGTTGCGAGGCGATTGTTCACGTCCTATGCAAACAACGTCATGGATCAGCGGACCGCCCTTACCGACGTTGAACATACCCACGTCCGCTTCGACGAGGGGTTCGTGCTGGACTGCGGCATAACGCTGCCCGGCCACACCGTGGCGTTCCGCACCTACGGGACGTTGAACAGCGAGCGAACGAACGCGGTGCTGGTCTGCCATGCCCTGACGGGGGACCAATACGTTGCCGAGACCAGCCCGGTGACCGGCAAATCCGGTTGGTGGGATCAAGTGGTTGGGCCGGGGCGGCCGGTAGACACCGACCGATTTTTCGTCATCGGCGTGAATGTCCTGGGCGGCTGCATGGGCAGCACGGGCGCCCGCACGATCAAGGACGACGGTTCGGGGGAGCCGTGGGGCACCGATTTCCCTCCGGTGACCATTCGCGACATGGTCCGAGCGCAGAAGCAGTTGATCGACCATTTGGGCATTGGGCGGCTGTTCGCGGTTATCGGCGGGTCGATGGGCGGGATGCAGGTGCTGCAATGGGCCGCGTCGTACCCGGATTCGGTGTTTGCCGCCTTGCCGATCGCGACCGCCGCTTATCACTCGGCGCAGAATATCGCATTCAACGAGGTCGGGCGGCAGGCGATCTTCGCCGATCCGAACTGGAACAACGGTCAATACTGGCGCGACGCCCGTATCCCCGCTCGGGGTTTGGCCGTTGCGCGGATGTGCGCCCACATCACCTATTTGTCCGAAGAAGCGCTGACCCGAAAATTCGGCCGCCGGCTGCAAAGCGCCCGCAAAGATAGCGCCGAGGTGCTGAACCTGTTCGGCGAAATGTTCGAGGTCGAGAGCTATTTGCGCCATCAGGGCAGCACCTTCGTGCAACGGTTCGACGCCAACGCCTACCTGACCATCACCCGCGCCTGCGATTATTTCGATCTGGCGGCGGATTACGGCGGCGATCTGGCGGACGCGTTTCGGGGGACCGGCACGCGGTTCCTGTTGGCCTCGTTCTCATCGGATTGGCTCTACCCGACGGCCGAGAGCCGGTCGATCGCCCGGGCGTTGAACCGGGCCGGGGCGAATGTCTCGTTCGTGGAATTCCCCACGGACAAGGGGCACGATGCGTTTTTGCTCGATGAGCCGGACTTCCATCGGACCTTGGCCGGGTTCCTACGCGGCTGCGCGGTGCATGCGGGCTTGCCGGTCGGATAAGGCCTTTGCCCGGCGACGCAGTTCCCGATTCGGTCGAATCTGGCTAGCATGATACAGCCGCGCCGTCGCGCCAGCGGCACCACGACCATCCCGGGAACCCGATGAACGCCCCAGACCCCGTTCGCTTCGTTGCCAAGAATATGCGGCTGGACCTGGAGCTGATCGCGCGGACGATCGCTCCCGGATCACGAGTGCTGGATATCGGGTGCGGCGACGGCTCCCTCATCGATAAGCTGTTTCACGAAAAAGGTTGCGACGCCCGCGGCATCGAGATCGACATGGCAGAGGTCACCCACGCCGTCGCGCACGGCCTGCCGGTGATGCACGGCGATGCCGATACCGATCTGGCGCATTATCCCGATGCAGCGTTCGATTACGTGGTGCTGTCGCGTACGTTGCAGGCGGTGGAGCAGCCGCGCGCCGTGTTGCGCCAGATGTTGCGGATCGGCACCCGCGCGGTCGTCAGCTTCCCCAATTTCGGCCACTGGCTGGTGCGCTGGCAGTTGCTGAGCACCGGGCGTATGCCGATGACGTCCACCTGGTCCCGCCCGTGGCACGAGACGCCCAATATCCACCCCTGCACGATCCGGGATTTTTTCGACCTGTGCGCGGCCGAAGGTTATGTGGTGGAAACTTGGCTGGCGGTGGACGATGCCGGCCAACGCGCGCCCTGGCGGCGGTTCCCAAGGTTGGCGAACCTGTTCGGGGAACAAGGTTTGTTCGTGTTGCGGCGCGCCTGAGCCGGAACGCGCCGGGCGCAATAGAAAGCACCCGGCGTCCTGCGATTGTCTGTTCGAGCGCCGCCCCCGTCAGGCCGACATTTGAATCGGCGGCTCCACGTCGTCCGGAATCGGACACACGTACGGCGTGCGGGTCACCCGAGCTTGATGGTCCGCTTTGGCTCGGGCCAGCAGCGTTTCGTCGTGGAGAACGTCGAGCGCGGTGCCGGCCATCACTTTGGCGACATGCACCATGCCCTTATGGGCCGCCGGCAGTTTGCCTTGCGCCGTGAGCTGCCAGGAATGCCCCGGTGTGCCGATGGCGTAAACCGAGCCGCGTGCTTGCACGGTCGGCACGGCCCAACTGACGTCGCCCACGTCGGTCGAACCCATCATGGGGGCGGTTTTGGCGTCCAGTGGCACGATCTCGTTGCACAGCGTCGTGCCGGGCTTGTACGGCATGCCGGCACGGCGGTAGGAGCTTTCGATGTCTTCCTCCGACAGGGTCGCCTGGAACTCGGTGGCGCGGGCGCGGTCCAGATCGTCGTAGGGCGGCGGGCCGAGGCGGGACAGGTTGTCGTGCAGCGCCTTCTCCAGCGGGGTGTTGCCAAGCAGGTTGGACACGGCGCTGATGGTTTTCATCGCCACGGCGGTTTCGGTCATCAGGGCCGCGCCCTCGGCGATTTTTTTGACCCGGCCGATCAATTGGTTCAGTTCCGGCAGATTCCGCGCCCGGATGAGGTACCGCACCTTGGCGAAGGCCTGCACGACGTTGGGCGCGATGCCGCCGGCGTCCAGAATGGCGGCGTGCACACGGGCGTCGGACGGCATGTGCTCGCGCATGTAGTTGACGCCGACGCTCATGAGTTCCACCGCGTCCAGCGCGCTCCGTCCCAGATGCGGTGAGGCGGCGGCATGCGAGGCGCGCCCGGTGAACGAAAAATCGATGCGGGTGTTGGCCAGCGACGCCGGTTCCCACACGCCGGAGAACGACGACGGATGCCAGGAAATCGCGATATCCACGTCGTCGAAGACACCGGCGCGGACCATGAAGCCTTTTGCGGCGCCGCCTTCCTCGGCCGGGCAGCCGTAGTAGCGGACGCGGCCTTTCAGCCCGTTCTCGGCGAGGTATTCCTTGATTGCTGTGGCGGCCAGCAGGGACGCCGAGCCGAGAAGATTGTGGCCGCATCCGTGGCCGTAACCGGGGCCGGGAAGGGGGCGTTGTTCGGCGACACCGGCTTCCTGCGACAGTCCGGGCAGCGCGTCGTATTCGCCGAGGATGGCGATCACCGGACCGTCTTCGCCGGATTCGCCCATCACGGCGGTGGGGATGCCGGCGACGTTTTCGGTGACGGCAAAGCCCTGGGCTTTCAGCATCGCCGTGTGCTCGGCACAGGATTGGAATTCGCCGTAGCAGAGTTCGGGGGTTTCCCAGACGCGATCCGACAGGGCGATGAATTCGTCCTGGTGGGCATCGATCCGGCGCCAGATTTCCTCGGTATTACGCATTCTGCGGCTCCTTGTAGCAGTGGCAGGAGGTCAAATGGTCGTCGACCATACCGGTTGCCTGCATGAAAGCGTAGCATATGGTCGAGCCCACGAAACGGAAGCCTTTCTTGCGCAGGGTCTTGCTCATGCGGTCGGAGGTGGGCGTGGTTGCGGGGACCTGCGATGGATCGATCCAGCGGTTGGCAAGCGGCGCGCCCGGCACCAGCGACCACAGATAGGCGTCGAGGCTGTCGATCGTCAGCGCGACACGGGCGTTTTCCCGCACCGAATAGATTTTCAGCCGGTTGCGGATCAGTCCCGATCCGGTCAGCAGGTGTTCGAGCGCGGTGTCGGTCATTGTGGCGACGCGGGGGATATCGAAGCCGTGGTATGCCTCCCGATAGGCATCGCGGCGCATCAGGACGGTGCGCCAGGACAGGCCGGCCTGCGCGCCCTCCAGCGTCAGCATCTCGAACAATTTGCCATCCGAATGCTCGGGTATGCCCCACTCGGTGTCGTGGTAGGCTTGCATCGTGGCATCGCCGACGGCGGCCCAATGGCAGCGGCCCGGTGTCGCTTCGTGCATCGGCTGCCTCCTCCTGCGGTGCTGGCGCGTCGTGGTGGGGCCAAAAACAACGCGGGCCTCAGGGTTACCCCCAAGGCCCGCACATTGTTTATGACTGTCCGTCGCCGGACTGGAGAAATCTACGCCGTCGCGTTCGCGCCGGCGATCCGAGCCACAACTTGGGACGCCAAGGAACAATGAGACACTGGATCACCTCCTTTCAGTTGGTTGAAGACACCGGGAGTGTGACGTGCTTCTTCCGCGCCGCGCAAGCGAATCTGCGCGAGAATCAGGCCGGTGCGGCATTTTTTTCGCGGCGGCGGTGCCATGCCTCCATCAATTGCAGGACGGTGGCGGCGGTTTCCTCGATCGATCGGCGGGTGACATCGATCACCGGCCACCCGTGGCTGGTGCAAAGCCGCCTGGCCCACAGCAGTTCCCGCTTCACCGCGTCGTCGTCGACGTATTCCGACCCGCCCTGGCGGTTGAATCCGGTCTGACCGCCGGCCCCGATCAGACGCAGCCGATGGCGGCGGATTTCGATCAGGGCACGATCGTCCAATGTCAGCCCGATCACCGGGCAATTCGGATTCGCGAGGCCGGGCACGTCCGGCAGGCCGGGCACCAGCGGCACGTTGGCGGCTTTGATGCCGCGATTGGCTAGATAGAAGCAGGTGGGGGTCTTCGAGCTACGCGACACCCCGACCAGAATCACATCCGCCTCGGCGAGGTTGGTGTGCGCCTGCCCGTCGTCGTGCGACAGGACGTAGTGCATGGCGTCGATCCGCTTGAAGTAGTCCATGTTCATGACGTACTGCTGGCCGGGGCGCGCGATCGCCTTCTCGCCGATATAATCCTGCAACATGCTCAGCACGGGGTCGAGCACGTTGACGATCGGCAGGTTCAGTTGCTGGCAGGTTTTTTCCAGCTCGGCGCGCAACCCCTGATCGACAATGGTGGACAGAACCGGGCCCGGTTCGGCCTCGATCCCCTCGATGACGCGATGCAATTGGAACCGACTGCGGATCATGTTCCATCGATGGTGCACGACATCGGCGTGTTTGAACTGCACGATCGTGGCGCGCGCGAGGTTATTCAGCGTCTCGCCTGTTGCGTCGGAGACGAGATGCAGATTGATCCGGTGGGTATCGTCCATGGCCGAAACCTATCCCCCTGCCTAACCCTGTCAACGAGCGTTACACTGTGCCGGCAACCGAAGGAGTCCGCCATGACATACGTCGCCCCAAACTCCGTGCAGGCCCGGGACATTGCAACGATCGTGCACCCGCAGACCAATCTGGCTACCCATATGACCGATGGTCCGCTGGTGATCGGCAGCGGCCAAGGCTGTTACGTCACCGACGATAGCGGTAAGGAATACCTCGACGCTGCGGCCGGGCTTTGGTGCGCGTCGCTGGGCTATGCGTCCGAACGACTGGCCCGCGTTGCATACGAACAGATGCGCAAACTCGGCTACTATCACCTGTACCGCGGCACAACGAACGACAACAGCGTCGATCTGGCGGAGAAGCTACTGGCGATCGCGCCGGTCCCGATGAGCAAGGTTCTGTTCCAGTGCTCCGGTTCCGAGGCCAACGACACCGCGATCAAGCTGGTGTGGTATTATCACGCGGCGATCGGCAAGCCGCAGAAACGCAAGATCGTCGGCCGCAAGATGGGTTACCACGGCAGCACCGGTACCTCGATCAGTGCGTCGGGCAAAGCCGACATGCACGCCGATTTCGGCCTGCCCTACCCCGGATTTTTCCACACCGAATACCCGCATTACTATCGCGACCATCTGGAAGGGGAGAGCGAGGAACAATACGCGACCCGCCTCGCCCAGGCATTCGAAGACCTGATCCTGCGGGAGGGGCCCGACACCGTCGGCGCCTTCATCGGGGAGCCGGTGATGGGTGCTGGCGGCGGTCTGCCCCCGCCCCGCACCTACTGGGAGAAGATGCAGGCCGTCATCCGCAAATACGACCTGCTGTTCATCGCCGACGAGGTGATCTGCGGCTTCGGCCGGACCGGCAATATGTGGGGCAGCCAGACCTACGATCTGAAGCCGGACATGATCTCGTGCGCGAAGGCGTTGTCGGCGGGGATGCAGCCGATCTCGGCGACGCTCATCAACCAGCGGGTGTTCGACGCGATGCTGGACGAGAGCCGCAAACTAGGGAATTTCGCGCACGGTTTCACCTATGCCGGCCATCCCGTGACCACGGCGGTCGCGATGGAAACGCTGAAGATTTACGACGAGATGGACATGATCGGGCATGTTCGGCGGGTCGGACCTTACCTGCAACAGGCCTTGGGCCGCTTGATCGACCACCCGTTGGTCGGTGAAGTCCGGGGTATCGGCATGATCGTCGGGATCGAACTGGTCGCCGACAAGGGAACCCGGGCGCTGTTCGATCCGGCGCGCAAGGTTGGCGCGACGGTGGACCGATACGCGCGGGAGCATGGGTTGATTTGCCGGTTGATCGGCGATCGCGTCGCGTTTTCGCCGCCGTTGATCGTCACGGAAGCCGAGATCGACCAGATCGCCACCCGGTTGCGCCGGGCATTGGACGATACCTGGATGGAGGTGCGGCCGCATTGACCGCGATCCCGGCGTTCGGCGATGGCCCCTTGTCCTCGCCGGAGGGGCTGACCGGGGCCGAAGCCGCTGCCCGCCTGGAGCGCTTCGGTCCCAACCTGATCGCCCGCGAGCGACCGCAGTCGATGGTGCGGGAACTGCTGGGCCGCGCCCGCAATCCGCTGAATTTCCTGCTGCTGGGCCTAGCCGGTGTATCCTGGGCGACCGGCGATATGCGGGCGGCGGCGGTGATCGTCGCGATGGTCATCCTGAGTGTCACCCTGGCGTTCGTGCAGGAACACCGGTCCAACAAGGCTGCGGCGGCCTTGCGCGCGATGGTGCATACGACCGTCAGCGTGCGCCGCGACGGTGCGTTCAAGGATGTGCCGCTGCATACCTTGGTGCCGGGCGACGTCGTGCGGCTGTCGGCGGGCGATCTGATTCCCGGCGATCTCCGGCTGCTCGCGAGCAAAGACCTGCACGTCAATCAGTCGGCGTTGACCGGGGAGGCGATGCCGGTCGAGAAGCAGGAAACCCCGCCGGCCGACCCGGTCGAGAATCCGATCGACGCCTGCAATCTTTGTTTCATGGGCAGCAACGTCCTCAATGGCACTGCCACGGGTATCGTGCTGGCAACCGGCCCCGACACCAATTTCGGCAAACTCGCCGATAGCGTGGTCGGTGCGCGGGTCGAAACCGCGTTCGACAAGGGCATCGCCCGTTTCACCTGGCTGATGCTGCGCTTCATCGTTGCGATGGTGCCGGCGGTGTTCCTGATCAACGGGTTGACCAAGGGCGATTGGTTGGAGGCGTTTTTGTTCGCCACGGCTGTCGCAGTCGGGCTGACACCGGAAATGCTGCCGATGATCGTGACCGTGAACCTCGCCAAAGGGGCCTTGGCGATGGCGCGCAAGCAGGTGATCGTGAAGCGGCTCAATTCCATCCAGAACTTCGGGGCGATGAATGTCCTGTGCACCGACAAGACGGGCACGCTGACGCAGGACAAGATCGTTCTCCAGTACCATCTGGATTTCGAGGGCCGGGATTCCCGGCTGGTGCTGGAATATGCGTTCCTGAACAGCCACTACCAATCGGGCCTGCGCAACCTGCTCGACGATGCGGTCGTCGCCTACGTGCAACGACCGGAATATGCCGACATCGTCCCCCGCTTCGCCAAGGTCGACGAATTGCCGTTCGATTTCCAGCGGCGCCGCATGTCCGTGGTTCTGGCGCGCGAGGACGGTACGCATCTGCTCATCGCTAAAGGCGCGGTGGAGGAGATCTTCGCCGTCTGCGATCATTATTGCCTCGGCGATACGACGGCCTCCCTCGATCCGATCCATTTCGAGCGGGCGAAGCAGGAGATGGAGAAACTCAACAACGAGGGCTTCCGCGTGGTTGCCGTCGCCCGCAAGGAGATCGTTGCACCGAAGGCGGCTTACAGCGTCGCGGACGAAAGCGGGCTGACCTTGCTGGGCTACATTGCCTTCCTCGATCCGCCGAAAGAAACCGCCGCCGCTGCGATCGCCGCGCTCGGCCGATCCGGCGTGGCGGTGAAAATCCTGACCGGGGACAACGGGCTTATCACCCGCACCGTCTGCCGTCAGGTCGGCCTATCGGTGGATCGCCTCGTGCTAGGCGCCGAGATCGATGCATTGACCGACGATGCGCTGGGCGCGTTAGCCGAGCAGGTGGCGGTCTTCGCGAAAATGTCGCCGACGCAGAAGGCGCGGGTGATCGCGGCGTTGCAGGCGCGCGGTCATGTGGTCGGCTACATGGGCGACGGCATCAACGACGGCCCGGCGCTGAAAGCCGCCGATGTGGGTATCTCGGTCGATACTGCCGTCGATATTGCCAAGGAATCCGCCGATATTGTGCTGCTGGAAAAGAGCCTCGCGGTACTGGGGGACGGCGTGCTCGAAGGTCGGCGCATTTTCGGCAATATCGTCAAATACATTAAAATGGGCGCCAGTTCCAATTTCGGGAACATGTTCAGCGTGCTCGGCGCCAGCATTTTCCTGCCGTTCCTGCCGATGGCCCCGATCCAGGTGCTGACCAACAATTTGCTGTACGACTTCTCGCAAACCACCATCCCGACGGATACGGTGGACGAGGAGTATCTTACGGTACCGCGCAAATGGGATATCGGCAATCTGACCCGGTTCGTGCTGTTCATCGGGCCGATCAGCTCGCTATTCGACTATATTTTGTTCGGGACAATGATCTATGTGTTCGATGCCTGGGATAAACCGAGGCTGTTCCAGGCTGGATGGTTCGTCGAATCGCTGATGACCCAGACGTTGATCGTTCACATCATACGAACCGCGCGCGTCCCGTTCGTGGAAAGCCGAGCGAGCACCCCGTTGATCGCGACAACGATCGCGATCGTGGCGATCGGGGGTGCCATACCGTACACCCCGCTTGGCGCGATGTTGGGCTTCGTGCCATTGCCTGGGCTGTACTGGGTTTGCGTCGCGATCATGATGCTGGCCTATGCGGCGCTGACCCATGCTGTGAAAATGTGGTTCGTGCGGCGCTGGGGCATGTAGCGGCGGCGCGAAAGGTCGAAAGGGTCGTATCGGATGCCGGAGCGCCGTCTTAGACGTTCCTCGAACATGCGGTTTCTGCCGTGGACGCTGCTGTATGCGTTGGTGGTTGCCTATGGCAGCACGGTCGTCGGCCCCAAGGGCATGCATTATGTCTCGATGGCGTTTTCCGAGGCCACGCGAGAATTCCTGCAGCGGGCTTTTGTCTGGGTGAACAACGGTTCCGAGCAGCGTGCGGATTGGATGGGCAATCTCGCGATGTTCGTCCCCTTCGGCTTCCTGATGCTGGGCATGATCGCGCCGCGCCTCAATCGCGGGCTGGGTGCGTCGCTTGCGACCTTCGTGGCGTTCGTGCTGTCGGTCGGTTTCCTGATGGTGGTGAAATACGCCCAGCTTTTCTTTCCGCCGCGCACGGTGACGCTGAATTACATGATCGCCCAGGCGTCGGGCGCCCTGATCGGTATCGTGCTGTACCAATTGGCACACAATCAATTGGTCCGTCTGCTCTGGCGTCGGGCCGGCGGCTATCGGGAGACGTTGCGCAGTTTACTGTGGCTCTATTGCGGGGCGTTGACCGTGTTTTTGCTGATGCCATTGGATTTTGCCCTCAGCCTGGACGATTTGATGGTGCGGGTCGATCGGGTGCCGCAATTGTTGTTCCACATAACCGGCGAAGGCCGCCCCGCAACGGTGCAGGCGGTGTTGTTGATCAGTACCGCTGCCGCGATGGTGCCGTTCGGTATGCGGATGGTGCTGGCTTCTTATGGGCGCAACCGCTTCTTCAATGAGGCCGTTTTGCGCGGCTGCGCCTGGGTCGCGCTACTCTTTGTGTTGACGGCCTTACTCTTGAGCGGGGTGCCGGTGTTGATTTCCTTTCTGTTCCGTATCGTCGGAGTCGTGGCCGGGGTCTGGATCATGCGGCGGGTGGTGCGTCAGGATCCGCATCGCCTACGGGCATGGCTCAGTCGAAAAGCGCTGTGGACGGTGTTGCCTTACCTGCTGATTTTATTGGTGGTGAATCGGCTGATTTCCACAAACTGGCAAACACCCCAGGTCGCGCTGGACAATCTCTACACGCTCGGTTTGTTGCCACTGTTCGACTACTACATCGTCACCAAAGCGACGGCGGCGAAAAATATTGTGGGTCACGTGGTCATGTATATGCCGATCGGCGTGTTCGTATGGTTGCGCGGGTATCGGTCGGGCGTGGCGGGGCTTGCGGCGATGGTGCTGGCGACGGCGGTCGAACTGGGGCGTTACCTGCGGCCGGGGCTGGAGGGAGACATCAATGCCGTCGGCCTCGCCACGTTATCGGCGCTGTTGACCGCGAGGACGATGCCCGGCGTCTGGCATCTGCTGGAAGGCGTCGCGCTGCCGATCTTGGTGCGCCCGACGACGCAAGTGCCCGGTTGGCGAGAGCGGGCGGCCGCGGCCCGATTGCGGGAGGCGGCGGTAGTCGCCGAAAAATGAAGCGGGGCTGCCGACAAATGCCGGCTCAACCCGCTCGCCGATCGTCCCATTGCAGCAGGCCAGCCCAGCAAATCGTATAGAAAAGGGTCGCGATGCGCGGCACCTCCAGCACGTAATCGGACACGCCGGAGATCGCGAACGCGCCGATCGCGCCGGCCACGATGGCGCCCATCGCATCGCCACGAAGCGCCGCTCGCAGCCCGCCCAGGCCGGCCAGACCGCACAGCGCCAGCAACGACAGCAAACCGACGGCGCCCAGCTCAAAGAGCTGCATGATGTATTGGTTTTTGATCCGCCAGGACAAATGGTCGTCGTCGGTGAAAAGCCAACGATCCAAACCGCGCGAGAAATCGCCGTTGGTCAGCATCTCTGTGCCCCGAGAATCGCGTAGGTGGGCGTCGCGGAAGGCGATTGTTGTGCCGAGGGTCGGCGCGAAGAAGGCGAACTCCACCGGTTTGCCCAAAGGTATGCCGACCCCCGCCGCGCCGAGGCCCGTTCCGTCCATTTGGACATCGACATTTTCCCAGGCCCCCGGCGTGCTCGGACGGATCTGCGCGCCTCGGCAATTCTCCGAGTAGAGCAGGACTTTGTCGCACACCGTGACCCCAATGGCCGCCGCTGCGGTGTCGCCGCGAAAACGCAAGGTCAGATGGAGGGGGCCGGGTGGCGGCGCGGCGATCTTTTGGCCCAGATAGAGCGGGGTGAGACCGATCAGCGACACGAAGGCCCCCGTCGCATCGGCCTCCAGGCGCAAATCGCTGGGCCGGTCGATCGGCGCGCGCAGCAGCATCGTTCGTTGGTAGGTGCCCAGGCCCATGCCGAACAGGTTGGCGATCCAGCCGGGATCGCGGACCGACCAACCTTCTTTCCAGTTGGCTTCGCGGGTGAGCAGGTCCACCGCCAGCGTGCTGAAGCGCTGCTGCATCATGGTGGAGGAAGCGGCGGCGCCGATGATCGCCAAGATCGACACGACCGGTATCGCTGCCAATACCCAGGATACAGACCCCCGCCGCCGTGCTGCCAACAGGAGCAAGAGGCCGACAATCGCGCTCGATCCCAAGGCGGCCGCATAGGCGGTGCGAGCGAACGTGACGACCAGGGCGTACGCGCCGCCTAGCCCGATCGCGATTGCCAGCGGCCACATCGGCCACCGCCGGCGCCCCAGCCCGAGGGTCAGCACGAAGGGCAGGGCCATCGCGAGATAGGCGCCGATATGCCCGCCGCCGATCCGCATGCTGACGAACGGCCCGACCACTCGGTAATCGGCCGCGAAATCGGTCAGACCGACAAACAACGCCCGCTCGACTGCGACTTCCACCGCGACGGCGGCCAATCCGATAGCAATACCCAGCCCCAGCAAGCGCGGTGTATCGGCGTGGAGGCGATGGCGCTGGCGCATGAACGGCAGCAGCGCGAGTGCCTCGATCGGCCCTTTCAGCAGCCGCAGCGCATTGTCGGGGCGAAGGTAGGGGTTATCGGAGTGTCCGGTGTAGCCCAGCGGTGCGGTCAGCCCCATGACGGCGGCGATCGCGTAGCACCCCACCATCGCCAGGACGACGGCACCCGGCCACCCCGACGGCACCAAGTCGGCACGCTGCAATGGCACCCGCACGATCAGGACGGCAAGGGCGGCGAGGACAAACAGATCCGGCGGCTCGATCCCGGTCCATCCCGACCAAAGCCCCAGGTCGAGCGCCGGCAGCACAGCCGGAATCGCCAACAGGAATCCGCTCGGGTATCGCCACAGTATCGCGGCAAGGAGCACGAGCGCCGCGGCCAAGGGCCAGGGTGGCAGCGGAAAAATCGCCAGTATCCACACGATCGGCACGACGCAGAGGCCGGATAGCAGATACCGGGCAGGCATTGGTGTGGGCTCTCATTTTGTCGCGGTTGCCTTGGTGGCGTCCGACTATCGCGGTATTGTGCCGCTGTCGCACCGCTCCACAAGGGCGGGCCAAGGGATATGCCATGCGCCACTTATTGGGAACCGCGTTTGTGCTGGGTCTTGCCGCCCATGCGGGGCAGGCGGCCGAGCCGGTGCAACTGCCGCCGGGTTATACCCTGGTGGGATTATCGGCCGACGAGAACGCGACGGCCGGCAACAATGCCACTCGCATCGCGCGGGATGCGGCCGGGCATGTTCACATGGTCTGGGTCGATAGCGGGCGGCAGGGCGCGCCGACCGGCCCGGTCTACCGCCGCCTGACCGTCGCGGCCGACGGGGCGACAACATTCGACACCGACCCGATCTATGTCGCCGACAAGACGCCGGGCGACTGGAACGCCTATCCGGCCCTCGCGACCACGGGCGACGCCGTCTATCTGGTATGGCAAGGCGGTGGCACGGCGCGCGTGCGGAAAGTAAGCCTCGGGCCGTCCGGTTACACGTTCGGCCCGCCGATCGACACCGGCGCCAGGAGCGACGGTCGCGACGTCGGCCCCTCGATCCAGGCGGATGCCAGCGGGGTGCGGGTCGTGACCCCATCCGGCCAGTTCGCGCTGTCCACCGACGGCGGCCAGACCTGGAAGGCCGAACCGGTGCCGCTGCCGACCGGGCAGCGGATGAAAACGGCATCCTTGGCCGCCGATCCGGCAGGCGGCACGATTCTGGCGTTCAGCAGCGTGGTCAAGGACCCCAAGGAAAGCGCCAAGGCAGTCGGGTCGGGCGGATATTGGCAACTGCGCACCATCCGCCGGACGCCGGATGGGCAGTGGACGGACGCGCAGGATGTGTTGGGCAAATTCCCCGGATGGGCCGAGCCGCAAGGGGACAACGATTCCCTGGCGGATTGGGTGCGGGTGGGCGCCGACGCCGCCGGGGGCCTGCATTTGGTGTGGCACGGCACCGGCATTTCCCACATCTACGGCAACGACCAAGCCTACTATGCCTATCGGGAGCCGAAAGGCACATGGAAGGAACCCATCCCGACGATCCGTCAGGATTCCGCACGCGGTATCAAATTCTCCTTCGCACCGTCGCTGACTTTGGATGGGGAGCAGGTCCTCGCGACTGTGTTCTACGACATTTACGACGGGGATCGCTGGGCCGGATTCGACGCCGATCTGGTTCCGTTTCTACGCGGCACGCCGAATGGTAAGCCGTTGCCATTGACGCATTTCGTGCGCGCCTCGATCAATGAAAAGAAGCCGGCGCTCGCCCTGAGCACCCGCTTCCCTTCCGCTGCGCCGACGCTCTATCGCGCCGAGGGCAAAGTGTGGCTCGACACGATCGAAACCTTCATTCCGATGGGGGTACCGGGCGCCCCGAAGTCGATCGTTTACCACCGGTTCGACGCGACCGCGCTGCTCCGCCCGCAATAGCCATGCGGTCGGCATTATACCCCCAACTGGCGGGCCAAATCTTCGATGTCGGTGGCGACCACGTCCCAATCCTGTTCCGCGCTGTAATCGCGCTTCTGGTGCGGACCGTATTCGGATGGGCGGGGCCAGAACGCGGTCATAAGACCGGCTTTGCGGGCCGCGCCCAGATCGCCGTTATGCGCTGCGGCCATCATCACCTGACCCGGCTCTAAATCCATCAGCTTCGCCACGCCGAGATAGGTTTCCGGGTCCGGTTTAAAATGCCCGAACAGGTCGGACCCGAAAATCATGTCCCAGGGCAATCCCGCATGCTTCGCCATGTAGGTCAGCAGCGACACATTGCCGTTCGACAGCGGCCCGATCACGAATTTGGATTTCAGCCGAGTCAGACCGGGCACCGAGTCCGCCCAGCCATTCAGCCGATGCCAGCCGAGGTTGATGTGCACCAGATCGGCTTCCGTCAGGCCCACGATGCCGAAATCGACGACCAGCTTGTCCAGCGATGCGCGATGCAGCGCGTCGAGCTTGGTCCATGGCTCCTCGCCCTTGCGCACTCGGTCCATCGAGGGATGGTAAGCCGCCCGCCAAGCATCGACCAATGCGGGCCAATCCGCCGTTACGCCGCGCTGCGCGCCATACGCCGATAGGTCGGCAATCAGGCTGCTGCGCCAATCGACCACGCTGCCGAAGGTGTCGAATACGATTGCGACGGGTTTCTTGCTGGCCATCATGTGCTCCTGTGTCGATCCGAACCCAACCCCGATTGTTGCCCCTGGTCAAGCGCCGCCAGCGCCTGTCGCGACGTTCAGAAGATGCCGAAAATCCCGCGCAAGAAGCCTGGGGTCAGCATGCTGAGCGGATTGACGAAGACCGAGGGGTCGTTCAACGATCCCTCGATGGTGTAGCGCGCGGCGAACAATCCGCCACCCTCCTCGTTGCGGAACACCCCGCCGACCAGGGGGATTTTGCCCAGCAGCGAGTTGAAGAAATAGGCGGGGACGATGGTGCCCTCCAGCTTCGCGGTCTCGGCGTGCATATCCAGATGGCCTTTCACCGTCATGCCCAAGGATGGGCTGAAGGCCCGCGCGTCGCGAAATTCCAGGTTATCGTCCGACAGTACGAAGGGCGCGGTCAGGTTGGAAAAGCCGAGACCGGGGCCGCTCACGACATCGACCAGCCCGTAGAGTGTCATTGCTTGGAGCAATTTGCCGAGGGCCGGTGCCCCGCGAATGCGGAAATCGGTCACTTCGGCGGTTCCGGTCAGCGCGTGCGCGGCGGTGGTGTCGTCGAACGTGCCGATCAGTGTCAGGCGGCCCCCCTCCATCGTGCGCACGGCATCCAGACCGCGCAAAAACGCCCCGGCATCCGCCGCCGTTGCGGTCGTGCGCCGCATACCGCGGTTCTGTTCAATTCCAATACCGAACGAGGCGGCCGATTGGGTGGTGCCTGAGACCTTCAAACGCTGAAACAGACGCCCATCGTTGGCGGCGTCCACCTGCACGTCCTGCGCGACGACATCGTGCGCGAGTAGCACGCGTCCGAATGTTCCGTTCAGCGTCCAGGCCGGGCCGGGCGGCGGCTCCGGCTTGGATTTGTCGCGTGGCGGCGCCTTCTCGACGATCTTCGCAGCCATATCCAAACTCGGGCCGCCCAACGCAAAGCCGATCGGGCCACCCGGCGGCAAATGGATGCTGCCAGTCAGATCGGTGCGGCCCAATCGCAGACGCTCGAAGCGGAACGCCGAAATTCGCCCACCGGCAACATCGGCGACGCCGCGCAGCGACAGGTCCGGCCCTTCGACGACGATAGTGTCGATGCTGCTCAATCGATCCTTGGTCAGGACCAGCCGAGCGGAGGCCTTGGCCGGTCGGCCTGCCGGTTTCTGCCAGGCGAGGGGCGCGATCGCGACGACCGAACCGCTCAGGTCGGCATCCAGGGCGATATCCGCTTCGCCGTTGTTCAGCTTGCTCCAGACCGCCGCGATCGGCACCTCGCCCGCGATCAGATCGAGCGTGTCGAAGCCAGCGGCACCAAGCTGCGCGACGGTCGGTTTGACGACGATGGCGATGCGTTGCGCGACATCCCTCGGCTTGCCGGCCAAAAAATCCATCGTGCCGTCGATTTTCGCCGCAATGCCGCCGATCTGGCCGACCCCTTTCAGGGTCAACTGCTTTTTGCTCGCCACGATTTCCAGCTCGCCCCGGTCCAAATCGCGCCCGGCCGCGACACCGGTCAGATGCGCCTGCCGCAGTTGAGCGTTCGCGCCGATATCGACGTCGTCGAGCGTCAGGCGGTTTTCGAGCGGCAGTTTCACCTTCAAGGATAAGGTCGCTTCCCCGGCGGGGTCGCGCAGGTCGATCGGGTGCGTGCTCAACAGTTTCAGGCGCGGTTCCCGCAGCAAGGCAACGATATCGGCCAGAGGACCGTTGCCCTGAATCGCGATATCGGCGTCCTGGTCCTTGGTCGAAAGCCCGACGATATGCATCGATCCGCCGGTCAGAGCGATCGGCGTGCGGCTGCCGACCCGCTGCTGGCCCGACGTCAACACGATATCGATCGTATCCGCATCGACCAACCTGATACGCGCATGCCCCTGCTCGGCGGGCGGGACTGGGCGGAGCCAATGGACGGTGACATTGTCCGCCTCCAACGTGCCGGAGGCCTGGGTGAGTTCCACACCGCTGAAATCGCTGTTGCCTTCCAGCGTCACGGTCAGGTGCCCGTCGTGGGCGATGCCGTCCGTCATGTTTTCGGTAATCCAGGAACGCCCGCCACCGCCGACGCCGGGCGGCCAAAGGCGCGGCAAATCGGCTAGGCTGACTTGGTCCAATCCCACTCGCAGCGTCGCGGTCATGCGCATGGCACCCCGCTGAACTGTTCCCGCGAGCGACAGCGCGGTATCCGGCCGACCGCCGATCCCAGGCAGGACCAACCCGCCATCGTCGATCCGAAATTCGTCCTGTGTGCCGGCCAGGGTCGCGGATGCCGATCGAATGGCCACCGTCCCATCGCCCAGATGCAAGACGCCCGCGCCGGCATTCAGCTTGAGCGTGCCGGTGCGGAACGCCAGGGTGCGGGAAAACTCGACCGAACCCTCGACCGACACGGGTGCATCGAAGGTTTCCAGCGACGGGATGCCCAGGGCGGCGGGAACGATGGGGCCGAGGGCGAAGCGCGCGCGAATGTTTTCCAGATCGGGCGAGGATGCGGCGGACAATGTCACCGTGGTGCGTCGATCCTTCAGCATCAAGGTGGCGGAGCCGTAGGCGTCGATGCCGCCGCTGCTCCGTCGGGTCAGGTCGAATTCCGCTTGGGGCACATCCCATGCGGTGCCAAGGGCGCGATCGACGATGTGCAAACCGAAGTCGGTGAACCGTACCTGGCGCAGTTCGCTCAGCGGTCCGGCGCGCAGCAAACGCTCGCCCCCCACCGGACGCATCAGCGCGGCCAGCCCCTCCGCGATATCGGCGCTCTCGGATGGCGCGGTGTCGGTCGCCTCGGTCAGGCTTCCGACGTCGATCCCGACGGTATTGTCGGCGCCGCGTGTCACCGTCAGTCGCACCCCGTCGAGTTCCACCGCGCGCGGTATCGCCTGCCCGCGCAAAAGGGCCGATACGGACAGGGTTGTTCGCACACGCGGCACGTCCAGTCGTTTGCGTCCGGTATCGTCCACGACGACGATGTCGCGCAGACGGAGATCGATCGGTCGATCCAACCCCTGGTGGAAACCCTCCCACGCCAGAACGATGCCGCCGATGCCGATCCGGGTCGGGGCGCCGTCGCCGTTCAGCGCAGCTTCCAATCGCGCCGCGAGGAAATCGAGGTTTATCGGACCTTGCGACAGGCGCACCACCAGCAGAGCGGGAAGCACGACGCCAAGCACGAGGACGCCGAACAGCAACTTCGCCAGGATGTGGGTGAGACGCAGACTGAGGTGGATATGGCGCAGGGCGGCGGTTCTCACGTGGATGGGCGCGGTCGTATGTCGCACCTGTCGGGTGTGCGGCTGCATTTCCGAGCGTTCTGGGGTATGTAGGTGGCGGGTCCCACAGGGTCAACAAAATCGGCCGACCCCGATCGCAGGGAAGTTTGACCCGGCGCCGATAGACCCGGCAGCGTAGAGCGACATGGCAACGCAGACTTTCTCTTTTCCGCCGCACTGGCCAACGCCCCACGATCCGCGGGCTGCGCAGCGCACCGTCGAGCGGTTCGCGGAAGTCGGTCGCGCCGAACGCCGGCTGGTCGCGTCCGCTCCGGTGGCCGCGCTGCTGGGCTGCCTCGGCGGTAATAGCCCGTATCTGGCCGATCTCGCCGTGCGGGAGGCTGCGACGATCGGACGGCTGGTTGCAAGCGGCCCCGATGCCGTGGTGCAGGAGGCGATGGCAACGCTGATCGCGGTGCCGCCGGAAACCGCAAGGGACCGCGTCGCGGCTGCCTTGCGGCGAGCCAAGCGGATCGTGGCCTTGGCCGTCGCGGTCGCCGATATCGGCGGTCTATGGCGCCTTGAGAAAGTGACCGAGGCGCTGTCGGCCCTCGCCGAAGCCACATTGTCGCTCAGCGTCGCGCATCTCCTGCGGGCCGCCCACGACGCCGGGGACCTGCGGCTGACCGATCCGGCGCGACCGGCTCCGGCTTCCGGCTTCACCGTGCTGGGCATGGGCAAGTTGGGTGCGCGGGAGTTGAACTATTCCTCCGACGTCGATCTGATCCTGCTCTACGACCCGGACGCCGGGCATTACACGGATCGGACGGCTGGCGATGCGCTGGGGCGGTTCATGGTGCGCCTGTCGCGCGACATGGTCACGCTGATGGAGGCGCGGGACGCCGGCGGCTACGTGTTTCGCACCGACCTGCGGCTCCGCCCCGATCCGGCGGCGACGCCGCCCGCCATCTCGCTCGATGCGGCGATTACCTACTACGAGAGTATGGGGCAGAACTGGGAACGGGCGGCCATGATCAAGGCCCGTCCCGTCGCCGGCGATCTGGCCTTGGGCTGGCGCTTTCTGGAGGCCATTCGCCCTTTCGTGTGGCGGCGCGGGCTGGATTTCGCGGCGGTGGCCGACATCCATGCGATGAAACGGCGGATCGACGCACACAAAGGCACTGCGCTGACCGCCGCCCGCGACCCGATCGCCCGCGTTGCTGGCCACAACGTCAAGCTCGGCGAGGGCGGCATTCGCGAAATCGAGTTCATGGCGCAGACCCTCCAGCTTGTCTGGGGCGGGCGCGATCCGACCTTCCGGACACCGCAAACGCTGGCGGCGTTGCGCTTGCTGTCGCGTGCCGGGCTGGTTCCCGCGCGCGCTGCGACCGAGCTTTCGACCGCTTACCGGTTTTTGCGGCAAGTCGAACATCGGTTGCAGATGGTGGCCGATCGGCAAACCCACGACATGCCCCAAGCGGCGGACGATATCGCCCGGATCTCGGCTTTCATGGGCCATCCGGACGCCAAATCCTTCGCCAGGGCCCTGCTGCGCCAACTCGGCCGGGTGCGAACGCATTATCGCGACGTGTTTGCTTTGGTGCCGGAACCGTTGGACGGGCTGCCCGCGGACAATGTGTTGGATTTCGCGGGCGATGGACCGGCCCCGCCGACGACGGCGACGGCGCTGCGTGCGATGGGTTACGGCAATCCCGACCGAGTGGTTTCTGCCGTGCGCGCATGGCAAGCCGGGCATGTCAGGGCCCTGCGATCGGCGCGCGCGCGGGAGCTGATGGCGACGATGCTGCCAACGGTGCTGCGGCAATTGGCCGCGCAGCCGGTCCCGGATGAGGCTTTCGTGCGGTTCGACCGGTTTATCGCGGCGCAACCGACCGGGGTGCAACTGCTATCCTTGTTTCAACACAATCCCAGCCTGTTGGATCGGGTCGCCGCCGTGCTCGGCGCCTCCCCACGGTTGGCCGAGCATCTGGCGTTGTATCCGGCGTCGTTGGAGGGGCTGCTGTGGCCGGACGAAGGCGAACCGCCCCCACGTCAATTGCGCGCGCGCCTGAAGGATGCCCGGCGGCTGGAAGACACGATCGAAATCGCCCGCCGCGCGGTGAAGGCCGAGGAATTCGCGGTGTCGGTGGGCCAGATGGAAGGGCGGCTCGAAGCCGATGCGGCCGGAGAGCGCCGATCCGCGATGGCCGAGGCGGCGTTGGCGGCGATCCTGACACCCGTCCTTGCCGATTTCTCCGAGCGTTTCGGCAAGGTGCGCGGCGGCGGTATGGTTGTGGTCGCGCTGGGCAAGGCCGGCGGGCGGGAGACGATGGCCGGCTCCGACCTCGATTTGATGCTGATCTACGACCACCCCGAGAACGCGACCGAAAGCCGGGGCGCGCGCAGCCTGCCGGCCAGCCAGTGGTTTGTGCGTGCAGCCCATTCCTACATTGCTGCCGTGACCGCGCCGGGGATCGAGGGCCGGCTGTACGATGTGGACATGCGACTGCGGCCATCCGGCAATAAGGGGCCGGTCGCGGTGTCGTTGACGAGCTTCCAACGGTACCACGCCGAAGACGCCTGGACCTGGGAACGCATGGCGCTCACCCGGGCTCGGGTTGTCGCCGGGCCGCCCGGTCTGCGCGCGGCGGTGGAAGCCGCGATCTTCAAGGTGATCGTCGAAGCCGGCGATCCTGCGACGATCCGAGCGGACGCCGCCGCGATGCGGACCCGGATGCTGCGCGACCTGCCGTCGGACGGGCCATGGGATGCGAAACTGCGCCCCGGCGGGCAGATCGAGGTCGAATTCGTGGGGCAGGCGCTCCAGCTTATTCACGGGCGAACCCACCCGTCGGTTTGTCATCCGACGCTGCGGATCGCGTTGCGGCGGCTGGGCGACGCCGGGTTGCTGCCAAAGGACGATATGGCGCTATTGATCCAGGCCGACCGCGTCTGGCGCACGATTCAAGGCATGATGCGCATTCTGATCGGGCGGGAGGTCGGCGAAGTTCTGCCGGAAGCCTCGGCCCGTCCCTTGCTGGCGGCGGCGCGAGCGGCGAAGCTGGAAGCCGACGATGTGGCCGGTTTGCGCGCGACGTTGGACGATTTGGCGAAGCAAGTGCGGGCGGTCTTCGTCCGCCACATCGGGGAGGTTGGAACGTGAGCGTGCAAGAAGGCGACATGGCACCGGATTTCGACATGCCGGCGACGGGTGGACGCACGGCGAGCCTTGCGGCGATGGCCGGGAAACCGTTCGTGCTGTATTTTTACCCCAAGGCAGATACGCCCGGTTGCACGAAGGAAGCCTGCGCGTTCCAGGAGGCGTTGGGCCAGTTGGGTAAAATCGGCCTCGATGTCGTCGGTGTGTCGCCGGACAAGATGAAACCGATCGAGAAATTTGCCGACAAGTACGGGCTGACCTTTCCCCTGGCATCCGATGAGAGCAAGGCGGTGGCCGA
Source organism: Acetobacteraceae bacterium (assembly GCA_025354865.1). GTDB lineage: Bacteria > Pseudomonadota > Alphaproteobacteria > Acetobacterales > Acetobacteraceae > Rhodopila. The sequence goes on along the minus strand of JANXMB010000038.1, from coordinate 16,894 downwards.
GCGCTATGGCACTTGGGTCGAGAAATCGATGTACGGCCGGAAATATATGGGCATGGAGCGCAGCACTTTCCTGGTCGATAACACCGGTAAGATCGCGAAAATCTGGCGTAAGGTCAGCGTGCCCGGTCATGCCGAAGCGGTTTTGCAGGCCGCCCAGGCGCTGTGATCGTGGTTCGGCCGGGCGCTATTCGGCGGCCATTTGGGCGATCCGATTGGCAGTGACCATGCTGCGTGCTGCTTCGGCGGGCATCGGTTTCCCGAACAGGTAGCCTTGTCCGAATGTGCAACCGAGTTCGCGCAGGCGGTTCATGGTCTCGGTGTCCTCGATCCCTTCGGCCGTCAGATCGAGCCCGAGTGCGTGGCCGAAATCGACGATGGCCGCGACGTAGCGCGATGCCTCGGGGTCGGACACCAATCCGCGCATGAACACCTTGTCGATCTTGACCTTGTCGAAGGGGAGTTCGCGCAGGTGGTACAGGCTGGAAAATCCGGTGCCGAAGTCGTCCAGAGCCACCGATAAGCCGAGCTGCCGCAGTCGGTCGAGAACCTGTCGCGCGACTTTCGCATCGTGGATCAGGGCATTTTCGGTGATCTCGACCTCCAACCGATCGCCGCAGAACCCAGTGGATTCCAGAATGTCGCGGACGGTGTCGGGCAGCGTTTCGTCCTGCAGTTCGATGGGAGAGATGTTGACCGACAGTTTGATATGGGCCGGCCAGTCCCGCGCCGCTTGGCAGGCACACACCAGCAGCGATCCGAACATGGCGGCGGATTGGCCGGTTTCCTCGACCAGGGACAGGAAGTCGATCGGCGGCAGCACGCCCAGGATCGGATGCTCCCATCGCGCCAAAACCTCGAATCCCACAACCGAGGTGTCGTCGATCCGCACCAGCGGCTGAAAATACGGCACGATCTCCCCGGCCGCGATGGCGCCCGGCAGTTCCCGGCGGAGTTCGTCGGCGCGTTCCATCGCATGTGCCATGTGGGATTCGAAGAAGCGGTAGGTATTGCCTCCGGCCGCTCGCGCATGGGTCATGGCGATATCGGCCGCCCGCAACAAGGCGGTCGCGTGGGTGCCATCGCGTGGCCCGGCGGCGATGCCGATACTGGCGCCGATCTTCGCGGTTGCGGTGCCTGTCGGTACCGGCGGCTCCAGCATGCGAATCAGATCGCGTGCTCGGGCTGCGAGGGGGGCGTCGCCATCGGCGGCGCGCAGGAGCACGGCGAAATCGTCGTCGCCGAGGCGCGCGACCAGCGGTTCGCCGACCATTGCCAAGGTCAGTCGGGCCGCGACCTCCCGCAGCACGGAATCGCTGGCATCGTGTCCGAGGCGGTCGTGGATCTGGCGGAAACGATCGAGGTCGACCAGGAATACCGCGACCTCCTCCTTGCCGGCCAAGGCGCGTTCGACGGCGGCCAGGAAGCAATCGCGGTTGGCCAGCCCGGTCAGGCCATCGCGCTCCGCCCGTTGGGCCAGTTGCACCCGCGCGTCCGACAGGCGGGCTTCGGCGTTCTGGTGCGCGGTCACGTCCGTCAGCAGGAGCACGACGCCTTGTTCGTCCGGTAGCCGGTGGCTTTGGGCGTGGATCGCCAGCGTGCGCCCATCCCGGTGACGCACGCGAAGGCAGGTATCCGCAGCGAAATGCATGAGATCGGCGCCGAAGCACTTGGGCATGTCGGCCGGCCCGTAGCCGAAGACCGGCCGGCAGGAGGGGGAGATGTAGACGGGATGGCCGGATGCATCCAACCGCACCACGACCTGCGGCCCGTGCTCCATCGCCGCTTGAAACAGCATTTGCCGATCGGCGTGTTCCGCCGCCTGATGGGCGAGCGCCCAGTCTCGCATCCGTAGATTTTGGGTCACCCGACCGAGGCGCGCGCGGATCGCCAACCAAACCAGCAGCGCACCCGCCGAGGCCGACGCCCCGCCTATCAGGAAAATTGTTTCGAAACGCATGTGCCGGCACCGTTTGCGAGAGGATGTCGGCAGCACTATGGGCAGGGACATGTAAATAAATGGTTAACGCAAAGGCGTTTTTTTGTGGGCTTGACTCCTGCCGCGCGCGGGTCTGCCATCCGTTTTTCCGTTCGGGATCGAAGCTGCCTTGCCCCACCGTTCTCTGCATACGCCGGTCGGCGACATCACCGTTTTCGAGGAGGACGGCGCCATCGTCTCCCTCGACTGGGGTTGGGTCGAGGCGCAGTCTTCGACCCCGTTGTTGCTGGAGGCGGAGGTCCAGTTGCACGCCTATCTCGACGGCGAACGCAAACACTTCGACCTGCCGCTCGCCCCCGCCGGCACCGCGTACCGTCGGCGCGTCTGGCAGGCGTTGACCGACATCCCGTACGGCGCCGTTCGAACCTATGGGGAAATCGCGGCGGTGGCCGGGGGCAGCCCGAGATCGGTCGGTCAGGCCAATGGGTCGAACCCGATACCATTGATGATCCCTTGCCATCGGGTAGTAGCCGGATCGCATCTGGGCGGCTATTCCGGCGGCGACGGAGCGGAGACGAAACGCTGGTTGCTGACCCTCGAAGGGGGCACCGGCGTCCTGCTCTAGCACAATTTTTTCGCGGCCGCCGGTTCGGCGACCCTTTTCGCACGGAGAACACTATGTCGAAGGCCATCCGCATTCACGCCAATGGCGGCCCCGAGGTGATGAAGTGGGAGGATATCCCCACCCCCGAGCCCGGTCCGGGAGAGGTGTCGATCAAGCAGGAAGCGGTCGGTCTGAACTACATCGACGTCTATTTCCGGACCGGTCTCTACAAAGCCCCGAACATGCCCCTGATCATCGGTCAGGAAGGCGCGGGCACGGTGACTGCCGTGGGTGCGGGCGTGACCGATCTGAAGGCCGGCGACCGCGTGGCCTATGCCGGCGCGCTTGGCGGTTATGCCTCCGATCGGGCGATCCCGGCCGATAAGCTGGTGAAGCTGCCGGATGCGATCGACTTCAAGACCGGCGCCGCGATGATGCTGCAAGGCATGACGGCGCAATACCTGCTGCATCGCACCTACGCGGTGAAAAAGGGCGACTCCATCGTGGTGCACGCGGCGGCCGGCGGCGTTGGCCTGATTCTGTGCCAATGGGCGAAGCATATCGGCGCGACCGTCATCGGCGTCGTATCCTCCGACGAAAAAGCCGAATTGGCTCGGGCGAACGGGGCGCACCATACGGTTGTCGGATATTCCAATCTGGTGTCCGAGGTGAAGCGCATTACTGGCGGTGCGATGGCACCCGTCGTGTACGACAGCATCGGCAAAGACACGTTCGCGACGTCCTTGGATTGTCTGGCGCCGCTGGGGCTGATGGTTTGCTACGGCGCGGCGTCCGGCCCGGTCCCGCCGTTCGACCTCGGCGTGCTGGCGGCCAAAGGCAGCCTGTTCCTGACGCGGCCGTCCTTGGCGACCTACACCGCGAAGACCGCCGACCTTCGCACGGTTTCGGCCAGCTTGTTCGAAGTCGTCGCGAGCGGCGCGGTCAAGATCCAGGTCAACCAGACCTACGCGCTGAAGGACGCCGCTGCGGCGCATATCGCGCTGGAATCGCGCAAGACGACGGGCAGCACCGTACTGGTGCCCTGAGGCTGCGGACCCGGCCTGTACACCGGCCCCGGGGGGGGAAATCCCGGGGCCGTTTTGTGCCGGAAGCCGACCCCCGATCCGGGCTTCGGCATTCTGTGCCTCGTCATAAATCTATCATATAAAACAATGATATAGAGCGCACCAACCGCGCGCGGGCGGCCAAAAGGCGCTCCGATAAGGGAGAAAATCGAATGTCCGGCATCCTCGAAGGAAAATCCGCCCTCATTACCGGTGGCGGCGGCGGAATCGGCCGAGCAACGGCGTTGGCTTTTGCGCGGGAGGGTGCGCGGCTGGCGGTGGCGGATTTCAATGAACAAGCGGCCCGCGATACGGTGGCGTTGGTGAACGCGGCGGGCGGGCAAGCGATGACGCTGACCGGCGATGTCACCGACAGTGCGGCGGTGCAGGCGATGGTCGCTGCCGTCGTGGCGGCCTATGGGCGGGTCGATTGCGCGTTCAACAATGCGGGAATCGCCGGGTTCCAGGTCGATGCCTCGGGCAAGCGCACGCACGAATGGGCCGATGACTCGTTCGATCGGATGATCGCCGTCAACCTGAAGGGTGTGTGGCTGTGCATGAAGCACGAGCTGCCGCAGATGATCGCCCAAGGCGGCGGGGTCATCGTCAACACCGGTTCGATCGCCGGCCTGGTCGGGCTGCGCACATCCTCTGCCTACGTCGCCGCCAAGCACGGTGTGCTCGGCCTGACAAAGACTGCGGCGATCGAATATGCCGGGGACAACATTCGGGTAAATGCCGTCTGCCCGGGTTACATCGAAACCAACATGACGGTCGATGCGATGCGCCGACGCGGGACCGAGATCATGGCGAACACCCCCGCCGGCCGCATGGGTAAGCCCGAGGAAATCGCCGAGATGGTGGTGTGGCTGGCCAGCGATCGCGCGTCCTATGTCACCGGCGCCTGTTACAACGTCGATGGCGGCTACATGGCGGTTTGATTGCGCGGGATCAGACGGCGGAGGGAACGGCTGGAAGCCAGGCGAATGCCATCCCCTGGTTTTTCAGCGCGACGACCCCAGCCGCGATGCCTGCGCCGCTGGGGCGGAGCGGTTGGTTGATGTGCCCGATTATGACGTCGCCATCCCGAGCCTTCGCGATGCGGGAGGCGACGCTGGCGGCGGGCAGGGAGGCGCCGGCATCGGCGTTCAGGGAAAATCCGGCGATGGCGAAGCCCATTTGCCGGATCGCCGGGAGTGCCTCGGGGCTATAGAGGGCCGCTGCGCCGCGATACCACGCCGGCCGTTCGCCGGTTGCCGCGACGATGGCATCGTTGCCCAAAACGATTTCGGCTCGGATTCCATCCAAAGTGCCGGCGGGCCGCAATCCGAAGATCGATCCGGTTCCCAGAACCGGGGGTAGGTGCCGCCGTCCGTGGTTCTGAAATGAAAATACGTCGCGATGCGCCAGGAGAAACGCCAGACCGTTGGGGTTGCGTTCGATCCAGGTTGCGGTGACAAAAACGGTTGCGGGAATGCCATGCTCGACCAATGCCCGAGCCAGGCGCTCGTCGAAGCCGCCGGGGCAGGCGTCCAATGTCAGGGCGACGGTCGGTTTGTCGCTGGGCGGCAGGCGGAGCGACGGTTCGACCAAAGCGGGATGGCCGACCATGGACTCGGCAGAGGTCTGCATCGCCGGCCCGAAAGCGAACGCATCGCGGCCCAACGCCAACGACCCCAACCCGACCCCGAAGGCCCGGCGCCTTATCGAAATCATGCCGATACTGCTGCGCCCATGCGCAGGAACGCGCCCTGTCGGTGCAGTTCGTGTTGCACTCGGCCGATCGAGACGCCGCGCGGGGCCACGTTCTGGGCCACCGCCATCGCCGCCGCCGCGCCCGCCGCCTGCCCGGTCATCCAGCATTGCGGTATTTCTCGCAGGAACGAATGGCTCGTTGCGTCGCAGGAAATCGCTCGGCCCGCCACCAGCAAGCCGTCGATTGCCGCCGGCACAAGGCAGCCGTACGGCACCGAAATGTTCGGGAATTTCGGCGACAACGACGGCGAGACACCGATTTCGTCCGCACGCACCGCCCCGCTCGGCCAATCGCTTCGGGTCACGCGGCCGACGCCGATCAACCGGCGGCTGTGGCGGACGCCGAGTTGCGGTGCAGACAGCATCGGGAAAGCGTTCTGGAACCCGGGTGCGTGCGCTCGGTAAACCGCCAGATGTTGAAACATCAGGCGGCGGGAGCGAACCTCGACCTCGGTCCGATCTTCCACATCGACGCCGCTATAGCCGGCCAGACGCGGCCCCATGAAGAGTGCCACATCGTCGCGCCAGGATACGAAAGGCCGCTCGAACAATCCGTCGCACGCTGCTCGACCGCGCTCCATGAAGGCTGAGAATGCATCCTTGCGGCCGGTTTTGAACGCGATCCAGTGCGGCATATCGACGCCGCCGAACATCCAGGCGGTGTTGATGCAGCTATGGATATCCTGCCGATCCGCGTCGTTCTCGCTGGCCGCGCCGGCGCGATGGAAGATGTCGCCATCGCCCGTGCAGTCGATGGTGACGGCGGCGCGGATGGCCATGCGGCCTTCCTTGGTTTCGAAAATGGCGCCCGTTACCCGGTTGCCGTCCATCGTCGGGATCGATCCCAAAGCGTGCAGGACAAGATGGACCTTGCTTTCCAGCACCATCTCCTGCGACGCAAGCTTCAGGTGCTCTGGATCGACGGTGGGGGACCATGCGACGATGCCGTGGAAGGCGGCGGTGCGTTCGCGCCAATAAGCGGCGGTGGCCTCGTCCGCCGACCCCCAAAGGCCGCGCGGCGGTCCGGCCACGGCATCCCTAGGTAAACGGTCCAGCAACGCGGTTGCCATCCCCTGGATGACGGGATGGCCGGACCAATCGGTCATGCGGTCGATCCAGACGACCAGGCCGCCGGTGGACAGCCCGCCCAGGTGGTTGGCGCATTCCAGCAGCACGACATCGGCCCCGGCGCGGGCGGCAGCGATGGCCGCGGCGGTGCCGGACGGGCCACCGCCCACCACCAGCACATCGCAGTCGCGGAAGACGGGCACGGAACGGGCCGGCTCCTGGATCGTTGCCCCGGACACACGCGGTCGGCGCGGCAGGCGGGTGCCGTGGAAGATCGACGATTGGAAGAACAACCGACCGCTGGCGTCGTCTTTGGGCTCGTCGGTCATGGATCCGTTGGCTCCGTACTGGTCGTTCGGACCATTCCATGCCAGAATTCCCGGCAAGGACAAGCGGTGGAGTTCCATGAGCGTTATCGAAACCGGCGGTATCGACTGCGATATCCACCCCTCGGTGCCCAACTTGAAGGCGCTGCATCCCTATCTGTCGGACCATTGGCGGGACATCGTCGCGCAGCGGGGCATGCACGAGCTGAATTCGATCGCGTATCCCCAGAATTCCCCGCTCACCTCGCGGCCGGATTGGCGCATCCCGGGGCAGCAGGCGGGATCGGACCTCGATCTGCTACGCCGCCATGCCTTGGATCCGTTCCGCACCTCCATCGCCATCGCGAACTGCCTTTACGGGGTGCAGCTTCTGTTCAGCGAGGACATGGGCGCCGGCTTCGCCAAGGCGGTGAACGATTGGATGAAGGCCGAGTGGCTGGATAAGGAACCCCGCTTGCGCGCATCGATCGTCGTTCCGGCGCAGAACCCGGAAATGGCGGTCGACGAAATCGAGCGCGTCGCCGGCGATAAGCGCTTCGTGCAGGTGCTGATGCTGGTCATGGGCGACATGCCGCTGGGCAAGCGCCATTACTGGCCGATTTACGCGGCCGCCGAAAAGCACGGCCTGCCCATCGGCATTCACGCCGGCAGCGCCTACCGCCATCCCGTCACCCCGCTGGGTTGGCCATCCTATTATACCGAGGATTATGCCGCCCAGGCCGCCGCGTTTCAGCAGTGCCTGACGTCGCTGATCTGCGAGGGGGTGTTCACCAAATTCCCAACGCTGAAGGTCGTGTTGCTGGAGTCCGGGTTCACATGGCTCCCGGCGCATCTGTGGCGGTTGACCAAGTTCTGGCGCGGCCTGCGGATGGAAGTGCCCTGGGTCGATCGTGCCCCGGCCGAGATCGTGCGCGATAACGTACGCCTCACGATTCAGCCCTGCGACGGCCCGCCGACCGAGGAAATGTTCCAAAAACTGATGGATCACATGGACAGCGACGAATTGCTGCTGTTCTCCACCGACTACCCGCATTGGCAGTTCGACGGGGAGGACGTTCTGCCCCCCGGCCTGTCGCGCGAGACGGTGCGCAAGATGATGATCGACAATCCGCGGGCGACTTATTCCCGCCTGAGGTGAGTCCCACAGTCTGACGGAATGGTCGGGGCGATCAGACCTTATCCAGGTCCCAGGCTTCCGCCGATGCGCCGGCGAGCGATTGAATCAGCGCCTCGTCCGCCGCAAGTGCTGCCGCCGGTCCGTGATGCACCACGATGCCGTGGTCGAGGACATAGGCGGTGTCGGCCACTTCCAACGTCATGCGGACGTTCTGCTCGACGATGAGCACGGTGATGCCCTTGGCTTTCATGCTCAGAACGATCTTGAAGACGTCCTTCACGATCAGCGGCGCCAGCCCCTGGGACGGTTCGTCCAGGATCAAGACTTTCGGGTTCAGCAACAAAGCGCGGGCGATGGACAGCATTTCCTGCTCGCCGCCCGACAATTGGCGGCCCTTATTCATTTTCCGCTCCTCCAGCCGGGGGAACAGCTTGTAGATCGCGGGAATGTCGAAGGGGCCGCTGTGGCCCTGCGGCACCTTGAGGTTTTCTTCCACCGTCAGATTGGCGAACACCCGCCGGCCTTCGGGCACGTAGCCGACCCGTTCGCGCGCCACCTGGAAGGGGGCCATGCGGCTGGTCTCTTTGCCGAAGACTTTCACCGAACCCGACCGGGCCGGGGTCAAACCCATGATGCTGCGCATGGTGGTGCTTTTGCCGGCCCCGTTGCGCCCCAACAGCGTGGTGATCGAGCCTTCTTCGACCGACAGACTGACGTCGTGCAAAATATGGCTCTTGCCGTAGTAGGTGTTGAGCCCGCTGACCTCGATCGCGTTCATTCGGCTTTTCCCAGATAGGCGTTCTGCACGACCTCGTTCGCGGCGATTTGTTCGGGCGTGCCCTCGGCCAACAGCTTGCCTTCGGCGAGGACCGAGATGCGGTCGGCGAGGTGGAAGACGACGCGCATATCGTGCTCGATCAGCACGATCGTGTATTTCGAATCGCGATGCAGGCGGCGGATCAGGCCGGTGACCTGGTAGGTTTCCTCATCCCCCATGCCGGCGGTGGGTTCGTCCAGCAGCAGCAGGCTGGGTTTCAGCGCCAGGGCCATGGCAATTTCGGCGGCGCGTTGATCGCCGTGCGACAATTCGCCCACCAACCGGTCGGCCTTGGCGGTCAGGCGCGCCATTTCCAACACCTCGTCGCACGCATCGTCGATGCGTTTGCGATCGCCCGCGTTCAACCAGAAACGCAGGCTGTATCCCTGGCCGGTTTCGACCGCGATGCGCGCGTTTTCGCGCACCGTGAGTTCCGGGAAGATCTCGGTGATCTGGAACGTGCGACCCATGCCGAGTTTGACGCGACCGGCGGCGGGTACGCGGTTGATGTTCTGCCCGTCGAGCAGGATTTCGCCCGACGTCGGTGGGAAAAATCCGGTGATCAGATTGAAGTACGTCGTTTTGCCGGCGCCGTTGGGGCCGATCACGGCCCGCAGCTCCCCGCTTTGAACCGTCATCGAGACGTCGGACACGGCTATCAGGCTGCCGAAAGCTTTGGTTGCGCCGCGTATTTCGAGTTTCGGAGTCATGTGCGGGCCCCCTTTTGGAACATGCCCATCAGGCCGCGCGGGAAGAACAGCACCACGCAAACGAATGTCAGACCGACGAAGAACATCCAGTTGGTGGTCATCGACGACACGTAATCCTGCAAAGCGACAAACAGCACCGCGCCGATCAGCGGACCCCAAAAGGCTCGCATCCCGCCCATCACCGTGATCATCACGATATTGCCGGACATGATGTAGTTCAGGCCCAGCGGATCGGCGAAGTTGTTCAACAGCGCGTACAATGAACCGGCCAGCGCGGTGAAGAAGCAGGAAATCGAAAACGACAGCCAGATGTGCTTCTCGATCGGCAGCCCGAGAAACCGCGCCCGTCGTTCGTTTTCCCGGATCGCCAGCATCGAGCGGCCGAACGGGGATTTGAGCAGCAGGGCTTGCAACACCGCTGCCCCGCCGAACACGGCCAGAATGAAGAAGTAGAACGCGGTGCTGTTATTGGCGATATCGATCTTGAACGCCCCGAAATCCAGCGCTGCTCGGGCGAACCCGCGCAAGCCGTCGTAGCCGCCGGTAAAATCGTCCCATTTATAGGCGATGTAGAAACAGACCTGCCCGAAGGCGATGGTGACCATGGCGAAATACACGCCGCGCCGGCGCACCAGCAGCAGTCCGAACAAAGTCCCGGCGATGCCGCCGAGCAGCGTCCCGGCGAGCATCGCCAGGGGAGTGGAGGCGCTGACGTATTTCAGGAACAAGCCGCACCCGTAGGCGCCCAATCCGAAATAGGCGGCGTGGCCGAAGCTCATGATGCCGGTGAAACCCAGCAGCAGATTGAAGCTCATGGCGGCCAACCCGAAGACCAGCACGCGACCGGCCAGGGCGGTGTAGCCGCCGAACACCGGCAGCCATGCGGGCACCGTCAGCAACAGCGCCCAGATAATCGCCGTGGTGGCGTATTTATGTCGGAGAAGCGCGTTCACGACAGCATTCCTTCCTCGCCGAGCAGTCCGCGAGGACGGAGCAGCAGCACGACAGCCATGATGACGTAGATGACCGCCTCGCTGGCTGCGGGGTAAAAGACGGTGGTCAGCGCGGCGGCGACGCCGATCAGCAGGCCGCCGAGCAGGGTGCCGGTCAGGCTGCCGACGCCGCCGACGATGATGGCGATGAAGCTGGGCATGATCAGGTCGTCGCCCATGTTCGGGTTCAATCCGATCTGACCGGCGGCCAGCACGCCCGCAAGACCCGCGAGGTAGCTACCGACGGCGAAGTTGTAGGACCGTAATGCTGCGACGTTCACGCCGAGCGCGGACACTGTGTCCAGGTCCAGCGTGCCGGCGCGAATACGCATGCCGACCCTTGTGTAGCGGAGAAAGGCGAACAGGCCGGTGACCGCGACGATGACGACCGCGACCATGAACACCCGGTACCAGGTGATGAAGAACAGGTCCGCCGTGATTGGCGTCGACAAACTATCCGGAATCCCCAACGGCAGCGGGCTCGGTCCCCAGAAAAACCGGCAGACATCCTGCAATATGAAGCCCAACCCGAAGGTCAGCAGCAGGCTGTAGATGTGGTTGCGTGCGTAGACGTGCTTGATCAGAATTTGTTCGATCGCATAGCCGACGACCGCAGTCAGCAGCGGCGAGATCAGCAGCGCGCCCCAAAACCCGACATACGGCGTCAACATGAAAGCGAAATAACCGCCCAGCGCGAGGAAGTTGCCATGGGCAAAATTCACGACGTTGGACAGGTTAATGATCATCGACAGGCCGAGCGCCATCAGCACGTAGAACGCGCCAACGATGAGGCCGTTGGTGAGGTTGAACATCACAACTTGGAACATGGCACCCGCTCGGCCCGAGAAAACATAAAATGACGCCGCCCGGTTAGCCCGGACGGCGCATGGGCGAGGAAATCAGGCGGGGTAGACCATCTTACAGCCGGTCGACTCGACGGAGCCGGCCGCTTCTTCGCCGGTCACTGTTGCCGCGATGGTGAAGAGATTGTCGGGGTCGCCTTCGGACGGGTGCATCTGCCCAATGTGGATATTGCTCATGAGCTGATGATCGCCGGCACGATAGCGGATCTTGCCCGGCATCAACGACACTTCCGGCGGCAGTTCGAGGTCGGCGAGCGCCCGCGCCATGTCGATGCCTTTGAGCGACTTCGCTTTTTCGGCAGCCAAACGGACCGCATGAATGGACACATAGGCCATCCAATGGCGCGCGGTCGGTTTCTTGCCGATCACCGGGGAAATGGCATCGACGAACGTCTTCACGGCCGGGACGCCGGGCGTGTTCCAGTACCACTCCATACACCACCAGCCGGCCTGGGCTTCCTTCGGCACCGACCGTACGGATTCGATTTCGAACAAGGCGCCGCCGAGGGCCATTTCCTTGCCCATGCCGAATTGCAGGAACTGCTTCATGCAGTTGATCTGCGCCGAGCCGCCCATGTTGTTCAGCAGAACGTCCGGCTTATAGGCTTTCGCCTTGATCAGGGTCGCCGAGAAGTCGGACGTCGCGATCGGCAGCATGTCGCCCTGGAACTCGCCACCGAGCGCCTGCAATTTCTTCACAAAATTGGATTGCAGCGTCTTGCCGTAAGCGTAGTCGGGGGTGATGAAGAACCATTTTTTGCCGAACCGCTTCACCAGTTCGCCGGTAATGGCGGATGTATCCATCGCGGTCGTGTTGCAGGTGCGGAACGTGTTCCAGGCGCAGTCGGTGCCGGTGATGGGGTCGGTATGACCGCCGGGCACGATGTGCAGGATGCCCTTTTCCTTGGTCACGCCCATCATCGCGTATGCGATGCCGGAGTTCACGTCGCCGATGATCGCGTCCACGTTATCGCGTTCGATCAACTTGTGGGTTTTCTGCACGCCGGTGCCGGTATCGTTGGCGCTGTCCTCGATCAGCAACTCGACCGGCCGCCCGAGAATGCCGCCTGTCTTGTTGATCTGCTCGACGGTCCATTTCGCGCCCTCGACCTCGGTCACCGCGAGGGCGGAAAGGCTGCCGGTGATCGGATCGACCATGCCGAGTTTGACCGGCGTTTCACCGCGCGCCTTGATGATGAAAGGGCTGGCGACCTGCAACCCGCCGACGACGGCGGCGCCTTTGAGCAGGCTTCGGCGACCGGAGAGGATCGACCCAATATTTGCAACCATTCCGCGCAACTCCCTATGCTATTGTTATCAGGAGCGCATCCGGATTTCCCGGCACACATATTGTAGGGCGCCCCAATAACCTCGGCACCTAAGCGATCCATCGACGCGATGCAAGGCGAGACTGGCGCTGTTCGACGAATGCGCGCAGGATCGCGCTATTCGAGGCCCAACGGAGCCAAGCCCATGAATGTTCAGGTTGCGCAACGCCCCCAAGCGCTCGGCACGAACGCGTCGAAGCAGATGACCGCAGACTGCGATATCCATCCGCAGCGCAGCAACGACAAGCAACTGCACCCCTATCTGGAGCAGCGTTGGATCGAGCATATGAAAATGTTCGGTGCCCGCCCGCGACAGGCCTATCAGGCGGGCCCGGCGTATCCCAAGAGCCAGCCGAATGCGTCGCGCCGCGATGCCTGGCCGCCGGCCGGCGGACGGCCCGGCAGTTCCCTCGCGTTCATGCAGAAGCAACTCCTCGACCAGAACAACTGTGTGCTCGGCATTCTCAATCCCACCGGCGACAACGGGCAGGCGTATCAGAATCGGGAATTCGGGGCAGCCGTCTGCCACGCGATGAACGAGTGGATTTTGAACGAGTGGCTGATCCCGGAACCGCGCCTGAAAGGCTCGCTGGTCGTGCCGTTCGAAGATCCGGACGCGGCGCTGGCGGAACTGGAACTTTATGCCGGCGATCCGCGCTTCGTGCAGGTGTTGATGCTCAATCGGACCGCCGAGCCGGCCGGACAGAAGCGATATTGGAAGCTTTACGAAGCGGCGGCGGCGGCCGGCATGCCCATCGGCGTGCATGCCTTCGGGTTCGGTGGGCATCCGTCCAGCGGCGCCGGTTGGCCGTCCTTCTATATCGAAGACATGGTCGGTCACGCCCAATCCTGCCAGACCTTTGTCACGTCCCTGGTCATCGAAGGCGTGTTCGAACGCATCCCGAATCTGCAAGTGGTTATGATCGAAGGCGGATTTGCCTGGATGCCGTCGCTGGCGTGGCGGTTGGACAAATTGTGGAACCGGCTGAAAGTCGAAACGCCGCATCTGAAAATGCTGCCGTCGGAATACATCCATCGCAACATATGGCTGACGAGCCAACCGATGGAGGAGCCGGCGAAGCGCGAGCAGGTGCTGGATGCCATCGACTGGATCGGTTGGGACCGGCTGCTGTTCGCAACGGATTACCCGCATTGGGATTACGACGATCCCGACCAGGCGCTCCCGATGCCGTTGGCCGAGGAGAAGAAGCGGGATTTCTTCCTCGGTAACGCGCAGAAATTGTATCGGCAGGCTTAGCCAAGGCCCTTCGGAATGGATGACGACGACGAAGCCCCCCGGCTTGCGCTGGGGGGGAAGTTTTACATGACCCCCGCCGGCCATGCGACGCTGAAGGCCGAACGCGACCAACTCATGCGGGTCGAACGTCCCCGCGTGGTGGAATTGGTGTCCTGGGCTGCCGGCAATGGCGATCGCAGCGAAAACGCCGACTACCAATACGGCAAACGCCGCCTGCGGGAGATCGATCGCCGCGCCCGCTTCATCGGCAAACGCCTGGAAAATGCCGAGGTTGTGGATCCTGCCCACCAAACCCAGCGCGATCGCGTGTTTTTCGGCGCCACCGTCACATATATCGACGAGTCGGATGCCGAGCGGACGGTGACGATCGTGGGCGTGGATGAGGCGGATATGGGCCACGGCAAAGTCAGCCTGACCTCCCCCATCGCCATTGCCTTGATCAAAGCTAGGGCTCGGGTGGGCGACGAGGTTGCCGTGCACACACCGCGCGGCATCGAGACGATGGAGATTCTGGCCGTCCGGTATCCGGTCGCGGAAGTGTAATTCGGCCAGCCGGGATCGGTGTTTTCAACGATTTAAGTGGTGCTGCTGGAGGGGATTGAACTCTCGACCTCTCCCTTACCAAGGGATGGCACCCATGCGCGAGCCTAGATTTTCCACGCGAAATTTTCGCATACAGTGCTGATTTTCGCGAATTTCGTCGGGTTTCCAGGGCCAGTGTGTATGGTAATGGAAGCGACGAATTATGCACAACAAAGTCTCCAAAACGAACACCGGAACCGTATTATCGCCCTGGCCACGGGCCGGTCGGATAAGCGGCAAAACCGCGATGGCGTGCCACGCAATCATCGCCTATGATCCCATCAATGCTGACTGAGGACGCACCGTGGCGAGCATCACGATTCGCAACCTGGACGACGCCCTGAAATCCCGCCTCCGCATTCAGGCGGCCGTTCACGGCCGATCGATGGAGGATGAGGCACGCGACATCCTCCGCTCCTCGCTCAATCGAGAGCTGCAAGCGCCAAAGAACCTGGGCACGGCGATCAACGCCCTGTTCAAACCCTTGGGCGGCTTCGACATGCCGGAGGTGCCGCGCGAACCAATGCGCGAGCCGCTGACGTTCGACGAATGATCCTCCTCGACACCAACATCGTCTCCGAGCTGATGAAATCGGCGCCCGAGCCTTCTGTCCTGGCCTGGATCGACGCCATGCCTGCTGCAACCGTGTTCGTCTCGGCCATCACGCGGGCGGAAATCCTCTATGGCATCGCCTTGGTGCCGGAGGGAAAGCGCCGGGACCGTTTGGAACAGGCTGCCCACACCGCGTTCGAGATCTACTTTCGCGGGCGCATCCTGCCCTTTGACTCCGAAGCAGCCGATGCGTTCGCTCCGCTCGCCGCCGGCCGCCGCCAGGCTGGTCGGCCTATTTCCCAGGCGGACGCACAGATCGCGGCGATCGCCCGATCACGCGGCGCGAAACTCGCCACCCGGAACGTGCCTGACTTCGAAGGATGCGGGGTTGAGATCGTCAATCCATGGAAAGACGTCGGCACATAAAAAAATTCGCGACAGAGGGCCGGATCCCGAACGGGATGCCGGCCATAGAACCAAAGTGCGAGGAACACGGTCGCTCAAAATGGCAATAGAAATCCGAATTCTACGTCTCTCTCCGGGCCGGCTGCGATCAAATGCGCGGCGGCATGGATGCCATCCGATGCGTTCCCCGAAGAAGCCGCGCGCGTGAAGCTGATTCGCAACACAGGCACCGAACGCGTCATCGACCTTGTTCGCCCCTCCCTGGTCCCGGGCGCTCAGTTGGACATGGTGACCTCCTCGCTGTCGCTTTTTGCCTATTCAGAACTGCTCGGTGACCTGGCAAAAACCGCGAAGATACGCCTGCTGCTCCCTCCGGAAGGAGCCGATTTGGCGCTCTTGGGGAGCGATGCGGATCGAAGTGCGAGAAATCGTTTGCAGGCCCGCTGGCTCGCGAGCCGGTTCGCGGCATGGTTTCAGGATAAGGTCGAACTGCGCCGCGCGCCCGGTTCCGTGCCGCAGGGGGCTTTGGTATTGCGGGACGGAGCCGGCAAACCCCAACAAGCCGTGCTCGGTTCCTTTTCGTTTAGTACTGAAGGTTTAGGTATCACCCCTGGAAATCCGTTGAGCCTCATCCAGGCATCCGAAACCGCCGACGAGAGCAACCTGCTCAGCCAATGGTTTGAATCGCAGTGGGATGCCCTTCAAACACGCCCAGGCCAAAAGGCCGAATTGATCGCCGCGCTGGACGACCGAGCCGCGCTTCAAGACCCGTTTCGGGTCTACGCGCTCATCCTGTTTCACCTGTTCCGCGACCGTGCCGACGATATGGACGAAGAGCGGATCATCAAATCAGCCACTGGCATACACAACACGGTTGTCTGGAAGAAGCTCTATCGATTCCAGCGTGACGGCGTCATTGGCGCGATCGATAAGCTGAACCGATTCGGCGGGTGCATCATCGCCGACAGCGTGGGCCTCGGGAAGACGTTTGAGGCGCTCGCTATCATCAAATACCATGAGCTTCGCAACGACCGCGTGCTTGTGCTTTGCCCCAAGCGCCTGCGAGACAATTGGACCCTCTATCGGGCCAACGATCGCCGCAATATCCTCGCGCCCGACCGGCTGAATTACGACGTCCTGAATCATACCGATCTGTCTCGTGATGGAGGTCTCTCCGGCGACATCGATCTCTCTCATGTGAACTGGGGCAACTACGACCTCGTCGTCATCGACGAGTCGCATAACTTCCGCAACAAGAAGACCCCCCGTGTCGGCAGCGAAACCCGTTACGACCGGCTCATGCGGAAGATCATCAAGGAAGGCGTGAAGACCCGCGTTCTGATGCTCTCGGCGACTCCCGTGAACAATCGCATGGCGGACTTGCGCAACCAGATCGCATTCGCGACCGAGGGCGACGATACGGCCCTCCGCGATCACGGCGTCAGCAGCATCGACAGCACCACGCGCCTCTCGCAGAAGCAGTTCAACCGTTGGCTCGAACTTGACGACGCCCAAAG
>JANXMB010000034.1 GCA_025354865.1 Acetobacteraceae bacterium | reverse complement strand
GTTCCGGCGCGGATCCATAGGGCGACCATCGGCGGGTGATCGACGTAACCGGGCGCAAGGGCGTGCGACCAGACCCAGTAGTACGCCTCGTCCGGGGTCAGCGGCAGGATGGCGGCGAAGAACAGCCGAACGGCGGTCAGCACCGCCAGCGCGGCGAGGGCCAGCCTCAACGCGCGCGCCACACCAGGGTTGCCGACACCGCGTAATTCCAGACAACCCCGATAATGGCGCCGATCGCCCCGGCGGCAGTCCAGTTCGTATGCGTTTCGTACAGCACGTTGGCGATGCCGATATTGGCGACCGCACCGACGCCGCAGACGGCGATGAACAGCACCAGCCCGCGCCACAGCCGTGGGCCGCGCAACCGCTGATCGCGGTAGGTGATGGAATTGTTCAGTTTGAAATTGAAGATCATGGCGACGACGGTGGCGATGGTCTGCTCGATCTCGAAGCTCAGACCGGTGCCTTGCCGCAATCCGGCGAGCACGGACAGATGCACCAGCACGCCCACCGCGCCGACCAGCCCGAACGAGATGAAGCGCAGCGGCAGCAGCCCGCCGCAGATTTTATCGAGCAGCAGGCCGCCGAACTGGATCATCACCAGCAGATCGAGCTTGCTTTCCCCGGCAACACGCTCCCGGAAAGTCGCGGGGACTTCGCGCACCCGCAGCGGCGCCGGGGCGGACAGCACGAGGTCGAGCAGGATCTTGAACCCCTGCCCGTTCAGCCCGTGGGCCAGTTCCTCGAACAACGGGCGCGGCAGCATGAAGAAGCCGCTCATGGGATCGGTCAGCTTCACCGGCAGGAAGATCTGCGACAGCGCGATGCCGCCGTCGGACAGCATGTGGCGCCAGCGGTTCGCCAGCCCGGTGTTGTCGCCGCCTTCGACATGGCGGCTGGCCACGGCCAGATCGTAGTCGCCGGCCTGCAAAGCCGCCAGCATCTCCGGCAGGCGGGTTTCGTCGTGCTGCATGTCGCCATCGATCACCGCGACGAACGCGGCGGAGGAGGACAAAGCACCCTCGATCACCGCCGAGGCCAGCCCGCGTCGCCCGACCCGACGGAGGCAGCGCACCCTGGCGTCGGTCTGGGCGATACGCCGCACCTCGGCCGCCGTGCCGTCGGGGCTGTCGTCGTCCACGTAAATGGCCTCCCACGCGATCCCGGCCAAAGCGGCATGGAGTTTCGCGATCATCGGGGCGACGTTCGGACGTTCGTTATAACAGGGGACGATGACGCTCAGCACCGGAGCAACGGCGGGTTCGGTCATACCGCGCGCGCCGGCACTTCGGGGAATGGCACCCCGGACAGGTTGCGGCTGGTGCGGATGGTTTGCAGGGTCTGCACCCGGCTTACGGTCGGCAGGCCGGTCAGGCGTTGGGTTAGCTGGTTTTCGTGCGCGGTGTCGCGCGCGACCAGCTTCAACAGGAAATCGCCGCCGCCGCGGATCATATGGCACTCCCGCACTTCGGCCCATGTCGCGGCGGTCTGTTCGAACGCTGCGAGCACGGCTTCTTTCTGGCTGTCCAGCCCGACGATGGCGAAGAAGGTGATCTCCCAGCCCAGCTTCTGCGGGTCGGTGTCGGCGTGGTAGCCGCGAATGACCCCGGCGTGTTCCAGCACCCGCACGCGGCGCAGGCACGGCGGGGCCGACACGCCGGCATGGCGCGACAGTTCCACATTGGTCATCCGTCCGTCGTCCTGCAACGCGGCCAGGATACGGCGATCGATGGCGTCGAGGTGGATGGGCACCTCAGGTCCAGGTTGTTTCATGTTTCTTCTATGACCGGTAAGCGGTGTCCAGGCGGCGGCGGCGCAATATTATTGTTCGGCGCGCCGCAATCAAGGGCACATCTGCGTCAGCGTACGCCCGGGGGGCGGATCGCAGGCCTTTGTGGCGGTCGTACGACAGGCGCTTGACATTCTTATACTCGAAGCTAGCATAACCCCAACAGTGCTCACATCGAGCATTAGACGGAGGGTCACCCATGTCGGCTGCCACCACCCTGGAGCGCACTGCCCCGTTATACGAGAAGGTCCGCTCTGTCATTCCCCCCATGGAGTGGCCGGTCTTCGCCGACGATATCGAAGCCATCCTGGCGCTGAAGAAGCAGCGCGATGCGGTCATCCTGGCGCATAACTACATGACCCCCGAAATCTTCCACTGCGTTGCCGACATCGTCGGCGACAGCCTCGCCCTTGCTCGGGAAGCCATGAAAGTCGACGCCAAGGTCATCGTGCTGGCCGGCGTGCACTTCATGGCGGAAACCGCGAAGATGCTGAACCCCAGCAAAACCGTGCTGATCCCCGACGTCGAAGCGGGATGCTCCCTCGCGGCATCGATCACCGCCGCCGATGTGCGGCTGATGCGCGGGCGCTACCCCGGCGTGCCCATCGTCACCTATGTCAACTCGACCGCCGATGTGAAAGCGGAATCGGACATCTGCTGCACGTCCGGCAATGCGCTGAAAGTGGTGGAATCGCTGGGCGTGCCGGCGGTCATCATGCTGCCGGACGAATTCCTGGCGCAGAATATCGCCGCGCAAACCAAGGTGAAGATCATCGCCTGGGCCGGCCATTGCGAGGTACACGAACGCTTCACCGCGGCGGAAGTGCGGGCGCTGCGGGCCGATCACCCGGGGGTGACGATCCTGGCGCACCCGGAATGCCCACCGGAGGTGGTGGCCGAAGCCGATTACGCCGGCTCCACCGCCGATATGTCGGCCTTTGTCGGGCGGGAGAAACCCCGCCGGGTCGTGCTGTTGACCGAGTGCTCGATGGCCGACAACATTTCGGTGCACCATCCCGATGTCGATTTCGTGCGGCCGTGCAATCTGTGCCCGCACATGAAACGGATCACCCTGCCGAAAATTCGGCGCGCCCTTGAAACCATGACGCACGAAGTGACGATCGACCCGACCCTGGCGGAACGCGCCCGGCTGACGGTCGAGCGTATGCTGGCGGTTCGATAGGAACGGCAACGATGAATATTTCTCCCCTGCCCGCCATCATGATCGAACCCATGGTGCGGGCGACGTTGCTCGAAGACCTCGGCCGAGCCGGCGATCTGACGACGGATTCGATCGTTCCGGAATCGGCACGCGCCACCTGCGCCCTGATGGCACGCCAGGCCGGGGTTGTTGCCGGCCTCGATTTCGCTTTGATGGCGTTCCGACTGATCGACCCCGCGATCCAATGCGTGGTGGAGCGGCGCGACGGCAGCCGGCTTGCCCCCGGCGACACGATCGCAACCATCGTCGGCCCCGCGCGCGGTATTCTGACCGCCGAGCGCACGGCGCTGAATTTTTTATCGCATCTGAGCGGGGTGGCGTCGGCCACGCGCGGCATTGCCGATGCGATCGCCGACACCAAGGCGCAGGTCTGTTGCACCCGCAAGACGATGCCGGGGCTGCGTTCGGCGCAGAAATATGCCATTCGCGTCGGTGGCGGATCGAATCATCGTTTCGGCCTCGACGATGCCGTGCTGATCAAGGACAATCACGTGGCGATCGCCGGCGGCGTGCGCGCGGCGGTCGAACGCGCCCGCGCCGGGGTGGGCCATCTGGTGAAGATCGAACTCGAAGTCGATACGTTGGAACAACTGGCGGAGGCGCTGACCCTGCGGGTCGATGCGGTTCTGCTGGACAACATGGGACCCGACATGCTGCGCATCGCCGTCGGCATGGTGGACGGACGCGCGATCACCGAGGCTTCGGGCCGCATCCGCCCCGAAACCGCACCGGCCATCGCAGCTTCCGGCGTCGATCTGCTGTCGGTCGGCTGGCTGACCCATAGCGCGACGGTGCTGGATATCGGCCTGGATTATGTCGGGTAATCGGCGGCGGCTAGAGCGCGATGACCGAAGGTGGAATCGCCGGAGGTCTGAATCGCGCGAACAAACAATAGCTTAGATCGCGATACGTGAGCGAGAGCGAACGCATCGCGATTTAAGCCAGATCGGGCGGCGGTAGCCACAGCACCTGACCGATCCGGTCCGCCCCCGCCGCCAGCATCGCCAGCCGATCGAACCCCACCGCAATCCCCGCACTCGGCGGCATGCCGTGTTGCAGGGCCGCGAGGAAATCCTCATCCAGCGGCCAATCCGGTCCGACCATCGCATGCCGACGGGCGCGATCCTCCTGAAAGCGGGCGCGCTGTTCGTCGGCGTCGGTGAGTTCGACGAACGCGTTCGCCAGTTCGATACCGCAGACGAACAGCTCGAAGCGCTCCGCAACACGGGGATCGTCCGGCGACCGGCGTGCCAAGGCCGCCTGTGCGGCCGGCCAATGGGTCAGGAAGGTGGGGCAGGCGCGGCCCAGATGCGGCTCGATCCGTTCCAGCAACAGGCGGAAGAACAGGTCCTCCCAGGTTTCGCCATCGCGCAACCGCGCCCCCGCCGCAGCGGCCAGAGCGGCGGCATCCCCCGCCGTCGCCAGCACATCGGCCCCGACATAGCGATCGAACGCCTCGGCCACCGTCAACCGTTCGATCCGCGACAAATCCGTCCGCACGCCGGCCGATAGCGGTTCCGCTGGCAAAACGGCGCGCAGGAAATCGACGGTTTCCGCGATCAGGGAGTCCATGTCGGCGCCCGGCCGGTACCATTCCAACATGGTGAATTCGGGCGCATGGCGGCGGCTGCCCTCCCCGTTGCGCCAGACCCGCGCGAGTTGATAGATCGGCCCGGCGCCGGCAACCAATAGGCGTTTCATGGCGAATTCCGGGCTGGTGTGCAGCCAAAGCGGCTCCGTCCGGCCATCGGGATGGACGCGTTCGGTGCGGAAGGGCGCCAGATGCACTTCTTCCCCCGGGGCCGGGACGGCGTAGGGCGTTTCGACCTCGGTATAGAAGCGCGCGTCGAAGAAGCGTCGTGTCGCCGCCGTCAGCACACCGCGCCGCCGCAGAAACGGCATCCGAGCGGCGAGGCTTTCGGGATGCCAAACCGGGCTGGTCATCGGCGGGGTCGGCTCGGCAGCCGGTAACAGGGGATCGCAGTCATGCGCCAAACCTAGCGGGGACAAACCGCGCGCGCCATGCTAACCGCCGGGCATGACGGAAATCCGAACCCTGCGCGATGCGGACGACTTGGTCCGCGCCGGCTTGATCGCCCCCGCCGCCCGCGACGCCATCGCGGCGGTGGAGGCACGCTACGCCGTCGCCATCACCCCGGCCATGCAGGCTGCGATCGAAACTGCCGACGATCCGATCGGCCTACAGTTCGTGCCGGATATCGCCGAATTGACGGTGGCAGCGTACGAACGGGCGGACCCGATCGGGGACGATGCGTTGTCGCCGGTGAAGGGCGTCGTCCACCGCTATGCCGACCGAGCATTGCTGAAACCGCTGCTCGTTTGCCCGGTTTATTGCCGCTTCTGCTTCCGTCGCGAGCATGTTGGCCCGTCCGGCGGGTTGCTCGACGACGCCGAACTGGAAGCTGCCTTCGCCTGGTTCGCCGCAAATACTGCTATCCGGGAGGTCATTTTGACCGGCGGCGATCCGCTGATGCTCTCGCCGCGCCGACTGGGCGACATCCTCGGCCGGCTCTCGGCCATCCCGCATATCGAGACGCTGCGCATCCACACCCGGGTGCCGGTGGCCGATCCGGAGCGGCTGACCGACGCGCTGGCCGACGCCATGGATACCGCAACCCCGCTCTGGCTGGTGGTGCACGCCAATCATGCGCGGGAGTTTTCGCCGGGCGCCCGAGCCGCGCTGGATCGAGTGCGCCGTCGCGGCATTCCGCTGCTGGGGCAATCGGTGCTGCTGCGCGGCGTCAACGACACCCCCACCGCCATGGAAGCCCTCCTGCGCGCCATGCTCGCCGCTCGGGTCAAACCCTATTATTTGCACCAGTTGGACGCCGCCCCCGGCACCGCGCGGTTTCGCGTACCGATCGAAGAAGGACGAGCGCTGCTGACGGATTTGCGCGGGCGGGTGACGGGGTTGGCGTGGCCGACGTATGTGCTGGATATTCCCGGTGGGCACGGCAAAGTGCCGATCGGGCCGAATTATGTGCGGGATGCACAATCGGTGTTCGGCCCGGATGGCGGGGTCTATTCCTCCTTGTAGCCGTATTCCGGAATGCCCTGTTCGTTGCCGTAATAGCGGTACGGCAGGAACTTGCCGGACAGGGTCATGCGCACCCGGTCGCCGCGCGGGTTGGGCTCGCGTTCGAACGCCATGTCGAAGTCGATGGCGGACATGATGCCGTCGCCGAATTCTTCCTCGATCAGGGCTTTCCAAGCGGGGCCGTTGACCATCACCATCTCGTACAGGCGGTAGAGCAGCGGGTCGGTGGGCGGCATCGCGGTGCCGCGCATCGGTACCTCGTTTAGCATGCGCTCTTCCGCCGGGGTCAGGCCGAACAGCGCGGCTGCCTTGGCGGCCAAAGGTTTGACCAGCTTCATCTGCCCCAGCAAGGCGCCGACGACCAGCACCGGGGACATGCCGCCGATGGCATCGACGATATGTTTCCAGGTCCAGCCGTTTTCGCGTTTGATATCGAGCAGTTTTTCGGTCAGGTCGGCACGTGTCATGGCATCGATCCTTTCGGGGTCGCTGTGCCATGCGTGCCATGCATCCCGCGTGCCAAACGCGGGCCGATGCGCCCAAACGCGGCGCTACAGCGGGTCGATCTTGCCCAACTCCATCGCCAATATCTGCAACGCCAGATATTTGGAGTTGATCCGGCACTGCGCCAGACCGCCGGCGATGAACCACACGCCTTGCTGCGGGGTGCGCTTGTACATGTTGTTGAGCTCCCCATCCTCCCCCAAGCCCCAGACGGGACCGATGCGTTCGGCGACTTCCGCCCCCAGCGCGCGGTTGATCAATTCCTTCTGCGGGAAATACCCCGTTGCCAGAACGATCAGATCGGCCGGCACCGTCGTGCCGTCCTTCAGCAGCGCGCCATCGGCGACGAAGCGTTCGATCCGGTCGTATTGCAGCAGGCCCAGTCGCCCCTCGATCATCAGCGCAGAGCTTCCGGCATCGAGGTTGTATCCACCGCCGCGGCGGAAATACTTCATCTGATGGCCGGTTTCGTCCTCGCCGATATCGTGCTTGAAGCCGATCCCCTTCAGGCCGTCGATCAAGTCGCGATCGAGTTCGACCATCCGTTTCACCACCGATTTGTACGCCTTGACGATCAGCGGTGGCGTTGCGGAGGAAACGATCAGGTCGCAATCCTCCAGCGCCCCGCCTTCGTCCCAGATCGCTTCGTTCAGCCGAGCGCTGGGGTCGATCGAAATCACGGTGGTCGATCCCCGCTGCACCAATGTGGTGTTGACGCCATGGCTGTGCAGATCGAGCGCGATATCGTTGGCGCTGCTGCCGGTGCCCATGATCAGGGCGTTCTTGCCTTCCCAGCCGACGCCGCTGTCGAACCCTTCGGAGTGGATCGCATGGCCCTTGAAATCGTCGAGGCCGGGCAGATCGGGGATCATCGGGTAGCTGCTGACGCCGTTGGCGAACACCAGATGTTTCGGGTGCACAACGCGTTCGCTGCCGTCGGTTTGCTTGAGCCTAGCGGTCCAGCGATGGGTGGTTTCGTCCCAGGTGCCGCCGACGAATTCGGTGCCGGTCCAGCAGTTGATTTCCATCGCGTCGGCATAGAACTCGAACCAATTGCCCAGCATATCCTTGGGGATATATTTCGGCCATGTCGGCGGAAACTGCATGTACGGCAAATGGTTGAGGTGAATGGAATTGTGCAGCGCCAGCGAATGGTAACGTTTGCGCCAACTATCGCCGATGCGCGGCCAGGATTCGACCACCAGCGTATCGACCCCGAGTTGATTGAGTCTGGCGGCAACGGACAGGCCGGATTGCGCCCCGCCGACGACCAGCACGGTCGGTTCGCGATCTTCGTAGGCGGCGGCCCTGCGGCGGACATCGACCCAGTTGTCGCCGCCAAAGTTGCGGGAATAGGCCGCACCGGTCGGCCGGTTGGCGCCGATCTTCTCCTCGTGCCCGGTCAGCGATTCCAGGGTGGTCGAAACCAGCCAGGCTTTCGGCTCGCTGCTACCGTCGGTGGCGGGCGACAGCCGCAGAAGACCGGCGCCCTCCCCGTCGACGGTGGAGAATGCGAAGATGGCTTCGATGCTTTGGATGCCAAGGCGCCGAACCTCCTTCGGGGCGCGCCGATCCGACGGAATATGGAAGGCGCGGGCGCCCGCTCGGGCCTGTTCCGCTGCAAGGCGCGCGCCGATCGCCGCCGGCCCCTGCGCCGAGGAAATGTGCCAGGTAAACGCCAGGATATCGCGCCAGTGGCTGTCGGCATGGAACAGGGCGCCGATCTGCGCCGCATCGCGGGATGCCAGCGCGGCTTCGAAATCGGCCAGCCAATGCGCGGCGGTGCGGTAGGCATGTCGGGCGCGTTCGAACGCCAGCATGGAGTCGTCGATGTCGTTCACGTTTGACCTCCGGTACGGCCGCGCTTCGGTGGCACGCCTCGGGATTTTTTAGCACCGAGGGCGCTGGCATGTCCACGGATCGGCCCCGGCGCCGGGGTCGGCGATATCGGTCTATGACGAAACGAATATAGTCAGGGACAGGGCGTTAACGAAAACAACCGTTGATTATCCGAAATATCTGACAGGCTGGGCAGCCCGGTCAAGCGGCAAATCGGGCGGCGTAGGCGGCGGGCGCGAAACCCACCAGCAGATCGCCATCGACCGACAGAACAGGGCGCTTGATCGCCGATGGCCAGGCCATCATCAGGCGGATCGCTTTGGCCGCGTCGAGGTCGGATCGTTCCGCCTCCGGCTGCTTGCGAAACGTGGTGCCGGCGCGGTTCAGCACCCGCTCCCACCCCAGCCGATCAACCCATATTTGCAACGTCGCCGCGTCGATGCCCTGGGTTTTGTAGTCGTGGAACGCGTAGGCAATATTGTGGGTATCGAGCCAGGTTCGCGCCTTTTTCATCGTGTCGCAGGCTTTGATACCGTAAATGGCGACTTGCATCCGGGGTGCTCCAACGTGATCGAACAGGGCGGCGGTCGGTCGCCGCAGCACGGCACTATGCAAGCCCGCAACGCCCGCAGGCAAATCGCTGGCCGGAGGAATTGCAACGACGACGCAGGCTCCAGGGAACCCTCCGGCCCGAATATGGCAGACGAAGCCGGCCATTGTCCGTTCTACCGGTTTTGTCGATCAGGTTGAGAGAGGACCGAGAACCGGCATCGGGGTTCGCGAGGAGGGGCTAATTCTGAGCCTATCCATAAATGCACACCACCCCGCTCACCCCCAAGACACAAATATCGATCGACGTCATTCGCAAACTATCGAAGGATAAACCTATGTTATGCTACGCTAATATGTCAGCCCCCCCTCACTCCCACTCGATCGTCCCAGGCGGCTTCGACGTTATATCGTAGGTCACGCGGTTGATCCCGCGGACCTCGTTCACGATGCGGCCGGCGACGCGGGTTAGGAACGCCATCTCGAAAGGGTAAACATCCGCCGTCATGCCGTCCGTGCTGGTGACCGCGCGCAGGGCGCAGGCGTAATCGTAGGTGCGGCCGTCGCCCATGACCCCGACCGTGCGCACCGGCAGCAGCACCGCGAACGCCTGCCAGATGGCATCGTACAAGCCGGCGTTGCGGATTTCCTCCAGATAGATCGCATCGGCTTTGCGCAGGATCTCCGCCCGATCGCGGGTGATGGCGCCGGGGATGCGGATGGCCAGACCCGGGCCGGGGAACGGGTGGCGGCCGACCACGATCTCGGGGATGCCCAGTTCGCGGCCGAGCACGCGGACCTCGTCTTTGAATAGTTCGCGCAGCGGCTCGACGAGCTTCATGCGCATGCGTTCCGGCAAGCCGCCGACATTGTGATGCGACTTGATCGTCACCGACGGCCCGCCGGTGAAGCTGACGCTTTCGATCACATCCGGGTACAGGGTGCCTTGCGCCAGGAAATCCGCGCCGCCGATCTTGGTGGCCTCTTCCTCGAACACCTCGATAAACAGGCGGCCGATGGTCTTGCGCTTGATTTCGGGGTCGGTCACCCCCTCCAGCGCGTTCAGGAACAGGTCGGATGCGTCGCGGTGCACCAGCTTTATCTTGAACCGGTCGCGGAAGGTCGCCACGACGTCGTCGGCCTCGTTATGGCGCAGCAAGCCGTTATCGACGAATATGCACGTCAGTTGGTCGCCGATCGCCTCGTGGATCAGCACCGCCGCGACGGAGGAATCGACGCCGCCGGACAGGCCGCAGATCACCCGCCCCTCCCCCACCTGAGCCCGGATCTTCGCGATCTCCGCCGCTCGGAATCCAGCCATGGTCCAGTTGCCCGAAAGCCCGGCGACCTTATGGGTGAAATTGCGTAGCAATTGGGCGCCGTGCGGGGTGTGCACCACCTCGGGGTGGAACATCGCGCCGTAGAATTTGCGGGTATCGTCGGCGAACAGGGCGAAGGGGGCGCCCTCGCTGGTGGCGACCGCACGGAATCCCGGCGGCAGTTGCGTGACCCGATCGCCGTGGCTCATCCATACTTGTTCGCGGGCGCCGACCTGCCAAAGCCCGTCCAGCAGGGCGCAGGTATCGGTGACGTCGATGAACGCGCGGCCGAATTCGCGGTGATCGGACCCTTGGGTTTCGCCGCCCAACTGGGCGCACATCGCCATTTGCCCGTAGCAAATGCCCAGGACCGGGACGCCTTGTTCGAACACCAGTTGCGGGGCGCGGGGCGATGCACCGTCGTGCACGCTGGCCGGGCCGCCGGACAGGATATAGGCCTTGGCGCCGAATGCGGCGATCCTGGCGGGATCGGCGTTGAAGGGCCAGATTTCGCAGTAGACGCCGGATTCGCGCAAACGGCGGGCGATCAACTGGGTCACCTGGCTCCCGAAATCCAGGATCAGGACGCGTTCCGATGTGTCGGCGGGATCGGGCATGACAGAGTCCCTCGGGGGCGAGCGTGATCGGCCGGCTTGGACCATGCGCGGGGGGCGCTTGGCAAGGGCCGGATGCACCGCCCTGCCCCGCGTCCCGCCCTACCCCGCTGGATCGGACCGAACCGGCGGATCGGACCGAACCGGCGGGATCAGGTCAGAAACAGCCCGCCGTTCACATGCAGCGTCTGCCCGGTGACATAGCGCCCGTCCGGCCCGCCGAGGTACCGCACCGCCGCCGCGATATCGTCTACCGATGCCTTGCGCCCGAGCGGAATGCCGCGATCAGCGAGGCCGCCGGGCAGGGCGCCGCCGGCCGAGACGCCGCGCACCGTGTCCACCGCGCCGGGCGCGACGGTGTTGCAGGTGATGCCGTGCGGGGCCAGTTCGATGGCCAGCGCCCGCATCAGCCCCTCCAGCCCGGCTTTGGACGCCGAGACATGGCAGCGGTTGGGCGTGCCGACATGGGTGGAAATGCCGGACAGCGCCACGATCGCGCCGCCGCCGCGCGGGATCATATGCGGCACCGCCGCGCGCGCCAGGATGAAGGCGCCATCCAGCGCGACCGACAGGATTTCCCGCCACTCGGCCAGCGACATGTCCAGGAATGCGGTCTGGCGTCGCAAGCCGGCGTTGCTGACCAGCAGGTCGATGCCGCCGAACGCCGCGACGGTGTCGGCGATCATGCGCTGGGTCGCGGCTTCGTCGGACACATCGGCCATGCAACCGATCGCCTGCCCGCCGGCCGCGTTGATTTCCCCGACCACGGCCTCGACCGACGCCCGATCGGACCGCCCGTTGACCACGATCGACGCCCCCCGCCGCGCGAGGTCCAGGGCAATATTGCGGCCGATATTCTTACCGGCCCCGGTAATCAACGCGACTTTGCCAGCGAATGTCTGTTCCAAAATCGTCATCTCTCCTATGGGCAAACCCTGGCCGGCAGGAAACCGGCCAGGGTCGTGCGCGTTCGATTAGTTCAGGCGCAGATCCAGAAGGTGCTTCGGATCGGCTTGCAACTCGCCCTTTTCGACCCGCTTGACGATATCGACCAGCGCCGCATTGGCCGGGGTTGCGAGGCCGAGTTCCTCGCCCTTGCGCACGATCAGCCCATTGAGGAACTCGATCTCGGTCCGGCGGCCCTTGACCATGTCCTGGCCCATCGACGGCCGGTGCTCGCCGCCGCCGGCCTTGGCGACCTCGGCCAGCCGATGCTCATCGTATTCCTTGGTCGCCGCCGCATCGCCCTCCCCCGCTCGGGCAATGATTTCGGGGTCGATGTGGTGCACGTCCTCCAACTGGTAGCCCAGCGCTTGGCCGACACGGATGGCCTCGCTGCCCAGGCGCGCACCGAACCGACGCAGGGCATCGTTCGACAGGATCTGCTTGCTGATCAAGCCGGTGGAGGCCGACATGCCGTTCGCCATCGCGTTCGTCACCAGCTTGGACCAGCGCTCACCCCAAATGTTGGAGGTCGCCAGAGCCGAATCCGACAGCGCCACCAAACGCGTTACTTCGGTCAGGCGATCGGTGATGCGGCCATGCACCTCCCCCGCGCGGAACACGGTGTGCTTGTCGCCGCTTTTGCCGGCGGCGCGCTTGACGTGGCCGGGTTCGAACAGATCGACGGTGATCGAGCTGGCAATGCACCCCAGGACCTTACCCCAGCCGACCACACCGGCGATGGTTTCCTCGTTCATGCAGTTCTGCAACGACACCACGAACCCGTTCGGCGCCAAATACTGGGCGATCATGGTCGTTGCCCATTCGGTATCGTAGGATTTCATGCAGACGAAGGCCATGTCGAACGGCCGTTCCTTCGCCGCCTGCTGCAATTCCGTCAGATGCAGCGCTTTCACCGGGGTGGACCAGGGTTCGACATCGCGCAGATGCGAGACCTTCAGCCCGTTGGCCTTCATCGCCTCCACATTGGTGGGCCAGGGATCGATGAAGGTGATGTCTTCCCCGGCACGCGCCATATGCGCCCCGGCGTAGGCGCCGACAGCGCCCGTTCCCATGACGGCAATTTTGTAACCCATTGGTTTCCTCCGACCGAATATGCGATGGATCGCAGTCTGACGCGATCCGTGGGAAAGGCAATTGCTCGGCCGGGTCATCGCTACCCGCCGTCACCCTGCGGCAGCCGCAGTTCGTGCAATGATCGAATGATGCGGTCGGGTCGGGCGGTCGTGCCCGCCGGCAGGCCGCGACCCAATGAGTCGTGCCAGATCGCGCGGATGCCCAGGCGTTGTGGGGCAACGACCTCCCACTCCAGATTGTCGCCGACCATCCAGGTCTCGTGCGGCTGGACACCCAGGACTGCCATCGCATGCCGATAGGCGCGCTCCTCGGGTTTGCCGAAGCCGTGCTCGCCCTCGATCTGGATATGGTCGAAGCGGTGAGTCAGATCGAAGCGTTCCACTTTCGCCCGCTGCGGCGCCGCCGCCCCATTGGTAATCAGCGCCAGTTTCACCCCCGCCGCTCGGTAATAATCCACCACCTCGTGCGCATGCGGGAACAGGAACATCTGCTCCTCCCGATAGCTGTGGTACCGCTCCGACATGCGGGTCGCCAGGTCGCCACCGGGCGCGGCAACACCCTCCGCCGCCAGACGCGCGAACCCGGCCAGCACAATATCGCGCCGTGTGTTCACCAGATTGAGCCGCCCGAGCCGATGCCGATCCTCATCGGACCAGAACGCTTCGGCGGCGGCGGCGATGGCCGAGGCGACGGCGGGCACCGCAAGCCCCGGCAATTCGGCGGCGAATTCTCCGACGATATCCACCCAGGCCAATTCCGGCTGCCGATAGGCGGAGATCAATGTATCGTCCAAATCGAACAGGATCGCCCGCGGCAGCATCGTCATACCCCCAGCCGGGTGGGATCGCAGGTCACGCCATGATCCAGCGGCCCATGCCCGGCGCCGAACCCCGGCGCCCCGGCAATCGCCGCCCGCACATAGGCTCGGGCACGCACCACCGCATCCCGCAACGACAATCCCTGCGCCAGCCCAGCGGCGACGGCCGATGCCGTGGTGCAGCCGGTGCCATGGGTGTGGCGGGTGGCGATGCGGGGGCTTTCGAACGCCTCGATCCCATCCGGGGTTGCCAGCAGATCGGTCAGCGCGTCGGTCGGCAGATGCCCGCCTTTCAGCAGCACGGCCGGAACGCCGAGCGCCAGCAAGATGGCGGCAGCGATGCGCATGTCGGCGACGGTTTCGATGCGCATACCGGTCAGCGCCTCGGCTTCCGGCAGGTTCGGCGTCACCACGGCGGCCAACGGCAGCAGGCGGGACCGCAGCGCACCGACCGCATTGTCGGCCAGCAGCACATGCCCGCCTTTGGCCACCATCACGGGGTCGAGCACCAGGGGCACGCCCTTGGCGAAGTCGGTCAATGCCGCGCAGACCGTTTCGATGGTGTCGCGATCGCCGAGCATGCCGGTTTTGAGGACATCGGCGCCGATGTCGGTCATAACGACCTCGATCTGTTGGCGGATGAAGGCGAGGGGCACCGGGTGCACCCCGAACACGCCCAGGGTGTTCTGCGCGGTCAGCGCGGTCAGCGCGGTCGCGGCGAAACCGCCCAACGCGGTGATCGTCTTGATGTCGGCCTGGATGCCCGCCCCGCCACCGGAATCCGACCCCGCGACGACCAGAACCCGCCCGCGCATCACGCCGCCTTCGCGCGTTCGACGGCGGCGATGCAGGCGCAGAGACTGTCCACGACCTCGGCCACCTCAGCCTCGTTTTCGCCTTCCGCCATGACCCGGATCAGCGGTTCGGTGCCGCTGGGGCGGATCAGCAGCCGCCCCGTCCCGGCCAGCAGCGCTTCCGCCGCGCCGATCGCCTGCTTCACCCCGGGGTCGAGCAACGGGGACCGACCGGAGAAGCGCACGTTCTTCAGCCGCTGCGGCAGGCGCGCGAACACGCGGCAGACCTCCGACGCGGTGCGCCCGCTTTCGACCATCACCGCCAGCACCTGCAACCCCGCCAGCAGCCCGTCCCCGGTGGTGGCGAAATCGGACATGATGACATGCCCCGATTGCTCCCCGCCCAGGTTGCAGCCGTTTTCGCGCATGCGTTCGCCGACATAGCGATCCCCGACCTGGGTGCGGAACAAGCCCAGGCCGTATTCCTGCAAATAATGCTCCAACCCCAGGTTCGACATCACCGTCGCCACCACGCCGCCGCCCTGCAGCCGGCCGGACGCCAGCCAGGATCGGGCGACCAGCGCGAGGATCTGGTCGCCATCGATAACGATCCCATGTTCGTCGACCACGATCAGCCGGTCCGCGTCGCCGTCCAGCGCGATGCCGATATCGGCGCCGTGTTCCACCACCTGCGCGGACAGGAAGGCCGGCGCGGTGGACCCGCAGTCGCGGTTGATGTTGAACCCGTCCGGGCTGACGCCGACCGGCACCACCGTCGCGCCCAATTCCCAAAGCACCAGCGGCGCCACCCGGTAGGCCGCACCATTGGCGCAATCCAACACGATTTTCAGCCCGTCGAGGCGCAATCCACGCGGAAAACTGGCCTTCGCTGCCTCGATATAACGCCCGCCCGCATCCTCTAGCCGCGATGCGCGACCCAATTCGCGCGAGGACGCCAGTCGATCGGCGAAGTCGCTGTCCATCAACGCTTCGATTTCGATTTCGCGCTCGTCGGAGAGTTT
Organism: Acetobacteraceae bacterium; assembly: GCA_025354865.1. Lineage (GTDB taxonomy): Bacteria > Pseudomonadota > Alphaproteobacteria > Acetobacterales > Acetobacteraceae > Rhodopila. The sequence continues at coordinate 29,696 of JANXMB010000034.1, read as the reverse complement.
ATGGCCGTCGGGGCCGAACAATTTGATGCCGTTATCTTCGAAACCGTTGTGGGAGGCCGAGATCATCACCCCCAGATCCGCCCGCAAGCTGCGCGTCAGCATCGCCACCGCCGGGGTGGGGAGCGGCCCCAGCAGGGTGACATCCATGCCGGCGCTGATGAAACCGGCGGTCAAAGCGGGTTCCAGCAAATAGCCGGATAGGCGGGTATCCTTGCCGATGACGACTTTGTGCCGATGTGCGCCGCGGGTGAACAGCAGCCCGGCGGCCTGCCCCAGGCGCAAGCCGGTGCCCGCCGTCATCGGGTGGACGTTGGCCTTGCCGCGAATGCCGTCGGTGCCGAACAGGCGTCTGGTCGTTGTCATCCGAATCCCGTCTCGCAATTGGCAAACCTTTACTCCCCTGCCGTGCCATTGGGAAAGCGGCGGTTTGCGGGGCATGCGGCATGCGGCACCGCTCTTGCACACTGTCTATTATATGGGCAGATAGGCGAACACGTTCGGAAAGCGATGGAAATGCCGCGCAGGGAATGGTCCTCGTCCCGTGGATTGGGAAAAATCGTTCTGTTGGCGTTGACCTTGACCGGCTGCTCCTTCGTCGGGTCCGCCCCAACCGGGGGGGCGGCCAGCATCCGCGTGGCCGAGGCGGCGCTGGCCGGCGGGACCCCGCAAGTCGCCTTGCAGGTCGCCCAACACATCCTGGAACGCGCGCCCGACAATGTGCCCGCCCTGGTGGCACGCGGCGACGCCCTGACCCAACTCGGCCAACACGATGCGGCTGTGGCGTCCTTCGAACGCGCCCTCCAGGCCGATCGCACATCCATCCGAGGCCAAATCGGGCTCGGCCGCATCCGCCTGACCACCGATCCGGCCGAGGCCGCCACCCTGTTCCGCGCGGTGCTGCTGGCCGAACCCACCAATGCCGTCGCCTTGACCGACCTGGGCATCGCCCTCGATCTGCTGGGCCAACATGCCGAAGCGCATCCCTTCTACCGTCGGGCGCTTGTGGCCAACCCGAACAATCTGGCCGCGCAGGCGAACCTGGCGCTGTCTTTGGCGATGGCGGGCGATACCGTCGGCGCGCTGCAACTGGCCGAACCCCTGGGCAACGACCGCACCGCACCGGTCAAGCTACGCCATAACTATGCCGCGATCCTGACCATGGCAGGGCGGGAGGCCGAGGCGAAACAATTGCTCCGCCAGGACTTGGCCCATGCCCAGGTCGAGGAAGCCATGGCCGGCTACCGCCAAAGTGCTGCCCGCGCCACACCCCAAGCAGCCCCAGAGATCGCGGATCGCTCCGGCCCCGGAGCGGCGCCGGTTCGCGCCGAGACGCCCGCCGAAACACCGGTTCCGACCCAGACCGTCGCCGCTGTGGACCCGGTTGCAGCGCCCGCCGTGCTGGCTGCCGCGCCGCTCCCGCAGGTCCACACGCCGACCCAGACGACCGAGACCCTGGTCGTTACCCAAACCTCCGCCCCATTGCCCGCAACCGCCGCCCCTTCTGCCTTTGTAGCCGCCGCGCCCATCCCGCTCGGCATACCAGCGTCTGTGCCGCGGGCCGAACCGGTAGCCGCGTCCCCGCAACCCACCGGTTTCGGCCCCGGACCTCGGGTGCAATTGGGCGCGTTCGGGTCCGAAGCCGCCGCAACCGCCGAGTGGCAGCGGCTACAAAAACGCGTGCCCGCGTTGCTCGCCGACCGCGCACCCGCGATTACCACGGTCGAACGGAACGGCCAGATGTTCTGGCGGCTGCGCACGGCCGGCTTCTGGGACCAGTCCAACGCGCAGGATTTCTGCTCCCAGGTGCGGCCGCAAAAGGCCAAATGTCTGGTCTACGCGGGCTGATCCGCAGCGCCGGCCAAAGCGGTCCAGACGCGGATCGCCTGCACCGTCGCCGCCACATCGTGCACCCGTAAAATCGACGCGCCGCGCGACAGCGCGAACAACGCCGCCGCGAGGGAACCGGGCAAGCGCCCTTGCGCGTCCGGCACGCGGCCAACGGCGCCGATGAACGATTTGCGGGAAACCCCGACCAGCAACGGGCACCCCAACGCCGCCAACCCTGGCAAGCCGCGCAGGATAGCAACCGACTGCGCCGCATCCTTGGCAAACCCCACCCCGGGATCGATCGCGATCGCATCCCGCCGAATACCGGCGTGCTCGGCATCCGCCAGCCGAGCGCGCAGTTCCGTCGCGACCTCGGCCACGACATCGCTGTAAACCGCGCGCGCCTGCATCGTGGTCGGACCGCCGCGCATGTGCATCAGCACCACCGGGCAGCCACGCCGCGCAACCAGCGGCGCGGCGGCGGGATCGTGCACAAGGGCGGAGACATCGTTGACGATCATCGCGCCGGCATCGAGCGCCGCCGCCATCGTGCTGGCGTTGCGGGTATCGACGGAGATCAGGACGCCCTGCCGAGCCAATTCTCGCACCACGGGCAGGATGCGGGCTTGTTCGATGGCGGGGGGCACGTCGGGCGCGCCGGGTTGGGTGCTCTCGCCGCCGACATCGACGATATCGGCCCCCTCCGCCGCCATCGCCAAACCCGCCGCCACGGCATCCCCTACCGCTCGGTAGGCCCCGCCGTCGCTGAAACTATCCGGCGTCGTGTTCAGAATGCCCATGACGCGCGGGCGATCCAGCGCCAGGCCAGCCCAAATGGCCGGCCCAGATGGCTGGCACCAGCGCGTCAACCCGGCTGCGGAGCGGGTGCAGCACCCCCGGCCGGCGGCGCGGCAGGACGCCCGGCGGTCGGCACCGACGCACGCCGATTGTCGGCCGCAGGTTCGTCCACGACGCGGCGGATCACCGCCTCCCCACGCAGAACGGTGCGAATTTCGTCGCCGCTGAGGGTTTCATGCTCCAGCAGGCCGCGCGCGACGCGGTGCAATTCCTCGACGTTTTCGCTGAGGATACGACGCGCCTTCGCATAGGCCCGATCAATGATCGCCTTGATCTCGCTGTCGATTTCCCGCGCCGTGGCTTCCGACACGTTTTTGCTCTGGGTGACCGAATGGCCGAGGAATACCTCCTGGCTGTTGTCGCCGTATGCAATCATGCCGAGTTTGTCCGACATGCCCCATTCGGTGATCATACGCCGGGCCTGATCGGTCGCCATCTTGATGTCGCCGGACGCGCCGTTGGAGACTTTGTCGGCGCCGAAGATGATTTCCTCGGCCGCACGCCCGCCCATCGCCATCGTCAGTTCGGCCAGCAGCTTGGATTTGGATTTGGAGTAACGATCCCCCTCCGGCAGGCTCATGACAAGTCCGAGCGCTCGGCCGCGCGGAATGATGGTGGCTTTGTGGACGGGGTCGCATTCGGGTTCGTACATCGCGCAAAGCGCATGTCCGCCTTCGTGGTAGGCGGTCATTTTCTTTTCCGCCTCCGACATGACCAGCGACCGCCGTTCGGTCCCCATCATGACCTTGTCTTTGGCGGCTTCGAATTCGTGCATCGCGACCACCCGCTTGCCCATCCGGGCGGCGAGCAGCGCAGCTTCGTTCACCAGATTGGCCAGATCGGCGCCGGAGAACCCAGGCGTGCCGCGGGCGATGGTCTTCGGGTCCACGTCGGACGCGATCGGCACTTTCTTCATGTGGACGCGCAGGATCTTCTCCCGCCCATTCACATCGGGGTTGGGCACCACGACCTGCCGATCGAACCGGCCGGGGCGCAGCAGCGCGGGGTCCAGCACGTCGGGGCGGTTGGTGGCGGCGATCAGGATGACGCCTTCGTTCGATTCGAAGCCGTCCATCTCGACCAGCAACTGGTTCAAGGTCTGCTCGCGCTCGTCGTTGCCGCCACCAAGGCCGGCGCCGCGATGCCGCCCGACCGCATCGATTTCGTCGATGAAGATGATGCAGGGCGCGTTCTTCTTACCCTGTTCGAACATGTCGCGGACGCGGGATGCGCCGACGCCGACGAACATTTCCACAAAATCGGAGCCTGAGATCGTGAAGAAGGGCACGTTCGCCTCCCCCGCGATGGCGCGCGCCAGCAGCGTCTTACCCGTGCCGGGCGGGCCGACCAGCAGCACGCCCTTGGGGATTTTGCCGCCCAGGCGCTGGAATTTCTGCGGGTCCTTCAGGAATTCGACGATTTCCTGCAATTCCTGCTTGGCCTCGTCGATGCCGGCGACGTCGTCGAACGTCATCCGTCCCTGTTTTTCCGTCAGCATCCGAGCGCGGGATTTACCGAATCCCATGGCGCGACCGCCACCGGATTGCATCTGGCGCATGAAGAACACCCAGACCCCGATCAGCAGCAGCATCGGCAGCCAGGACAGGACGTAGTGCAGCAAGGGGTTGACGCCGTCGTCTTCCGGCTTGGCGATCACCCGAATATTCTTGTCCGTCAGCGACTTAACCAGCGTCGGGTCTTCCGGCGTGTAGGTCTGGAATGCCGTCCCGTCGTTGCGTTGCCCCGACACGGTACGCCCTTGGATCACGACATCGCGCACGCGACCGCCGTTCACGTCGGAAATGAAGTCGGAATACGCGACCTGCATCGCATTGGTGTGCGAGGCACCGGGTTGGAAAAGATTGAACAGCACCACCAGCAAAAGGGCGATGATCACCCAAAGCGCTAGGTTGCGGCCGAAATTGCTCATCAGACTTCGCTCACTTCATTGGGCTAGATTTCGCCATGCCTGGTCCGTCGAGGGGGCAAACCTTTCGCGCACCGTAGCGCCAACATAGGGCGTCAAAGTGCCGCCTGCATCCCCTTCCCGTCTTTTCTTCGATCGAAATCACCGTCGGATGGGCAAAACCACCGTCAGATGGGTAAAAACGGCGCGCTCGTCAGGGGAACTGGGGGTTCGAACACCACGCGCCCCCCCCATTCGCCTGCCTTGGGGTCACGATAGTGCAGTTGCGGGACGGCGACCAGAACATTGCGACACCATAGGGCCGGCATCGATCGCAGCACCGCAGCCGGCAGATCGGACCGATCCCGCAGCCCCGCCGCAGCCCGGCCCAGCGCCCCGAAGACGATGTCGAGCGGCGGCGGGGCGGGGAGAAAGGCGCGAAACCGCCCATCCCAAACCGCGCCGTCGGTCAGCGGGACCGGTGGCGGCAGGGCCGCTTCCTCCCGCACCAAAAGCCAGCCGGCGCCCAGTTTTCCGGCCGGCAGCACCCGCACACCCCAGATCGTCGTCGGCCGCAACCGGGCCGCGAGGTCGCCGATCCGGTCCAGACCGGGCGCATGGGCGGCGCCGGCGATCGTGCGGAGCAGAGCGGCCAGCGCCTCCGGGGCGATCGGGCCGGGGGTCAGGTGGGCGAAACCCTCCGGCCGCAGCACCGCACGCGCCGCCAAAATCGCTGCCAACGCGCCATCCTGCACCGCCCGCCGCCGCCCCGCCGCTGCCGCCGCTGCCGACAAAGCGCGCGTGCCCGCCGCCGCCCTATCGCAATCCCCGCGCAGCAGCCGGAGCCGCGAACGCTGGGCGTCGGGGCTGCGATTGGACGGGTCATCCACCCAACGCAGGCCGCGATCGTGCAAAAACCGCCGCAGCCGGCCAGGCGGCACACGCAAAAGCGGGCGGAGCAGGCGGAGCGTCCGTGCCTCGGTCAGCGCCGCCATGCCGGCCAGACCGCGCCCGCCGCTGCCACCGAGGACCCGCATCGACAGCGTCTCGGCCTGATCGGCGGCGTGGTGGCCGAGCAGAAGATGGACGATGGCGTGGCGTTGGCAGGCGTCGGTGAGCACACGATAGCGGGCATCGCGCGCCCGCTCCGCCAATCCCGCGCCCCTCTGCAAATCGGCGATATCCAGCCGCTCGGCTGCCATGCCCAACGCACGCAGAGCGGCGACGGTGGCGGCAGCCTCGGCGGCCGATGCCGCGCGCAAGCCGTGATCCACGACCAGCCCCCGCACTTGCCCGCCGCGCGCCCGCGCCCAGGCGTCGGCCAGGATCGCCAAAGCCATGCTATCCGCCCCGCCCGACACTGCCACCGCAACGCGTGGGGCGTGGCCGAACGGCCCCAGTTCCGCCATCGCGGCGGCGAAATCCTCGGTCAGGCCGCCTTCGGTCGGGCCATCATCGGTCAGGCCGTCTTCGGTCGGGCCATCATCGGTCAGGCCGTCTTCGGTCGGGCCATTTGGGGCCATCGCCGCACGATCACTTGCAGCCGGCGCGCTGGCTCGCGGCGGCCAATCCGTCCTTCAGATCGGCACGGGGTTGCGGGAATTCCGCATGCAGCTTGTCCAGGGTCGCGCAGGCCGCCTTTTTCTCCCCCAATCCGGTAAGCGCATTGGTCAGTCCAAGCAGCGCGTCCTGCGCATGGGCGCCTTTGCGGTTGCGCTTATAGGTGTCGTCGAAGGCGATCGCCGATTCCGAGTATTTGCGCTGCCCGAACAAAGCCTGCCCCAGCAGCATCTGACCATCGTATGCTCGGGGCGAGGCTTTTGCCGCCACGACCTCTTTGGCGGCGGCTTCGGCGGCGGGGTAATCGCGGCGTGCCAAGGCGGCATTGCCTTCCTGCATCGCGGCTTCGGGGGTGCGGACGCGCGGCGGGTTCGGGGTTTCGATCGGGCCGCCCAACGGCGCGTTCGGCGCCACGGGACCGGGCCGAGTGGCCGGTGCGTCGGCCGGCGGGCGGCTGTTCATCTGGTAGGCCAGATCGTCAACCCGCTTGCCCAGATCGGCGTTTTGCCGCTGCGCCTGATTCTGCACCTCATCGATGTGGCCGCGCAATTGGCGCACCTGATCGTCCAGCGTGTCGAGCCGGGTCAGCAACTGCGCCGCCATGTCGTTGCCGCCAGAACCAGCCGTGCGACCGGGCGGCGCCGTACCGCCGCCGCGCCCAACCTGATCGCGCAGGGTCAGCACTTCCTGGCGCAGTTGGTAGATCTGGTTTTGCAGGGCGATGGCTTCGCGACTGTCGATCTGGGCCTTGGCTGGCGTCGCCGACCAAGCCAGCGAGAGCAACGCGGCCAACGATACTGCGGGGATCCATAAGGCACGCATTCGCCATTCCTTCCGAACAGGCCGGGTCCCCGACCCGATGGTAAGACGCGCGGGTCGGCGGACCCGGCGTTGCAACAGCGGTGTATAAAAAAGAAACGGCGGCCATAAGGCCGCCGATCTCCCAGTGCGATCCGTTCGGAATGGGCAGGTCCGGCAGGACCGCGCCCATCCGAGGCGAATTAGCGAACCGACGTGGTGGCGTTGCGGTTTTGCGCCCAGGCTTGCTCGTTGGAGCCCATGGCGGTCGGACGATCCTTGCCGTAGCTGATCGTGGTCATGCGGGTCGCGGCCACGCCCTTGGCCTTCAGGTAGGCGGCGGCGGCGTTCGCACGGCGTTGGCCGAGCGCGAGGTTGAATTCGGTCGTGCCGCGTTCGTCGCAGTTGCCGGCGACCTGAACGTTGTTCGAGGCATACTGCTTCAGCCACGCGGCCTGCTTGTCGAGGGTCGCCTTGCCATCCGTGCGGACGGCGGACTTGTTCAGATCGAAGAAGACGCGATCGCCGACGTTTGCAACCAGGTCTTCCTGGCTACCCGGAACGATACCCTTCTTGTCGCCGCCACCAGCCGTGGTGTCAGCCTGTTGAGCACACGCCGCCAGCAGGGCGACGGCCGCGAAAGCGCCGAGGATCTTAGTGTTCATCTTTTTGGTCCCTGGATGGGGTGTAAGCCATGGATAGTCGAGGCGCAGCAACGCCCGGTGCGACGTTGCTCTCGTCCGTGCAGGCGCTTAGCCCGATTTGCCGTTTTCGGTCAAGCGATTGCACGAAATATCGCGGCATCTGGCCAGGATCTCCGCCAATTTTCTTCTGTTGCGCGGCTCGATCAGGCGATCAGCGGCGACCATGCCGGGTCGGACGCGTCGGTGGCCGTCGGCACCACCCGTTCGTTGAAGCCGGTGATGTCGATCGAAACCAGGCGCGAGCTGAAACCGACGCCGCGCGAACCCTGGCCTCGGGTTTCGCGCCAGAACATCAAAACTCGGCCGTTGGGCGCGAAAGTCGGGCCCTCGACCAGCCAGCCGGAGGACAAAATCCGCTCCCCCGTGCCATCGGGATGCATTACCCCGATGGTGAAGTCGCTTTCGTCGCCGCCGTAGCGGGTGAACGCGATCAGGTCCCCGCGCGGCGACCAGACGGGGGTGGCGTATTTGCCGCTGCCGAAGCTGATGCGCTTCGCCCCGCCGCCGTCCGCGCCCATCACGTAGATTTGTTGATCGCCGCCGCGATCCGACGCGAAGGCGATCTGCGTGCTGTCGGGGCTGAAGCAGGGGCTCACGTCGATCGCCCCGGAGTCGGTCAGTTTGCGCCCGCCACCGCCACTCAACCCGGTGCGCACGATGTCGGACCCGCCGCCATTGGCGACTGCCATCACCACGCTGCCACCGTCGGGGGCGAAACGCGGGGCGAAGGTCATGCCGCCGAAGTCGCCCAACACCGTCTGCCGCCCGCTGCCGAGGTCGAACAGATACACCCGAGGGCGGTTGTTCGCGTAGCTCATGAACGCGATCTTGTCCTGCGTCGGGTGGAAGCGCGGGGTCAGCACCAGCCAAGACCCGTCGGTCAGGAACCGGTTATTTTCGCTGTCCTGATCCATGATCGCGAGGCGCTTGGACCGCCGATCGCGCGGACCGGTGGCGCCGATATAGACGACGCGGGTGTCGAAATAGCCCTTCTCGCCCAGCAGCCGCTCGTAGATCACATCCGCCATGATATGGGCGATGCGGCGCCAGTTGGCTTGCGACGTGGTGTAGGCGGTGCCTTGGATCTGCGCCCCCGGCAGGATGTCCCACAGTCGGAATTCCACCCGCACCTGGCCGCCGCCCTGCGCCTCGGTCCGGCCGGTGACCAGCGCTTTGGCACCGGTCGGCTTCCAGTTGTTGAAATTCGGCGTGTCCCCGCGCGACGGGCCGGACTGGATGAAGGCAGCCGGATCGATCGTCCGGAACAGGCCGGACCGCGCGAGGTCGGCGGTAATCACCCCGGCAATGTCGCGGCCGAGCTGGGCGGAGGCACCGTCGCTGCCGCCGAGGTCGGGGATGGCGATGGGGATCGGCTCGACCCGCGCGCCGGCAACGTCGATGGCCGCGCTGTTGCCGCTGGCGCCGTTCAGCGCCTGGGCGCGCACGGCCTCCGGCGAGGCGGCGACCATCAGCGCGCTGGCCGCCGAAACCAGCATTTCACGGCGGCGAAAACCGGGACTCGGAAGGAAGATCATGGCGCGGCGCTCCATAGCGTTCGGTCGAATTGCGTGGCGTGGGTCATGGCACGGCTTGTCTCAGGGGCTGAACCGGAACGTCAGCACATTAATTTTACCCAGCATATTGCCCGGCAACGGCAAATTGGCACACCGCACATCCATCACCGCGCGTATCGCACGCTCGGCAAAGGCGCGGAACCGCGGATCGCCCATGCGGGCCAGATCGTCGCCGGCAACCTCCACCTTGCGGGCGATGCCGGTCGGGTCGGTTTCCACCGTCAAGGTCACGCGCTGCTTGTCGATGTCGAGCGCGCCGGCATCCTTCGTCCAACACTCCCGCACATGCTCGCCGATGGCGCCGCGTTGGCCGGCGGACAAAGCGGCGGTGTCGTTGCCGAGCGGACTGCCGCCCCCGGCCGGGGCGCCGCCGGCGGCGGGGTTGGGCCGGGCTTTCGGCGGTTGGGTCTGGCGGGAGGCCTGACGCAATTTCTCCAGCGTGTTCTCCAACGCCTCGCTGTTCGGCGCCGGGTTCTTCGTCGGATTCGGCTGCGACGTCGTGCTGGGCGGGGCCGGCGGCGGTGGGACCGGCGGTGGCGGCAAGGGCAACGGCGGTTCCGGTTTCGCCGGCTCCGGCTTCGGCGGGGTGGCCGGCGCGGGCGGCGGCGGCACCGGGGACGGCGTGGGGTCCTGGGTTTTCGGCGGCGGCGTGTCCGGCGTCGGGGTCGGCGGCGCCGGGGTCTGCACCGATTGCGGCGGGGGTGGAGGCGGCGGTGGGGGCGGCGGCGGCGCTTCGATCGGCTGCGGCTTGGGGGGCGTGGTAACCGGAGGGGCCGGCGGGGCGGCTTCCTTCGACGGCGCCGGCACCTGCGACGGGTTGTCCGCCTTCGTCGCATTGGCCTCGGTGCCCTGAAACACCACGGCAACCGATTGTTCTTCCGGTTCGGGGTCCGGTTTCCGGGACAGTTCCAGATGCAGCAGCATCGCGACCATGATCGCCGCATGCACGATCAGCGAAATCGCGCCGGCTTTGCGCATTTCGGGACTCAGGCCCTCATTGCGGGGGCCGCGCCCGGTCACGCCGCGCAGCACCTGTTGCAACATGGCGTGCGTCAGCCCTTCGGCCGAACGGCGGGTGCGGCCGGTTTCGCGGGCGGCTTCGTCGTGCCCCCGGTCTGCTCGGCCAACAGCGCCACTTTGGTGAAGCCGCCCTGCGCGATGGTGCCCATCGTCTGCATGACCTTGCCGTAGGCGAGGTCCTTGTCGCCGCGAACGAAAATCCGCCGTTCCGGGTTGTTCTTGGCAATGGCTTGCAGCTTCGGCACCAGATCCTCGGCGGCAACCTCCTGGTCCTGCAGGAAGATCTTACCCGCCGCGTTCATCGACACGGTCAGCGGCTCGCTGTCGTTGTTGATCGGCTGGGCGTTGGCTTTCGGCAGATCGACCGGCACGCCGGAGGTCATCAGCGGCGCGGTGACCATGAACACGATCAACAGCACCAGCATGACATCGACCAGCGGGGTGACGTTGATTTCGGCCAAGGGGCGGTACCGCGCCCGCTTGCCGCCGCGCCCACCGATAAAGGAAGCGGCCATGGCTTAGGTCCGCTCTTCGCTCTGGCGGGATAGGATAGCGCCGAATTCGCTGCCGAAGGCTTCCAACCGGTTGGCGAACCGACCGAGGTCGGTGCTGATCTTATTATAAGCCAGCACGGCGGGGATGGCGGCGACCAGGCCGATGGCGGTGGCAAACAACGCCTCGGCGATGCCCGGCGCGACGACGGCCAGATTGGTGTTGTGCATCGCGGCGATGGCGGAGAACGACCGCATGATGCCCCAGACCGTGCCGAACAGGCCGACGAAAGGCGCGGTGGCGCCGACCGAGGCGAGGAACACCATCCAGCGTTCCATCCGGTCCATTTCCCGCTGCACCGTCACGCCGATCGCCCGATCGATGCGTTCGCGCACGTTGGTGTGGGAGATATCGGCCCCGGCCACCCGCACCGAACGCCGCCATTCGCCCATTGCGGCGGCGAACACGGCGGCCATCGGGTGGGACGGGCTGGTGCCCTCGTCGTCGAACAATTCGTCCAGGCTGCCGCCGGACCAGAACCGATCTTCGAACGTGTCGGCCGCCGCCCCGACCCGGCGCAGGCTGGACCATTTTTCGAACACGACCGCCCATACCCAGATGCTCGCGCCGATCAGGCCGAGCATGACGAGTTTGACGACGATGTCGGCTTGCATGAACAGGCCAACGAGGGAGATTTCGCCCCCGGCCGAAGCCAGATTTGCCGCGTCCACTGCCCGATCCACTGCTACCCCCTAGTGCCCGCCATCCGAGGCGGGTAAGTCGATTTCATGCCCCGTCCGCGCGTCGCGGATTTCATGCCCGCTCCGCGCGACGCGGATTTCATGTCCCGTCCGCGCATCGCGGAACGCATGTCCCGTCCGCGCATCGCGGAACGCCGACAACACCGCGCGCCAACGCGGCGGTATTCGTCCCGGCCTGGTGTCGCTCGTCCGCACGCAGGCAAGGCCGACCGTCAGCACCGCGCAGGTGCCCCGGGGACCGCCGACTTCCTGGCGTAGTACCAGGGACGCGCCCCCGACCTCCAGCGATTCGGTCGCGACCGTGAGCGAATCGTCGAGGCGGGCGGCACGCTGATAATCGACTTCGATGCGCCGCACCACGAACATTAGGCCGAACTGCTCGACCATTGCCGCATGCGGGATTCCCATCGCACGCAGGGCTTCGGTGCGCGCCCGTTCGGCGTAGCGCAGATAATTCGCATGATAGACGATTCCGCCGGCATCCGTGTCCTCGTAATAGACGCGGAGAGTGTAAAGGCTGCGACCATCTGCGGGGATGGCGGGCGGATGAATATTCGTCAATTGCCGGGCGGCTCCGGCCGATCGCCCAGCAAATCCATCTGCGCCAGGGCGGATTTCGGCGGTTTCATATCCAAATGGCGCCACCCCGGCTCCCCCAACATGCGGCCTCGGCTGGTGCGCAGGATCAGGCCTTCCTGGATCAGGAAGGGTTCGACGACATCTTCCAGCGTGTCCCGCGCCTCGGCCAACGCGGCGGCGAGGGTTTCCACCCCGACCGGCCCGCCGCCATGATGTTCGGCGATCCGCCGCAGATAGCGCCGATCCATCGCGTCGAGGCCGAGGCGATCGACCTCCAACCGGGTCAGGGCGGCATCGGCCAGCGTGCGGTCCACCGCGCCGGATCTGGCGACGGCGGCGAAATCGCGCACCCGGCGCAGCAGGCGGCCGGCGATCCGGGGCGTGCCGCGCGATCGGCGGGCAATTTCGGTGGCGCCATCCTCGGTCAGGTCGAAGCCAAGCAGCCGAGCGCCACGGGCGACGATAAGGCGGAGTTCCTCGGGGGTGTAGAAGACCAGACGCAGGGGTATGCCGAACCGATCGCGCAGCGGGGTTGCCAGCAGCCCGGCGCGGGTGGTGGCGCCGACTAGGGTGAACGGCGGCAGGTCGATCCGCACCGATCGCGCCGCCGGGCCTTCCCCGATGATGAGATCGAGCTGGAAGTCTTCCATGGCCGGGTACAACACCTCCTCGATCGCGGGTTGGAGGCGGTGTATTTCGTCGATGAACAAGACATCTCTGGGTTGCAGGTTGGTCAAAATCGCGGCGAGATCGCCGGCGCGCTGGATCACCGGCCCCGAGGTCGCGCGAAACCCGACCCCGAGTTCCAGCGCGACGATCTGCGCCAGCGTGGTTTTGCCCAGGCCCGGCGGGCCGTGCAGCAGCACGTGATCGAGCGCTTCGTTCCGGCCCTTCGCCGCCTGAATGAAGATCGCGAGATTCTCCCGCGATGCCTTCTGGCCGGTGAATTCGGCAAGGCTGCGCGGGCGGAGCGATGCTTCCGCCGCGTCTTCCTCCCGCCGGTCGGGCGAAACGGTGCGGTCTTCAGCCATCGGCTTGCGCCATCACCCCTCCGGCGGGGCGGCGGCGATCAGGATTTCGCGGGGTTCCGGCTGTTCGCCCAGGCCGGGGCTGCGCACTTCCGCTTCTTCGGTTTCCGAGGCCGGGGTTTGCGCCTGCGCGGCTTCGTCCGGCTGGTAGCGCTGGCGATGGCCGCCGCCGTGCTGCGGGCCGCGCCCGTCAGGCTGCTGGCCTTGCTGCTGGCCTTGCGGTTGGCTCTGCTGGACGGCCTGATTCATCGCGTTCAGGATGCGGAAATAATGTTCCGCGTGCTGAAAATAGCCCTCGGCCTGGACCCGATCGCCGCTGCTGGTCGCGTCGCGGCCGAGTTGCAGATACTTCTCGAACAACTGCTGCGACGTGCCACGCAGCCGAATATCGGGGCCATTGCTGTCGAAAACGTGATTGCGATTGAGCGGGATGCCGCCACCGGAATTGTTCCGGACGGTCGTAGTGCCCCCGCCGCCACCACCGCCCCCGCCACCACCGCCGCCACCGCCGCCGGAACGGTGATTGCGGCCACGCATACGTTTCATGTTCATGGTTCTGCCGTCGTACTTTCCCGTTGGGGGCGAAACTGGGCACGCGCGGGCACAATCCTACGATTATGCCCTGGGCTAGGGTGCCCACAGGGAGGCTTTCCCCTGGGGCACTGTACCCGAGCCGGCCAAGATATCCACCGACGTTGGTGTTGGGACGTTGGTGCTGGCTGGTACCTGGGCCACCAATTTGGCCGCACACCGGGACTCCGCCACATCGCAGCGAGTCCAACCATCGAATGTATCGTAACCCCCCGCCGCCGCCCTGCCAATGGTTTATTTTCGAGCCTAATCCCGTACCAGGACAATCGCCCGATCGATGCCAGCCAAATCCGCGCGGAAATGCGCCACCAAACCCACCTGCCGCGCCAAAGCGGCGACCGCCGGCCCCTGCCCGATCCCCAACTCCAGGATCGCGGCACCGGAGGGCGCCAGCAGGTCGGGCAGGCTCGCGACGATCGCGCGATAGGCGACCAGCCCGTCGGCGCCGCCGTCCAACGCCGACGCCGGCTCATGGCAGGCGACATCGGGCATCAGCGTCGGGATCGCCGCAGCCTCTATATAAGGTGGATTGGCAAGGATCAGATCGAACGGCCCGCGCACCGCCGCCGCCCAATCGCCGCACAGGAACGCCGCGCGATCCGCCAACCCCAGGCGTTCGGCATTGCGTCGCGCCAACGCCGCCGCCGCCGCGTGGAGATCGATCCCAACGCCGAACGCCGCCGGCCGTTCGTGCAACACCGACAGCAACAAACAGCCCGTGCCGGTGCCGAGGTCCAGCACAAGCGCCGGCGGCGGCAGGGTCAAAGCGGCCTCGATCAAAGCCTCGGAGTCGGGGCGCGGGATCAATGTTTCCCGCCCGACGAGGAAATCCAGCGTCCAGAACCCCTGGCTGCCCCGGATATAGGCCATCGGTTCGTGCGCGGCGCGACGCAGCAGCAGCGCGTCGTAGCGATCGAGGGCGCCGTCCGGCACGGTCTCGGTGGCAGACCATAGCGTGTTGGGATCGCGCCCGGTCGCATGCGCCAGCAGCAGACGGGCTTCCCGAGCGGGATTGTCGATGCCGGCGTGGCGGAGGGTGGCGGCGCCGCGCCGGAGGGCGTCCTGAGCAGGAACGATGCCCGGCGTCACGGGGCGCACAGGCCGGCGAAGCGGCGCACCAGGGCCCGACGACAGGTGATATCGGCGCATACCAGCATCTGCATCGTCGTGCGGTTTCCGGGCGGAGGAAGCGCCTTGTACAGCGCCCCCGATCGCCCCGTCCACCGCTTCGCCTGGGGCGCCATTCAGGCTCGGCTGTGCCGGCGCATGAAAAACAGCAGCACCAACGGCGGTACGATAGTCGCCATCATGAAACGGAAATCGTTATTGTAGGCGATGATCTGCGCCTGATGGTTCACCATCGCATCCAACATCGCCGCCCCGTGTCGGCTGAACGGGTCCAGTGCTCGGCTGGCGAAATCGCCGTTCTGCAACGATCGTCCGAACGGGGTGATGCCGGCCGCGATATCGGCGTGGGTTACCTGAATGCCGCGCGTCAAGGTGGTCGAGGTCACCGATATCCCGATCGCCGCACCGATATTGCGGGCCAGCGACTGCATCGCCGTGCCCTCCCCGCGCAAGGCCGGCGACAGGGTGGTGTAGGCCATGACCGACATCGGATTGAACACCAGTCCGATGGAAAATCCCTGCAACACCAGGGCCGCCATCATCTCGTTCTGGGTGACATCGGGGGTCCACGTGCTCATTTCGTACATCGCCCAACCCAGCACCAGCAAACCGACCGCCATAATTTTGCGCTGGTCCACCCGCATGCCCAGTTGGCTGGCGACAAACATCGACACGATGGTGCCGAAACCCCGCGGCGCCATCGCCAACCCGGCCGTATAGACGGGGTAGCCCGCCAGATTTTGCAGAAACGGCGCCAACAACGCCGCCGTCGAAAGCATCACCGACGACACGCAGAACACCATGGCCATCGCGGAGGCGAAGTTCCGATCCTTGAACAAGGCGATCGATAGAAACGGTTTCTCGGCAACGAGCATGTGCACGACGAACAAATAGAATGCCAGCCCGGCGACCGCAGCCTCGATACAAATCTCGCGTGAGGCGAACCAATCCAGCTCCTGCCCGCGATCCAGCATGGTCTGGAAGGCGCCGGCCCCCAGCGCCAACATGCCGAATCCGTACCAGCTAAACCGCAATTCCGGCCGCGCCGGCACGTTCGGCATGAAAATCGCCAGACCGGTCACCGCCAGGATGCCGAACGGCAGATTGACGTAGAACACCCAGCGCCAGCTGAACGCGTCCGTCAGATAGCCGCCCAACGTCGGCCCCATGATCGGCCCCATCGTGACGCCCATCGAAAAGATCGCCATCGCCTGGGCCCGGCGGGAAAACGGGTAGATGTCGAGCATGGTCGCCTGCGACAAGGGCGCGATCGCCGCCCCGCACATGCCTTGCAGCAGCCGGAATGCCACCAACTGCTCCAGCGTCTGCGCCGCGCCGCATAGCATGGAGGCGATGGTGAACCCGATCAGGCAGCCGATGAACAATTTCTTCCGGCCGAATCGCACCGCCATCCAGCCGACCGGCGCGGTCATGATCGCGGCGGCGATAACATAGGACGTGAGAACCCAGGTCACCTCGTCCCGCGACGCCGACATGCTGCCTTGCATATACGGCAGCGCAACATTGGCGATCGTGGAATCCAACGTCTGCATCAGCATCGCCAGCATCGCCGACGCGGTTATCAAGGCTCGGTGCGGGACGGCTGGGTCGGCGCCGGACATTGGCTTGGCGTGCTTTTTCTGGGACATCGCGATTGTCGCGCCGATCCCGCGCGGACGCCACCCCTTCCGCGCCGTACCGCCACCGAATATGCTCAGGCCATGTCGAACATACACAACACGCGCGTTCTAATCGTCGGTGCCGGCCCCGCCGGTTACTCCGCAGCCATTTATACCGCCCGAGCAAACCTGAAACCGACGCTGATCGCGGGTTTGCAGCCGGGCGGGCAACTGACGATCACCACTGATGTCGAGAATTATCCCGGCTTCGCCGACGTCGTCCAAGGCCC
This sequence comes from Acetobacteraceae bacterium, assembly GCA_025354865.1. GTDB lineage: Bacteria > Pseudomonadota > Alphaproteobacteria > Acetobacterales > Acetobacteraceae > Rhodopila. The sequence continues at coordinate 12,961 of JANXMB010000034.1, read as the reverse complement.
CTGGCTGATGGAACAGATGGAGGCACAGGCCCGCCATGTCGGCACCGTCGTCGTGAGCGATATCGTCACCAAGATCGATTTCGCCGTGCGACCGTTCCGCTGCACGACCGACTCGGGGGACATCTACCTCGCGGACTCCATCGTCGTCGCCACCGGCGCGCAGGCCCGTTGGCTCGGCCTCGAAGCGGAGATGCGCCTGCAAGGCCGGGGTGTGTCGGCCTGCGCCACCTGCGACGGATTCTTCTATCGCGGCAAAACCGTCGCCGTGGTCGGCGGTGGCAACACGGCGGTGGAAGAAGCACTCTATCTGACCCACCACGCCGAAAAAGTGACCCTGATCCACCGCCGCGACTCGCTGCGGGCGGAGAAAATCTTGCAGGCCCGCCTGTTCGCCAATCCGAAAATCGCGGTGATCTGGAACAGCGCGGTGGACGATATCCTGTCCGGCGGCACGCCCGAGGGCGTCACCGGGGTGCGGCTGCGCGACACCGCGACCGGCGCGTTGAGCGACCTTGCGGTGGATGGCGTGTTCATCGCGATCGGGCACACGCCCACCACCGAACTGTTCCAGGGCCAGATCGGCATGGACAAGGACGGGTATATCCGCACCGAACCCGGCAGCACTCGCACCTCGGTCGCCGGAGTCTTTGCGGCCGGCGATGTGCAGGACAAAATCTTCCGCCAGGCGGTGACCGCCGCCGGAACGGGTTGCATGGCGGCGCTGGAAGCCGAAAAATGGCTGGCAGAGCAGGAATAAACCGTTGCGAAGGCGGCGGACCGGTATTTTTTCGGCGCTTTGGCCCAATTACCGCCACACGACACGGGCAAAGCTGTATTAGAATCGGACTGTCCGCGCAGACGCATGCACGCGACGGTTGGCCGGCTTAGGACCGGCCGAGGGAGAGGCTAAGTCATGGACTGGGATAAGCTGCGCGTGTTTCACGCGGTGGCCGAGGCAGGAAGTTTCACGCACGCCGGCGATACGCTGAACCTCAGCCAATCCGCCGTTTCGCGCCAAATATCCGCGCTGGAGGAAGCACTTCAGGTGCCGTTGTTCCATCGGCATGCGCGCGGTCTGATCCTCACCGAACAGGGCGAGTCCCTGAACCGCACCGTGCGGGAGGTCTTCGCCAAGCTGGCAATGACCGAAGCGCTGCTGACCGAATCGAAAGAAAAACCCGCCGGCCGGCTGAAAGTGACCACCACCGTCGGCTTCGGTTCCTCATGGTTGGCGCCACGGTTGCAAGGCTTCCTGGAAGCCTACCCGGATGTGTCGGTGTCGCTGCTGCTCGACGACGGCGAACTCGATCTTGCGATGCGCGAAGCCGATGTTGCCATTCGCATGCATCCGCCGAAACAGCCCGATCTGGTGCAGCGCCATCTGATGACCATGAATTGGCATGTCTGCGCGTCGCCGGAATATCTGAAGAAATACGGCGTCCCGCAGCGGCCGGAAGATCTGGACGAACACAAGCTGGTGCTGTTCGGTCAGCATCACCCGCCGGTCGAGGAAGTGAACTGGCTGGCCGAAGCCGGGCGTCGTCCCGGCAACCCGCGCCGCGCTTTGCTGGACGTCAACAGCATCCACGCGGTGCTGCTGGCCATTCGGTCCGGCCTGGGCATCGGTGCGGTGCCGGATTATGCCATGGCCGAGAATCCGGATCTCGTGCGCATTCTGACCGACCTCAAAGGTCCGAAAGTCGATGTGTATTTCGTCTATCCGGAGGAACTTCGTAATTCGAAACGAGTCGCCGTGTTCCGCGACTTCCTGCTTGCTCGGTTAGCCGAGATTCATTAGCGCGCAGCCGCCACGCTAACGCTGCGCGCGAACGTTACATTTCGCGTGGGTTTCCCGACGTGGCACAGCGTGCGAACGGCGCGTTTTCCGTGCCATGCATGGGCCACATGGCCGCTACCGGGATTTGGCAATAGTTCATTTCGGCGGCCCGGCCTAGCATTTTCATACCGAATACAGCGGCTCTGCCGCCAGTGTTTCAGCCCGAGAGGACTGGAAGGGGGTCTTAGGATCCCTACGTCTCCCAGACGTGAAGCCTCCCTGTATACTCACCCCCGGCCAAAAGCCGGGGGATTTTTTTGTCCGCCGTTTCGTTTTGTTACACGCGCTTCTATCGCCCGCGCGGCAGGCCCAACGCTCGCAAGACGTTACCATCCAGTATCGGACGCCCAACCGGCGGGCGTGGCACCGCAAAACCCATGATGTCGTCGTAACCCCAAAGCGCCCAGCCGATCCCCGCTGCCTCTAGCACGTCCCGCATCGCGCCCAACCAACCCAGCCGCGCGGCGGGATTGAGGGCGGCGCTCGCGCCAAACTCCCCGGCGAGCAGCACGACGCCATGCTGGTGCGCCCAAGTCGCCGCCGTATCGATCCGCCGAGCCAAAGCGGCGCGATCCCAGCCCAGCGCGCAATAATACCGCATCAGATCGGCGGTGGCCCGATCGTTTGGCACCGCCGCCTCCACCGCCGCCGCGCAGGCTGCGGGATCGCTCACCGGAAACGGCAACCGTGCCAGCGCCTGCCGATCCAAGCCGGGGCGATAGGTTGCCAGCGACGTCAGCTCCACCGGATCGTAAAAATGGAAACTGTAGACGGTGTTGCGATCCGCCTCCGGCCGCAGCGCGAGCAACCCGGCGATGCTGCCCCAATCCTGACCGGTCAGCACCACGGTGCTATCGGGCAGGCCGGCGCGGATGTCGCCGAGCACCGCGTGCTGCAAGGCGGTCCAGCCGGTGGGATCGTTGGGGAAAACGGGTTCGTTCAGCACCTCGGGGAAGGTCAGGCTGGGGTTGCAGCGACGCAGGGCAACCGCCATGCCGCGCCAGAATGCGCGCAGTGCGGACCGATCCGCCGCGCTGGTTTCCAGGTGCCAATCGGTCGGATGCGCATCGACCACCACGGCCAACCCGAACCGTTGCAACCGACAGACGGCATCGACGACGATTTCCCGGATGCCCGGAGCCTCCGCCACCGAGGGATCGATCGCCAGCCGCACGAAGCCAAACCCGGCCCGACGCAGATCGGCGATCGCCGCATCCGACATCCAATGCACCAAAGCGGCGGGATCGCGGCTGCCGGGGTAGCGGAACCAGCCGGTGATGTTCACCCCCGATCGCAGCAGCGCCAGCCGTTCTGCCGGCGGTTGCGCCCAAGAGGGCAACACCCACCAGGGGAACGCCAGCACCGACAACAAGCAGCAAAACCGGATCATTCCGCCACCCCGACGCGCGATCGGCTGGGGGCGTAATGTTCCACCAGATAAAGCGGGCGGCGCTTGGTTTCGTTGAACACCCGGCCCAGATACTCCCCGATGACGCCGAGCGTCACGAGTTGCACCCCGCCGAGGAACAGGATCACGGTCATCAGGCTGGGATAGCCGGCGACCTCGTTGCCACGGATTAGGGTTTTGATCACCACCTCCGCCCCGTAGATCACCGACAGCAGGGCTACGGCTAGGCCCAGATAGGTGGCGATTTTCAACGGCATCACGGTGAAGCCGGTGATCGCTTCCAGCGCCAGATTCCACAGCCGCCAGTAATTCCATTTGGTTTCCCCGGCATGGCGTGGCGCGCGATCGTAGAGCACGAAGGTCGTCGGGAATCCGACCCAGGCGAACAGCCCTTTCATGAAGCGATGTTGTTCCCGCAACTGCGCCACCGCATCCACCACGCGCCGGCTCATGAGGCGAAAATCGCCGGTATCGGGCGGCAGCTTCACCCGCCCGGCATGGCGCATCAGCCGGTAGAACAGATACGCCGTCGCCCGTTTGAGGCGGGTTTCCCCTGCCCGCGCCCGGCGTTGCGCGTTCACCATATCGAAGCCCTGCCGCCACGCCGCGACCAAAGCCGGGATCGCTTCCGGCGGGTCCTGCAAATCGGCATCGATGACGATCGTCGCATCGCCGGAGGTGTGATCCAGCCCCGCCGTGGTGGCGATTTCCTTGCCGAAATTGCGCGATAGCGACAGCACCGCGATGCGCGGATCGTCCCGCCGCAGCCGGTCCAGCACAGCGCGGGTGCCGTCGGTGCTGCCGTCGTCGATGTATATCGCCTCCCACGTGCCGAGTGCATCCATCGTCGCGCTGAGGCGGGCGTGGAAAACCGGGAGGCAGGCGGCCTCGTTAAAAGCTGGGATCACCACCGAGAACACCGGATGCTGGCCAACCGAAAAAAACCGGGGTGCAACGTCGAACATAGGGCAATTCGTTAACCTTCGCTCGTTAGGCTGCCAGTATGTGCCTGGAAAGGTTAATTTTTGGTTAACGCCCGCCGAGATTTTTTTGCCCGCTGCGCCGTCCTGCTGCTGGCGGCGGCGGTGCTGACGGCCACCGCCTGGAACCGAGGCGCGGAGTACGACGAGCAATACACGCTGTTCGTGACCTCCGGCACGCCACGCCCGATCTGGCCGACGACGCCGCTGCGAGCCGATGCGGTGACGCAAATGCAGGCCGAGCACGCCGACGTCGCGACCGTCGCGCGGGATTTGCGCCGGACCGATGTGCATCCGCCGTTGTATTTCTGGGCCGTCGTGGGGTGGCGCGCGATCGCCGGGGATGGGCTGTTCGCCATTCGGATGCTGTCGGTCGCCTGCGCGCTGGCGGCTTTGACCGCGGTCGGCGCGATTGCTCGGCGCTGCGCGATACCGCCGGCACTGGCGATGCTGCTGACCCTCGGATGTTACGGCTTCGCCTACACTGGCGGCATCGCGCGCGGCTTCGCTTTGGCACAGATGCTGACCCTTGCCGGGATTGTCGGGGTGCTCGCGCGGCACTGGACCGGGGCGGGGTTGCTGTTGGGGTGCGCGGTGCTAACCAATTATCTGGCGGTGTTCGTGGCCGCGACCGTGCTCCTGCTGACCGTTTGTGCCGGGCGGCGGCTGCAAGCCGAGGCACCGCATCGCCGCGCACCGGGTCGGATCGGCATCGCCTTGCAGTTGGCGGGCGGCTTCGTCCCCCCCGTGCTGCTTGCCGGCTGGTTTTTCATGGCACAACGCGATAGCCGACCGGGGCAATTTCCGCCCTTCGAGTGGCTGCCGGCCCTGCTGCGCATCGCCCGCTACGCCGCCGCGAACCTGACCGGGGGCCTGCCGCTCTATGCCCCGGAACCCGCCCGCATCTGGGTCGCGGCGATCCTGGCGAGCGGCCTGGTGCTGCCGGTCGGTGCGGCGATCGTCCGGCGCCGCTGCGGCCCCTTCCCGCTGGTTATCTGCGCCTTGGCCCCCGCGCTTGGCCTGCTCGCGCTGGGATTCGCCTTCGACAACACCCCGATCGAACTGCGCTATCTCGCGTTCGGCACCCCCTTCGCCGCCCTGCTCGTCGCCCGCGCCCGCCCGCGCCGCTGGGTCCTCGGCATCCTCTTCGCCGTGCAAACCGCCTCGATCGCTGGGCTGATCGTCCGCCCCGAGACCATGCAGCCGGCCCGTTCCAGCGCGCGCGCCGCCGCCGCGCTGGCGCTGGACGGTGCGGTCGCGATCCCTCGCGGCAACGACGGCGTTGGCATCGTCGGGGCCTTCGCGATGGAGGCGCCGCCGAGCCTGCCCCTGCTGATCGTCGGCCCAGAGGACTCGCCCGCCGCCATCCGCCAACATCTGAGCGGTTTCCGCCGCGCGGTCCTGGTCTTGCTGCCGCAGGACGGCGCCGCCCAGGCTGCCATTCCCGCCATGCGCGCCGCGCTCGCCGATCCCGGCTGGCGGGAAATCGCCAAGGCGTCCAATATCGTCGGCGCGGAGGTCGTCGCGTTCGAGCGCACCGACCGGCCGGAATAATCCCATGCGGAGCAATCGATGCGCGTCGTTCTCCTGTGCCTCGGGGTGGCACTGGCGGTTTACGGTCTGGTGCTGGCCGGCCTCTACACCTTCCAGCGGCAACTGCTATTCGTGCCCGACACGACTCCGGTGGATCCCGAACGCGCCGGCCTGAGCGATGTCGCGGTGCGGCAGGTGCCGACGGAGGACGGGCTTTCCCTGGTCGCCTGGCATGTCCCGCCGCGCGATCCGCAAGGTTTCACCGTCCTGTTTCTGCATGGCAACGCGGGCAATATCGGCCACCGCGCCAACCGTTTGCGCCGCATGCGCGAGATCGGCTGGGGCGTGCTGCTGATCGAATACCGTGGCTACGGCGGCAACCAAGGCGCGCCGTCCGAGGCCGGCTTGTTCCGCGACGCAAGCGCCGGATTGGCGGAACTGCGCCGCCTCGGGGTGCCAGCCGAGCGGATTTTGCTGTGGGGCGAGTCGCTGGGAACCGGTCTGGCGATCGGGTTGGCGGCGGAGAACCCGGTGGCAGCGGTGCTGCTGGATGCGCCCTACACCAGCATCGTCGCCGCCGCGCAGGGCCAATATCCCTACGTGCCGGTGGGCCCGCTGCTGAAGGACCGGTTCGACTCGCTGTCTCGCATTGCTCGGGTTCGGGCGCCGATTTTCATCATGCAGGGTTCGGCCGATCGTCTGGTGCCCCCGGCGATGGGGCGCGCGCTGATCCAGGCGGCAACTGCGCCCACCGAACTCTGGGTGGCGGAGGGCGCCGGTCACGAAGACCTCGGTCCCTACGGCGCAGTGGAAGCCGCCGCCGCCTTCGTCGCTCGGCATTGCCCGGATGCAACGATTGGGCGGGGCGGCCTAAATCCCCGGCACGATTAGAAACAGGTCGGTTTCCCCGGGATCCACCCCGCACATCGTCAGGGCCGCGTGCGCCTGCCCGCGATGATGCGTCTGATGGTTGAAGAAATGCACCATCAGGACGCGCTTCCCCATCGACATTTGCTTTTTGGCCGCGCCGCTCCACCAGGTCAGGTCCAGATCCAGCCAAGCATCGTCGATGCCGGCGGCAAAGGCCTCGATCTTCGCATCGGCTTCGACGCGGGCAGTGCACAATTCCGCGAAATCGTGGATCAGCGTCGGGCTTTGCGGATTGGGGACGGTATTCGGCGGCCAACCGTCGAGGCGGGACATCCACTGCCGATCGCCCCAGAGCAGATGGCACAACGTCCCATGCAACGACTGCCAGAACAGCCCACGATCCTCGCGCCGCTGCGCATCGGTCAGTTGGGCGGCGGCGGCATAGATGCGGCGGTTCATCTCGCTGTTGTATTGGGCCATGACGCGCATGTAGGCGGGGGTAATCATCGGATTCTCCGCTGTTTGGGCCGACTGCGTTGGAGTCTACGCGCCGGGCAGCCGTTTCCAAAAGAACGTCGTGTCGCCGTAGGTGCCGTCCATCAGCAGCGCATGGCCGGGCATGACGCCCAGTTCGACCCATCCCATCGAGCGATACAACCGTTCCGCCGCGCCGCCGGCCTGGGTGTCGAGCATCAGCAAAGGCCGGCCACGGCGGGCGGCTTCCTGCTCCAACCGAACCATCAGCGCCCGCGCCAGCCCGTGGCGGCGGATGGCGGGATCGACCAGCAGCTTGGCGACCTCGCCGCGATGAGGCTGATTTTCCGGCATATCGATCGACAGCCCAACCGAACCGGCCAGCACCCCGCCGTGCCACGCCGCCAGCAACACATGCGTCCCGGCGGCAATCCGAGCGACGGTGGCTTGCCATAATGCGCGGGCGGTGGCGGGGGCGAGGGGCGGCAGAAACGACACGCCCGCGCCTTCTGCCACACAACCGATCAGGATCGCCGACAAACGCGCGATCGCGGCGGTGGCGGCGGCGGTGTCCAGCACTTCGATCCCGTCGACCGGCTTGGCATAGGCAAATTCAAGGCTATTGGACAGGTCGTGCAGCACCCGGATCGGCCCCGATCGCACGTAGGACCGCTTCTCGTAGAAGCGATGGGCGCGATCGAACCGTGTGTCGGACCACAACACCAGCCTTGTGGCGCCGTTGGCGATGGCATGCGCCTCGGCCGTGTCCAGCAGACGGTGCCCCAACCCGCCGCCATGCAGCGCCGGGGCGGCGTAGACCTTGCAGATTTCCCATGTCGAGCCGTCGGGGACAGGTGCCTCCTGCAGCAACGGCCGCGTCGCCACCATGCCCTCGATCGTCCCGTTGCGCTCGGCCACCCAAACCGCACCGCCCTGCCCGGCGTAATACGATGCGAGCGCGCGCAGATGCGGTTCCTCGGCGTCCACATCCAGCACGCAGCCGGGATAGAGCGACCAGCAGGCCCCGATCAGCGCAATGAAACCGGGGGCATCGCCGTCGCGCCCCCGGCGTATCGTCGGGCTGTCCATTCAGCTTGGTATTCAGCTTGGCATTTTGGGGAATTTGGCCATGTCCCCTTCCAGGGACACCCAGGGCTGCGCCGCCTCGCAGTAGATTTGCATGCCCGGCTTCACCCAGCTCGTATCGTCCAGCGTGCCGACGTTGATCATCGTTATACCCGGCATCAGCTCGGCGCGATCCACGACGGTCGAGCCGCACTCCGGGCAGAACTGCCGCTCGATCGATTTGCCGCTATCGCCCTGGCTGACGAAGGATTTCAAGGCGCCGTCGATCGTCAACGACGCATCGGGCACCGCCAACACCACGCTGAAAGCGCTGCCGGACGCGCGTTGGCAGGTTTTGCAATGACAAAGTCCGGTGAACGCCGGCTCGGCGGCCGAGGATGAATAGCTGACTTTGCCGCAGGCGCAGCGACCTTGGATGGCAGGCATAACGCGCTCCTCTCGTTGCAACGAACCCACGCCTACCACAGCCCGGCGCAGGAGAACATATCAAAAACATCCGTCACACAATCTTCGCCTCGAACGGCGGCACCATGTCCGGGGTCTCGAACTCCAGCACCCAAAGATCGGGGTCGAATTTCACCTGCCTCGCGATGTAGGCGTCGGCGGTATCGGCTTCGACCGGGGTCGCGCCGGTTGCGCGGATCCAGGCAATGCCGCCGTCGGGATCGGTCATGCGGGACAGCACCGTCATGCCCGCCCGCCCGCGCAGCACCACCAGAATGCCGCCCGCATCGGGGTCGCCCTTACGCAGCACCATGCCGGGTTTGCCGTTCGCATCGCCCAGGCGCAACGCAATGCCGACGCTCAAGCTGGCTTTGACCCGGGGCGGAGGCGTCATGGCAGCGCCAGCCCGCCGCCCTCGATCGGCAGCGCATGGCCGGTAATGCCGCGCGATTCCGGGCGCAGCAGCCAGACCACCGCGTCGGCGATCTCCGCCGGGGTGGCGATGCGTCCGGTGGGCACCCCGGCCGCTGCTTCCGCCGGGCCGATGCCCAACTCGGCGAAGCGCTGGTGCGCCATCGGCGTATCCACCCAGCCCGGGCACAGCGCGTTCGCGGTAATGCCGCGCGGCGCCAAGGCCAGCGCCAGTGCGCGGGTGAACCCCACCACCGCGTGTTTCGCCGCGCAGTACGCGGTCTGATCCGGCACCCCGCGCAGCCCGAGGACCGATGCCATGTTGACGATCCGCCCGGTGCCCTCGGTCAACCAGGGCAACGCCGCTTTGCAGCAATAATAGGTGCCGTGCAGGTTGGAATCGACGATCGCGTGCCACAGCGCGTCGTCGCCATCCAGCGCATTCGCCCCGGCCGCACCGGCATTGTTAATCAGCACGTCCAACCGCCCGTGGTCCCGCCCGACCGCCGCAAACAACGCCCCGACCGCAGCGGCGGAGGTTACATCGCAGGCCATGAAATCCGGGTCCGGCTCGGTCGGCGGATGGCGTGCCACCGCCAAAGTGCGAAAACCCTCCGCCCGCAGCCGCACAACGATGGCGCGGCCGATGCCGCTGGTGCCGCCGGTTACCAACGCGACTTTCATTGCGCCGTCCCACCGCCATCGACCGGCATCACGATCCCGGTCACGAACGACGCCGCATCGGACGCGAGGAAGGCCACCGCGTTGGCAATTTCCTCCGGATCGGCAAAGCGCCCCATCGGCACGCCGGCCGTGTAGAAATCGGTGGAGGAGACCGGAAACCGCTCTGGATATTGTTGCGCCAGATTGCCGATCACCATCGACAGCATCGCGGTATCGGTGCTGCCGGGGGCGATGCAGTTCACTCGAATGCCGCTTTTCGCCCAATCCAGGGCGGCCGAACGGGTCAACTGCGCAATGGCACCTTTCGATGCGCCGTAGGCCGCGCTGACTTGTTTGCCGATCAACGCCTGATCGGACGCGATGTTGACGATCGCTCCCTTGCCCCGCGCCACCATGCCCGGAATCACCGCCGCCATCGTCGCGTAAGCCGCGAGGAAATTGACCCGGAACACCCGCTCCACCTCCGCCAGCGGGGTTTCGACGACGGTGCCGAGGACCGTGACCCCGGCATTGTTCACCAGAATGTCGATCGGCCCGCGCGCGGCGACCAGCGCGGCCAGCCGGGTTTCCAGGGTGGCGGTGTCCGACAGGTCGAAATCCGGGAGGTCGAGGCCGACGACCTCCACCCCGTCGCGGGCCAGCACCCGCTCGATCGCCGCACCGATCCCACCGCGATGGCCGGTCACGATCGCGCGGCGGCCGGAAAGTCCGAAGTTGAGCATTTTCTTCCCTGCGCTATCGGTGGCATTCTGCGACGAGAATGACGACGATGCCACCACACTGTTTTTCTGCCCCAACCGCGCCCGATCGGGCCGCAGCCGGGCGCCGCCGGGGATGCTGACCCTGACCGATGTCGGCCGGCGCTTCCCTGGCGCGACTCCTGGCGGAACCGAGGCGTTGCGCGATGCCAACCTTCTTCTGTCCGCCGGGGATTTCGTCGCGCTGCTGGGGCCGTCCGGCTGCGGCAAATCGACGCTGCTGCGGCTGATCGCCGGGCTGGATCGGCCGGATTCGGGCCAGCTGACCTGGGATGCCGGCCAACCGCCCGCGCCCGGCGAGATCGGCTATGTCTTCCAGGATGCCACCCTGCTGCCTTGGGCCACGACGGCGGACAACGTGTTCCTGCCGCTGCGCCTGCGCGGGGAGTCGCGCGCCCAGGCACAACCGGCGATCGCGGCGGTGCTCGCCCGCGTCGGCCTGACAGGGTTCGAAAATGCGCGGCCGCAGCAGCTCTCCGGCGGCATGCGAATGCGTGTGTCGATCGCACGCGCCCTGGTGACCCAGCCGCGCTTGCTGTTGATGGATGAGCCGTTTGCCGCGCTCGACGAGTTCACCCGGCACCGCTTGCAGACCGATCTGCTCGCGCTTTGGCAGGGGCTTGGGTGTACGGTGGTGTTCGTCACCCACTCGATCTACGAGGCAGCCTTCCTCGCCCGCCGCGTCGTCTTGATGACCCCCCGCCCCGGCCGCATCGCGCGGGAGATGCTCTCGCCGCTGCAAGCCGGCGCCAATAACGACGCCGACAAACGCCTACACCCCGACTACGCCCGCTTCGTCGCCGACATCGCCCACGCCATGGAAGCCGCCCTGCAATGAGCGCCCGCTTCGCCCCGATCGTCTTCGGCAGTCTCGCTTTGCTCGGGTGGGAGGCCGGGCTGCGTGCGTTCGACGTGCCGGCCTATGTGGTGCCGTCGCCGGTGGCTGTCCTCGCGTCCTTCGTCGCCGACCCCGTGGGGTTGCTGGTATCCTTGGCCTCGACCCTGGCCATCGCCTTTGTCGCCCTGACGGTGGCGGCGCTGTTGGGGGCGGCGATGGCGGTTGCCATGGCATCCAGCCGCTGGGCACAGGCGGCGATTCAACCCTGGGCGGTGGCCTTGCAGGTCACGCCGCTGCCGGCCATCGCGCCGCTGATCATCATCTGGGTGGGCGACCCTTTCGCGGCCCTGGTGGTCTGCGCCACGATCGTCGCCTTCTTCCCGTTGTTCGCCAACACCGCGACCGGCCTGGCCTCCCCCCCAGCGGCGTTGCAGGACCTTTTCCACCTCTACGGCGCCGGCCGCTGGCAGACGTTGCGACTGCTGCGCCTGCCAGCCGCGCTGCCCTATTTCCTGTCGGGCCTGCGCATTTCCGGCGGGCTGGCGCTGGTGGGCGCGGTGGTGGCTGAACTGGTGGCCGGGTCCGGCGGGTTCGCGTCCGGCCTTGCCTATCGCATCCTGGAAGCCAGCTACCGGCTGGACATGCCCCGCATGTTCGCCGCCCTTGTCCTGCTGGCGGTCGCAGGCGTGGCGATCGACCATGGGTTGGCGGCATGCGGCCGCTTCGTCCTGCGCCGTTGGGGGCAATCGTGAACCGACTGACGATTTTCGGCCTGGGATATTGCGGCGCGGCGATCGCCCAGGCAGCCGAGGCGAGCGGGGCCTTCGCCGTGATCGGCACCTCGCGATCCGGCGCGCCGGGCTGCGTCCCGTTCGACAAGGCGGAGGCCGCAATCGCCTCCGCCACCCATATCCTGAGCACCGCCGCGCCGGACGAGAACGGCGACCCGGTGCTGGCCCGTTATGCCGGCGCGATCGCCGCCGCCGCACCGCGCTGGATCGGCTATTTGTCTAGCACCGTCGTCTACGGCAACCGCGACGGCGGCTGGGTGGACGAAGACACGCCGCCCGCACCGACCCAGGCGCGCGGCCTGCGCCGCCTCGCGGCCGAGGACGCCTGGGCCGCCCTGCCCTTCCCCGTCGATATTTTCCGGCTGGCCGGCATCTACGGCCCCGGCCGGTCCATCTTCGACGATCTGCGGGCCGGTCGGGCGCGCCGCACTCTCAAGCCTGGGCATTGCTTCGGGCGCATCCACCGCGACGACATCGCCCGCGCGGTGGTCGCCGCCATGGGCCAAACCCGCCCGCCCAGCCGACGCAACCTGAACCTCACGGACGATGAGCCGAGCGAGAGTGCGGCGGTGGCGATGGAGGCAGCGGGGCTGTTGGGGGTGCCGCCGCCGCCTGCCGTCGCGTTCGCCGACGCACTGCCCGGCCTGTCGCCGATGGCGCGCAGTTTCTGGGCGGAAAATCGCAAAGTCGCCTGCGCCGGCACGAAGGCGGCACTCGATCTGTCCTGGCTGTATCCAACCTATCGGGAGGGCCTACGCGCAATCCTCCTGCAAGAGCGCATCGAGGGTCCGGTATAGCAGCGCCAGATCGCGCGGCCGGGACAGGCGGTGATCGCCGTCCTTCACCA
>JANXMB010000158.1 GCA_025354865.1 Acetobacteraceae bacterium | reverse complement strand
GACAAATACGCCGCCCAGTCGGTGCGCGGGATGCGATCGATCGCGGCATAGGCCGCCTGTCCGTGGCGGGCTTCGTACCAGGCCTGGAAACTCAACGCGGGCTGGCCGAGTTCCGGCCCGACCAGCGCCTTGGGCGTGCGCAGCAGGTTCATCCGAGCGGCGTTGCGCCATACGCCGGCATGGGCCTCGTCGGGGGCGGCGTCGATGACTGCGACTTTGCCGATCCCCGCTCGGCGCAGCGCCCAGGCGAAGGCGCAGCCGGACTGGCCGCCGCCGATCAGCACCACGTTATGGTCGATGCCCGGCCGGTCCGGCACCCAGTTGGGCGGGTCGCGGCCCATCAGGCGCAGGGCGGCGCGGGCGGCGGCGTCGGGATCGGCGGTTTCGGGCATCTGCGGTTTCTCCCACCTCGTTTCCGCCCTAAGCTTCCCCCCGATCGCGTCGCAACGGAAGCCGGAGGAATACCCATGCAGATTTGGATCACGGGCGTGGCGTCGCCTCGGGGCACTGCCAGGATCGCGGCGCAACTGGAGGAAGCCGGTTGGGACGGCCATCTGGTGGTCGATTCGCAGAACCTATCGGGCGATCCCTATGTGGCGCTGGCGATGGCCGCGACTGCGACGACGCGGCTGGGGCTGGGCACCGGGGTCACCAACTCGGTCACCCGCCACGCGGCGGCGACGGCGTGCAGCATTGCCAGTGTGCAACGGCTGTCGAACGGGCGGGCGGTGCTGGGGATCGGTCGGGGGGACTCGGCGCTGGCGCATCTGGGCCGAGCGCCGGCGCGTCTGGCGTCGTTCGAGCGGTATTTGCGGCAAGTGCGGGCCTATTTGCACGGGGAAGCGGTGCCGTTTGCCGACATCGACATCCCGTTGGACGTGGCGCCGCCAATGTCGGAACTGGAACTGGCGGACGCCCCGCCGGCCAGTCGCATCGGCTGGATCGCGGACCGAGGCGACGCCGTCCCCATCGAGGTCGCAGCCAGCGGCCCCCGCGTCATCGCCATCGCCGCCCTCCACGCCGATCGCATCATGTTCGCCCTCGGCGCCGATGAGGCTCGGATTGCCTGGGGCATTGCTTTGGCGCGGGAAACGCGGCGGAAGGCCGGGCTCGATCCCGACGGCATTGCGTTCGGCGCTTACGTGAACTGCGGGTGCAGCGCCGACACCGACACGGCGCGCGATCTAGTGAAAGGCGGGCTGACGACGTTTGCCCGGTTCTCGGTCATGCACGGCAAGGCCAGCGGGCCGGTTTCGGAGGCGGATCGCGCGGTGTTGCACGATTTGCGGGACAATTACGACATGAAGGCGCACACGCGCGGCGATTCGCGGCAGGCGGGCGTGTTGACCCCAGCCTTCATCGACCGCTTCGCCATCGCCGGCACGCCGGAGGCCTGCATCGCTCGGCTGCGCGGATTGGCGGCGCTGGGGTTGGACAAGGTGGCGATGACGGGTTCGTTGCGCGGCGTGTCGGAGGGCGACGCGGCGGTGTCGAAAACGCTGCTGGAGACGGAGGTTCTGCCCGCGTTGCGGGGTTAGGTTGGTTAGTTAGGTAGCAATATGCTTGACGCACTCCGCTGTATATGGTGGCTGATCGGAGGCGCTGGACGCCCCCACTCATCTTGCGGTAAGTGGTATCCAAGGCCACAATCGACCGTCAGAGAACCGAGGGGGCAACCTATGGCGAGCGCAAAACGCCTTGTAAAGATCAAGTTTAGGGATGAATTGCCGATGACGGTTCCCAATAACACCGCCACGTTTGCGTTGACGGCGAAATCCGATTCCGTATCCGAAACAACAATAGCAATTACTGTGCCGTGGAATGATGATCTGGTGGCGGCCCACCAAGCTGCTCTGAAAGAATTGGGGGACTTTGGAAAAGGTCTGGGAGAAGCTCCATGAAATTCGCCATTATGATATTGTTAGGCCTCGTTGTAGTTTTCGGTAGTGTCCGAGCGGAAAACAGCATTGCCCTGGCAAACCAACTCGGTGCCATATTAGCCGCAGAGAAATCCTGTCACTTTAGCTACGACATGACGGCAATCCAAAATTTCATCGCAAAAAACATACCTGAAAGTGATATGAGTTTTGGGCCTATGCTACAATTAATGGTTCAAGGGCAGACGATTGAGATGGGAGATATGACACCTGCTACACTGATGGCCTTCTGCACGCAAACCGGAAGGGTCGCCAAATTCAACGGATTCATTCACTGATGACTAAGTCTCTGTTTGGGTTCTTTAGCTGCATTCCACTTGAATTTGGCTTGATAAGCCGACAACGGCTTCGGCTCGTTGTTTTCGGCAAAGCTACACCCCTGCTTACCGGCCAATAACGTAGCGCCGAGGGCAGGGGCCGGCAATTCATCCACGAGCCACGGTATTGCTCCCACCAATAAGGCTACCCATATAACTCGAGGATCAACGCCAGCCAGACTGACCTAAGACCCCCTTGGAGGTTTTTTATGGACGACGCCACAGAACGACGATTTGACAAGCTTTTGAGTTTGGAAAAGAAAGTTCAAGCCTATCAGGTCCGTGCATTGCAGCTCGGGCGCCTACACCGTGCTCTGTGGGCTGCACGCGTAGAAACAGCAATCAACCAGCAGATTGCGGTGATTGTACAAGCAAATACCGCCCGTTTGTCTGACGTCTAGGCTGCCCCCGATATCAGGTTTGGTCCTCCAGGAAAGCGGTGGCGCGGATAGCCATTCATGCGAGATGCCTAAACTTCTCAAAAGCCAATCTCGCGGGGAAAGACCGCATGCCTCTTATTCTCTCTATATTCCAGGCCTATGCTCCCTCCCATGACCGACAGATCACCCATCCGAGAAGCCACGGCCGACGAGTTAACCAAGGCATTCTCCTTCGCCCTGCGCTACAATGGCCGGACGCACGCCATCCAAGACGACTAGCTTATAGCGCAGATTACGGCCGAGCGGCTGATCGCCAACCTGGAGCAGCACCGAGGGCTGCATTTCCATATGGCTAGCTAGTTACAACGTCCCGTGATATTTGATCTTACACGGCTTGGAATCATGGTCCTTTGGGGGAATGAGTGCGTCAGAAACTTACCAGAGCCCTGGCTCAGATTATCTGGCTAGGGGCATCCGTTTCGGTCGTGTTTGCCGGTACGGTGGTTGCTGATAATCTTACCCGAATTGCCACCTTGACCGGCAGGTGCGAGGCGTTCACGGCAATGGATGTGGTCACGGACCCGTCTTTTTGTATGAATAAGGTCGTAAATATCGAGTACCCGAATGGCCGCGTGGGATTCCTGTTCACGATGAGCAAAAATGGCGATCCGAAAACCGTTGTCGTATCATTCTTTGGAGACGGAAA
>JANXMB010000155.1 GCA_025354865.1 Acetobacteraceae bacterium | reverse complement strand
ACTGTCCTGGTAACCCTCGCTATGAACGATCAGCAAATGCCGCGATCGCCGCAGCGCGTCGTCGATATCGGCGACGAACTGGCCGCCCGCCGGAAAGTCGGTGTCCTGCACCCTGACGGTGTAGCCTTCGGCCCGCAGGATCGCGGCGACGTCCTGCGCCACGGCCGCGAAGGTGCCGCGGCGGCCGATGAAATACTCATAGGCGAACGGTGTGGTGTCCATCGCAGCGGTCCATCCGGAACGTTACCAGCGTGGCACGGGCGCGCACCCGCCGGCAAGCGCCGGCCATTGCGTCCACGGGGCAAGCGCATCTCGGCGGCGCCCCGCATACGCCAGTATTAGGAATACAGTCAGAAAAGTTCTTGATTCGTTCCTTCGGGTCTGCTAACACCGACCGATGACGCGCGCAGCCCCCACCAAACCCCGGCCCATCCCAGGACGCATCGGGTCTGTTCTGCGCGTTGTCGCCGGCCTCATCGCCTATGCCCGACACTTCGCCGCGACCGCCGCCGCCCGCGTGGCCGTCCCGGAATTCGCCACCGCCGCCGCCGTCCTCGGTACTTACGATCTCCCGACCATTCTGCACCGCATGCGGCGCGGCATGCTCCGGGCGCTGGCTCTGCAAGAATACCTGCTCGCCCGCGCCGCCAGGGGCCGCGATTTGCGGTTCCTCCGGCCGCCTTACAGCGCGCTGCAACCCCATCGCCATCCGCCGGCCAAGCCGCAAGCCGCTCCGCAGGCCAAACCCATCGGCCCGCGCCGGCCGGAACCCGCGCTGCTGAGCCAGGACGATCCCCGCGCCTTCCGTCTGCCCACGAATGAGGAACTTGCCGCCGAGACGCGCCGCCGCCCCGTCGGCCGCACCATCGCCTACATCTGCCTCGACCTCGGCATCGCCCCCGGCCTCTGCGAAGGCGAATTCTGGTATCGGATCGGATCGATCCTGCGGCATTACGGCGGCAGCCTCGATCGCCTGTATCGGGTGCGCAGGCAGCGGGAGGAAAATTTTCAGCGCGAACGCGACCGGCGCCCCGAGACCTGGCACATCGACTGGCGCGACATGCACCCATCGACCGTCCGCCGAGCGCTCGGCTATCGGATCGGCGAGCCGCCGCCCGCTATCGTCCCGAGTTGACGCTGCTCGGGACGCTCCCATCGTCTACGCAACGGTCGCGGGCACCTCGCTCGCGGGCCGGCGTCGGCGCTTGCCCGCCCCTTGGTCGAATGCCATGGCCCTCGATTCACCCGCGCCGGCCGGCCCGGATCTCCAGCACGCTCAAGAAAAACGCCCCGTAGGCGATCTGAAACGCCAGCAGCACCGCCGTGCCGGACGGAATCACCAGCCGCATGGCCTTGCTGGGCGACAGTTCCCCGAACGCCGCGCCACCCCATGTCGATACCGCGCCGACCCCCAGCCCGAGGCCGAACAGCAGCAGCAGCGCGCCCAGGATCAGCCCACGCTCCAACGTCAACTGGCGCACCACCGTCATGAACCCGGGGTCCGGCGGCACCAGCCCCTCCCGCATGCCGTACAGCTTGGCGAACACCCAGAACAGGATGGAGTGGAACCCGACCACCACCGCCAGGGACGCGTAGAACAAGGTGTTGATGTCGAACGTCACCCCGGCCACGTGGGCCGGTCCTGGCAGCAGCCACGCCATGCCCAGCGCGCCGGTCAGGAACAACGCGGTGCCGGGGTATAGAAACAACCAGCGCGGGCTGAATAGCAGCAGAAACCGCAAATGCCGCCAGCCGTCGCGCCAGCTTCGCAAATGCGGCGGGCGGGATCGTCCGTCGGGGGACAAGACGGTCGGCACCTCGGCGATCGGCAGCCGGTGCAGCGTGGCTTTCACCACCATCTCGCTGGCGAATTCCATGCCCGGCGCCTGCAAATCCAGCCGCAGGATCGCCTCCCGGTCGAAGCCGCGCAGACCGCAATGGAAATCCCCGCAAGGGCTGCGGAAAAACACACGGCCGATGGTCGTGAGCACGGGATTGCCGAGGTAGCGGTGCAACGGCGGCATCGCCCCGGGCATGATGCCGCCCTTGAAGCGGTTGCCCATCACCAGCGCGTAGCCGGCGCGCAGCTTTTCCACGAACGGCGCGAGCCGGCTGAAATCGTAGCTATCGTCGGAGTCGCCCATGATGACGAAGCGCCCGCGCGCCGCCTCGATCCCGCCAAGCAAGGCGCTGCCGTATCCCCTGGCGGCGATCGGCACAACGCGGGCGCCGAGCCTGCGGGCGATGTCCTGCGATCCGTCGGTGCTGCCGTTGTCGGCGATCAGCACCTCCCCGACGATGCCGCTATCGGCCAGGAAGGCTTGCGCCTTGCCGATGCAGGTCGCGAGGGTTTCCGCCTCGTTCAAGCAGGGCATCAGGATCGTGAGTTCGCAGGGTTCGCTGGCAGCCATCGGCGCTGTTTACCGATGTGTGCGCAAGGCGGCTATGGGCGGGTTGTCGGACGTCCGCGCCGTGCGGGAGGGCGGCCTGTCGGACGTCCGCGAGGGCGGGTTACTCGATATCGTCCAGGCTGAACTGCTCCGCCTCTTCGTCGTAGTTGAAGATCTCGGCGTAACGGCCCCAGCCGATCACCGTCCGCAAGGTAGCGTCGGCATAATCCGGCGACATATGATCCTCCAACTCATCCCTGAAACGCACCGCCGAGGCTCGGTGGTTCCAGCGTTCGTCCAGCACCTGACGGATCATGGCGACCAAGGGTACATAGGCGCGCAAGGCGTCGGCGAACAGCCGCTTGCGCTCGTCGGTGTCGGCATCGACGAAGGCGCGGCCGTTGTCGGTCAGCATGATGTCGCCTTCCTCCAACAGCGCGAACCGCAGCAATTGCAACGTCTCGCCCAGCGGCAGCAGGTCGTCCACCTCGTATTGCAGCGACCCCGCGAGGGCCGGCAGATCGGCCCGCCCCAGATAAGGCTCGCCCGCCATCGTTTCCATCAGGCCCGACATCAGATTGGTGCCGACGCGTTGCAACGGGATGGCCAACGGCGAAACCGGCGTTTCGGTTGCGGCTTTCGGCACCGCTACCGGGCGGCGGGTCATCAGGGCATAGATATCGTCCACCATCTGCCGGAACGCCGGGTCCAGGCGGTTGCGCGGATGCGGGAAGGGGACCGTCAGTTCCGACGCGACCCGGCCGGGATTGGACGAAAACACCAGGATTCGGTCGCACATCAGCACCGCTTCCTCGATATTATGGGTCACCATCAGCACCGATTTCACCGGCAGTTTGCCGTCGGACCAGAGGTCGATCAGATCGGTGCGCAGGGTTTCGGCGGTCAGCACGTCCAGCGCCGAGAACGGTTCGTCCATCAGCAGCAGGTCGGGATAGACGACCAGCGCCCGAGCAAGCCCGACGCGTTGGCGCATGCCGCCGGACAATTCCTTGGGGTAGGCACTTTCGAAGCCGCCCAGACCGATCAGGTCGATCGCCTGTTCCGCCCGTTTCTCCCGCTCCACGCGCGACACGCCACGGGCTTCCAGGCCGAGTTCCACATTCTCCTGCACGGTCAGCCAGGGGAACAGGGCGAAGCTTTGAAACACCATGGCCACGCCGTCGGCCGGCCCGGTCAGCGCTTTGCCGCGCCAAAAGACGTCGCCGGAGGTAGGTTTCAACAGGCCCGAGACGATGCGCAGCAGGGTCGATTTGCCCGACCCCGAACGGCCCAACAGCGCGACGATCTCACCTTCGCGGAGGGTGAGATCGACGTCTTCCAGAACCACGAGATCGGCACTGGCCTCCTTATGGTAGGCCTGACGGCAACCGCGCACTTCCAGCAAGCAGGGATCGACGTCCATGGTGCTTATCCCCCCCAAGGGTGTGAGCCGAAAATCGCGTTAGCCGAGTGTCAGGCGGCGTTGGGCAAAGGCATAGAGCGGGCGCCACAGCAGACGGTTGAACAGCACCACGAAGGCCGACATGACAACCACGCCCAGCACCACGCGCGGCATGTCGCCTTTGTCCGTCGCGCCGGCGATGTAGGCGCCAAGGCCGTGCGCCACCAGCTTCGTATCGCCCCAGGACGCGACCTCGGCCACGATCGCCGCATTCCACGATCCGCCGGACGCGGTGATGGCACCGGTCACGTAGTATGTCAGGATCCCCGGCAGCATCACCTTGCGCCACCACAGCCATCCGCCGACCCGGAAGTTCGCCGCAGCCTCCCGCAGGTCGCCAGGGAAGGCGGCGGCGCCGGCGATGACGTTGAACAGGATATACCACTGGGTGCCCAGCACCATCAGCGGCGTCAGCCAGATATCGGCGCTCAGGTGGAAATGCACGATGAACAGCACCACCGGCGGGAACAGCAGATTGGCCGGAAAGGCCGCCAGGAATTGCGCCACCGGTTGCGCCCGCCGCGCCCAGACCGGGCGCAACCCCAGCCAGACGCCGATCGGAACCCAGATTACGCTTGCGAGGACCATCAGCACCGCGACCCGCAGCATAGTAATCGCGCCAAGTTCAAAGGCTTCAAGCAGGTCGGCCCAGGCGAGGGTGTCGGAAGCGAACCCAACCGCCATGAAGCCGATCCAGATCAGCACGGCGCCCATCAGCACGGCGCAGGCGATATCGACGGCGCGGGACGGCGCGACCTCATTCGTCTGGCGGCGCCCGGTGGAAAAAGACAATCGCATGCCGCCGAGCGCGCCGACGAGATCGCCGATGCGATCGCCGGCGAGTTGCAGCATCCGCGTCCGCCGCAGCAGGCGCAGCATCCACGGATCGTCGGCGGTCGCGCCGGCCGTGGTTTCGAATTTGAAGCGGGCGGACCAGGCGACCAGCGGGCGGAACAGCAATTGGTCGTAGGCCAGGATCACCGCAAGCATGGCCGCGATCGCCCAAAGCACGGCGGCAATGTCGCGCTGTTCCAGCGCCAGCGCGACGTACGATCCGATCCCTGGCAATTTCCAGGTGTTATCGCCGACCGAGACGGCTTCCGACGCGACGACGAAGAACCAGCCGCCCGACATGGACATCATGGTGTTCCACACGAGGCCCGGCACCGCGAAGGGCACCTCCAGCCGCCAGAACCGCTGCCAGCCGGTCAGATGGAAGGCGATCGTCGCCTCATTCAGGTCGGAGGGGACGGTTTTCAGCGACTGATACAGGCTGAACGCCATGTTCCAGGCCTGGCTGGTGAAAATCGCGAAGATCGACGCCAGTTCCAACCCCAGCACCTGGCCGGGGAACAGGTTCATGAAGAACACCACGGTGAACGTCAGGAACCCCAGGATGGGCACGGATTGCAGGATGTCGAGAATGGGCACCAGCACCAGTCCGGCCCGCCGCGACTTGGCGGCCGCCGTGCCATATGTGAAGGTGAACAGCAGCGAGGCCACCAGCGCGGCAAACATCCGCAGCGTCGTGCGCACCGCATATTCCGGCAGATTCCAGGGATCGAGCCCGACTTCCGTCGCGCCGGGGGCATCGATCGGGACCAGGGTGCCGCGGGCGATGTGCGCCACCGCGACCAACGCCCCGAACACGCAGATCATGGCGGCGATGTCCCAGAGATTGGGCAATCGCCGGCCTGCGGCCAATGAAGCGGGAAGTGCGACGGACATCGTATTTGGCAAAACCGAGCGTGAGTTACGGTGGCGGGGTGTTAGCCCGGCATGCACCGAGAGTCACGCACCTTGGGCGTGTCAATTGCGTGACACGCCCAAGGCCCGAATCACCGCCAGATCGGCCGTCCCAGGTTGACGTCGTGGCCGCTGGTGACGGCGCCGCCGACCGCGCCGGCCGCAGCACCGATCGCCGCGCCAACCAGCGGCGCACCGCCGGTCAAGGCCGCAATCCCCGCCCCGCCAGCCGCCCCGATCAACGCGCCCGAGGCCGCTCGGTCGCCCCGGTTATAGCCGCAACCCGCCAACGCCAGGGTCAGTCCGGCCAGCGCCAGGAAGCCGGCATTACGTTGTTTGGTCATGGTATTCTCCTCGTATGGGTGCCGTCGCCGGTGCCCCGGGATGGAGGCACCGACCCTTTCTCTACGGTTGAAATGGGGCGATCGATTAGCCGTCGCGATCACAATACCGCGCGCAGGCCCCCGTCAAACCAGGCCCACACGATCCTTCAATTCGTCCGGTCGGCGGATAACGAGCAAGCCGCCCTCCTTCACCACCAGGCCCTCGCCCTCCCACGCGCGCATCTGCTTGTTGACGCTTTCGCGCGACGAGGCGACCAGCCGGCTCAGGTCGTTCTGCGACAGTTTGATGCCGATCCGCACCGCCGAACCCATCGGCCGGCCATAGTCGGCGGCCAGTTTGATCAAGGTCCGACCGAGTCGCGCCGGCAGGTCGAACATGACGAAATCGCCGAGGGTCTCGCTGGTCTGCCGCAGCCGCTCGCACAACACCGACAACAGCCGCAGCGCCAGCCCCTTGTCGCCTTCGAGATAGGGCACGAAATGCCGGCGCTCGATCACCAGCAGATGGGTGTCCTCGATGGCGGTCGCGTCGGCACTGCGCGGCTTACCGTCGAGCAGCGCGATCTCGCCGAAGACTTCCCCGGTGTCGATCATATTCAGGGTGATTTCCTTGCCTTCGAGGGAAATCGCCCCGATCCGCACCCGCCCGCTGAGCACCGCCATCATCGACGAACCGGGATCGTCCTTTTGGAAAATGGTTTGCCCCTTGCGGAACCGGCGTTCGGTCGCCAATCGCAGAATGCCGGCCAATTCCTCGGGTTTCATTGCCTGAAACAGGGAACTGGAGAGCAACGCGCTACGCCCCTTGTCGCGGTTGTCCTCGGCCAATGCCTGCCCCTTCCGTTTTGCTGATCCCCAACCCTGGCACTATGCGCCCAACCCCGCCCGCGCCATAGTCCGGCGAACGCCCGAACGGATAGCGCTGCATGACATTGCCCTCGATTTTCCCCCCTCCGCACGGCCCGGGATGGCCCGAACTGTCAGCCGATCTGGCCGGGATGGACTGGATGTGGCTGGAGGAGGCGGCGCGCTTCGCCACCGAAAACGAAACCCCCTGGCCGCGCGATCTGAAGCTGCATCTGGAAAGCGGCTTCTTCGAGCCGCCGCCGCACAACGAAATCCTAGGACCGATCCGCCCGCGCGGGGAGCCGTCGGGACTGGTGACGCGAGGCGGGCACAAAGTGGTGTCCTGGGGCGATACCGAACAGGCGGATTACACGTTCTCGGCGGCGAAAAGCTACCTGTCCCTGCTGGCCGGGATCGCCGTCACCGACGGACTGATCGCCGAGCTGGACGAACCGGTCGGCGCCACCGTGCACGATGGCGGCTTCGACAGCGCACAGAACCGCGCCGTAACGTGGCGGCATTTGTTGCAGAACACGTCGGAATGGGAAGGCACCCTGTTCGGCAAATCCGACCTGATCGACCGCAACCGCAATCTGAGGTTGGAGGGCAAAGGCCGGAAGGGCGATCCTCGGCCGTTGCAAACCCCGGGCACGCACTGGGAATACAACGACGTGCGGGTGAACCGCCTGTCTCTGGCGCTGCTCCGCCGCTTCCGCCGCCCGTTGCCGGAGGTCTTCGCCGAACGCATCATGCGCCCGATCGGTGCGTCGGACGATTGGAAATGGCAGGGGTATCGGACCTCGACGGTCGATGTGGACGGTGTCGCGATCGAGAGCGTCTCGGGCGGCACCCATTGGGGCGGCGGCATGCTGATCCATGCCGAGGATCAGGCCCGCATCGGGCTGTTGATGCTGCGGCGCGGGATGTGGAACGGCAAGCGCATCCTGCCGGAAAGCTGGGTGGCGGAATCGACGATCCCCTGCTCGCTGAACCCGAGTTACGGTCTGCTATGGTGGTTGAACACCGGACATGGGCGGTACAAAAGCGCGCCCGAAGGCAGCTATTTCGCGTCCGGCGCAGGCGGCAACCTGACCTGGGTGCTGCCGGAACAGGACCTTGTGGCGGTGATGCGTTGGCTCGATCCGACTGCCGTCGATACATTTACCCGACTGATAATGCAGGCACTGGCATGATGAAAACGTACGAAACCATCGCGGTCGATCGGGTGGGCGAACACGCCGTTGTGGTGACGCTCAATCGGCCCGCAGTGGCGAATGCGATGAACACGCAAATGGGCCTCGATCTGCTGGACGCCTTCGATGGGTTCTGCGCCGCGCCGAACGCGCAACGGTGCATCGTGCTGACCGGCGCCGGCAAGGTGTTCTGCGGCGGCGGCGATTTGAAACAGCGCAACGGCATGACCGACGCGCAGTGGCAGGATCAGCATTTGATTTTCGAGCGCGCCATCCGCGCCACGATCGCCTGCCCGGTGCCCATCATCGCCGCCGTCAATGGCGCTGCCTATGCCGGCGGCATGGAGATGTCGCTGTGCTGCGACTTCATCTATGCCGTCGAAACCGCGCGTTTCGCGTTAACCGAGGTCACCTTGGGCATCATGCCCGGCGCTGGCGGAACGCAGAACCTGCCGCGTGCGGTCGGTTCCCGGCGGGCGAAGGAAATCCTGCTGACCGGCCGGCCCTTCACCGCCCAGCAAGGCTACGAATGGGGCATGATCAACCGCCTGTGCACCGCCGAAACCCTGTTGTCGGACGCGCTGGAAACCGCCGCCGTCATCGCCGGCAACGCGCCCATTTCCACCCGCCAGATCAAGCAGTCGGTGAACATGGGCGCCAACATGGACCTGCAAAGCGCCATGATGTTCGAGATCGAGGCCTATAACCGCATGGTCCCGACCGACGATCGGCGCGAGGGCATTCGTGCGTTCAACGAAAAGCGCAAGCCGGTCTACACGGGCCGCTGAAATCGGAAAGGGAACGAAACCATGAACGCGATCGCCGACCTCCGCCCCCACGGGTTGACCCAAATGTTGGCAAACCGAGCGCAAGCGCTGACTTTGGTGGATATTCCGGAGGAAACCCGGGCTTGGGCGCGCCAGTGCATCCTGGATTACACCGCCTGCGGCATTGCCGGCGCGAGCGACGAATTGGTGCATATCCTGCTGGCGGAAATGCAGGAACAGGGTGGCAAGGAAGCCGCTTCTGTCATGGGCCACGCGGGGAAACTGCCGGCTGCCGCCGCCGCGATCGTGAATGGCGCGGCCGCACATGCGCTGGATTTCGACGACGTCAATCTGGCCATGCCGGGGCATCCGTCGGTCGCCATTTTGCCCGCGCTGCTGGCCCTGGCGGAAGAACGCGGTTCGTCCTGCGCCGATGTGCTGACCGCGTTCGTTGCCGGTTACGAGTTGCAATGCCGGGTCGGTCGCGCGATTGCGCCTGGGCACTACGACGTGCTGGGCTTTCACTCCACCGCGACCGTGGGCAGCTTCGGCGCGGCTGCGGCCTGCGCGCATTTGCTGGGCCTGAACCCCGAGACATTCGCCACCGCCCTGGGCATCGCCGGCACCCAGGCCGCCGGCCTGAAATCCATGTTCGGCACGATGTGCAAGCCGTTGCACGCGGGCAAGGCCGCCTATAACGGCGTGATGGCAGCCAAACTCGCCGCACGCGGCTTCACCAGCCGCACCGACGTGCTGGAGTGCGGCCAGGGTTTCGCCAAAACCCACAGCCCGGATTTCAACCCCGAACGTGCGTTGGAAACGCCGGTCGGCGGTTGGTACATTCAAAGTAATCTGTTCAAATATCACGCTGCCTGCTACATGGTTCATTCCAGCATCGATTCCGCCCGCAAACTGCGCGAGCAATTCGGCGTGACCCCGGACCGGGTGGAGCGGGTGCGCGTACGGCTCGATGAATCGTGCGACCGGATCTGTAACATTCCGGCCCCGGTTACCGGGTTGGAGGCGAAATTCTCGTTGAAACTGGCAACCGCAATGGGATTGTCGGGCATCGATACCGGGCGGCTTTCGACCTACGCCACGGACGTCGCGTGCGAACCGGGTTTGGTGGCGTTGCGCGACAAGGTCGAGCTGGATTTCCAGGTCGGCATTCCCAGCACCTTCGCCGAAATCGAGCTGCTGCTAACCGACGGTAAAACGGTGACCGCGCGACACGATTCCGGCATCCCATCCACCGACGTCGCCGATCAGGGCAGGCGATTGGAGGAAAAATTCAACGCCCTGGTCGAACCCGTCCTCGGCTCCAACCGCGCCTCCGCCCTTATATCCGACATTGCTCGGTTCGAGGCATTGGGCGACGTCCGCAACCTGATGGCGCTGTCCGGACGGTAGAGCAGTCTCCACCGCTCCGGCTCAGACACCGTTACGCGCCCGAGGCCGCCGCGTAACGGTGCTTGCGCCCGGCGAACCACGCCCCCCATACTCCCCGGACAAAAAGAACCAGGGAGAGAAACCATGCCTTCCACGACATCCACGCTGGGCGCACTGGTGCTGCTCGTGGCGGCTTCGGCCGCGCAGGCCGCGCCGTTCATGATCGTCGGCAACGACGAAAAAGCCGGCTTCGACGCCGCCGGCAAATCGGTCGTCAACGCCACCGGTAACGATACCGTTCTGATCGTCGATCTGGCAAAGCCCGAAGATCCCAAGATCGTTGCTATATTGCCGCTGGAGAATTCGATCGTTGGGCCGCCCACCAATCTGGCGATTTCGCCAAACGGGGCGATCGCGCTGGTCGCGAATTCCATCACCGTGGTGCAGGAAAACGGCGCCAACAAAGCCGTTCCGACCGACAAATTATACGTGATCGACATGAAGGCGAACCCGCCGAAATTGATCGATACGTTGCAACTGCCCAAACAGCCATCCGGCCTGTCGTTCAGCCCCAAAGGCGATATGGCGCTGGTGGCCAATCGTGCGGACGGATCGATCTCGGTCTTGAAGATCGAGGGGACCAAGGTCGTGTTGACCGGAAACGTTCCGGTCGCGCCGGGCGTGTCGCACGTTGTGTTCACCCCCGACGGCAAGCGGGCACTGGCAACGCGGTCGCCCGATAACAAGATCGCCGTGCTGGATATCGACGGGGATAAGGTCACCTACAACAAACTCGATATTCCCACGGCCCTGTTCCCGTACAATGTCGTCGTGACCCCGAACGGCAAACTCGCGCTGACGGCAGACAACGGCGGCGGCGGATCGTCCGATGGCAGCATGGACATGGTCAGCGTGATCGACCTGGAGGGGCCGCACCCGCACACCGCCTATCGAATCAATGTCGGCGACGCACCGGAAGGTCTGGCCATGTCGCCGAAAGGCACGATTGCTGTCGCGGTCAACGTGGACGGTTCCAATTTCCCCGGCCAGTGGTTCCACCATAAAACCGGCAGCGTAACGGTGCTGAAGATCGACGGCAAGAAAGTAACCGCTGTCGGAACGGTCCCGGTCGGCACCTTCCCGGAGGCTGCGGTATTTTCCCCCGACGGTCGCTACATTTATGTCGGTAATTTCATCGATAAGGATTTCTCCATCCTGCGGGTGGACGGGACGCAGGTCATCGATACCGGCAAGCGGTTCAAGGTGCCGGGCCATCCCGCATCGGCCCGGATGGGTCCTGGCTGAGCGCGCGCCGCCGGACCGCCGGATGCGGTAACGAACCCGGGGCGCGATCTTGCCCCGGGTCCTTTCCCGTGCTTGGTAACGTCACCATCCCGCCTGCGGAGGAAACATGAAAATCGCAGGGTTCGAGACATTGCGCGCAGGCCCGCCGCAGAACTGACCAAAAGGAGCAAACACATGGCAAAATTCAAAGTGGCGACCCCGGCGGGTCTCAGCTTTACCACCGCCGCCGGCGGCGAATACGGCTACGAAATGGAAGATCTCGCCTACCTCGGCGCGGAGATCGTCGAAGGACCGGTGGACGAGGACGGGTTCATCGCCTTCGCGCAAGACGCCGACGCGATCTATGCCAAGGGCATGCGCTTCAGCAAGAAAGTGGTCGATGCCCTACCGGAACGCTGCCGCGGCATTGTGCTGGGCAGCGTCGGCGTGGATAGCGTCGATGTCAAAGCCGCCACCGCGCGCGGCATGCCGGTCACCAACTGCCCCGATACCTTCATCGAGGAAGTCGCCGACCACGCCATGATGATGCTGCTGTCGACGCATCGCCGCGCGGTCGAACAAGACCGGCTGGTGCGCGAAGGCCGCTGGCGCGAAGGCCGCACCCCGCTGCTGCAAATGCCGCGCCTGATGGGCCTGACCTTGGGCCTGATTTCGTTCGGCCACGTCGCCCGCGCCGTCGCCAAGCGGGCGAAACCGTTCGGATTGCGTATCATGGCCTACGATCCGTTCATCGAGGAACTGGTCATGGTCGAACACGGCGTCCTGCCCGCCACGCTGTCGGAAGTGCTGTCGCAATCCGACTTCGTTTCGATGCACGCCCCCGCTCGCCCGGAAGTCGAGGGCATGCTGGGCGAGGAACACTTCCGCCAAATGAAGCCGACCGCCGTCTTCATCAACACCGGCCGAGGCCCGACGGTGCAGGAAACCGCCCTGATCAAAGCGCTGGACGAGAAATGGATCGCCTACGCCGGCCTCGATGTGCTGGAGCAGGAACCGCCGGGGAACAACAATCCGCTGTTGTCGATGAATAACGTCATCCTCAGCGCGCACACCGCGTCCGCATCCGCTCGGTTCGATCCGGCACGCCGCCGGCATGTCGGGCGGGAACTGGCGCTGCTGCTGGAAGGCAAGTGGCCCATGAGCTGCGTCAACCCGGCCGTGCTGCAAAACACCAAGCTGCGCCGCTGGCAGCCGATTTCCATGGAACGCGGCCCCAACAGCTAAAGCGCGATGACCCTGCGGTAGCCAAACTACCGCGGGGTCGCCTGCAAACGGGCCAACAGGCTCTGCGACGGCACGCCATCGGCGGGAAGCCCCTGGTATTGCTCGTATTGCACGATCGCCCCGCGCGTTTCCGCCCCCATCAGGCCGTCGGGCGGGCCTTGCATATAACCGAGACGGATCAATTCCGACTGCGTGGCGCGCACCATCGGATCGGGCCCCGCCGCTCGGGCAGCCGGAGCGGGCGCGTAACCGGCCTGAGGCGCGTAGCCGGTTTGGGGTGCAAAACCTGGGACCAGATGGCCCCGGCTATACATGCATTGGGCGAAGGCGTTGTCGTAACGGTGCTGTATCGTCGCCTGCTCGTTTGCATTGCTGCTGGCACCGAATAGCGCCCCGGCGCCGACGCCGGCACCCGCCCCGATCGCCGCGCCCGCGCCCACATGCCCGCCGACGCTGCCCAGCAACGCACCGATCGCAGCGCCGCCAACGGTCGTCAAAGCGGTGGTGCCAAGCGCGCGTTGGTTGGAAGCTTCGGCCTGACCGCGAACCTGGTCGGATGCGTAGGATCGGCAGCCGGCTTGGTCGTATTGGAACGCCTCGAACGATTTGCCGGGTCCGGGCATGATTCGCACCGTCGGCGCCTCGGGCGCCGTAGCGCAAGCCGCCAGAGTCGCCAGCAAAGCCGCCGCTGCCATCGCGTTGCAGGTGGAAGAACGATACGCAGCCATCGACGCTGACTCCCCGATTGAAACCGAACTACCGACAGGATTTAGGGCGTCGTTCAACGGGCACAAGGGGCTGGGCGTCGCAATCGCGCAGCTGTGTTCGCGCCTCGGTCGTTCGACCCCTGGCCGGATCAATTGACGATATTGAGTTCCTTCAACTCGTCGCGGGTGAGCGCCCTTGGTTCGGCGTTCGGAATATTCGCGAATTCCGTCAAAAAGCGCATGGGCAGTCGCATTTGCAGGAGAAATTCGGCAATGACGGCGGCGATTTTGGCGGAATTTTGTTGGATGTCCTTCACCCGCATATCGACGATTTGGTCGGGCACGACGACATCGCGAATGAAGCTCGCTTCGGTGATGGGCGAGATGGCCGGGGCCGACACGTTATTCGGCGGCACTGCCGGTTGTTGCGCGATGCGCGCACCGTTCTGCGGCAGGTCGTTGAGTTTCTCGATCTGCTCCCGGACCTGATAGGCCCGCAGTCGGAATTCGGGGTAGCGGTCGTTGAATTCCTCGACCGATTTCGGCGGGTGGCGCAAATCGTTCAGCAGCAGTTGCGTTGCATTGTTGCTGAACATATGCACCCGAAACAATCCACCCGGCTCGATCGTCCGGACCACGCCGCCGAGGAACATGAAATTGCAGGCGCTGACACATTGCGCCCCCGACACAACCCGCGTTGCCAGCGCTCGGTTGCGCAGCAGAACGCCGATTTTCAGCCCCTCGCCGAGGCTGCCGCCGGGGGAGAACAATTGCACCTCGGCGACCGGTTTGCCTTCGGTCAATGCAAGAGCGAACCGGACGGAATCGCCCTGGCCCACACCGCCCCAAGCGACGATCGTGTTCGCCTTCGGGCCGCGCAGGATCGAAAATTGCAGGTGCTCCTGCTGGAATACATAGTCGGGACTGAAATCGGTGGGCAGCGGGACGAACACCGCACTTGTCTGTGCACGTAACGACCCGACCCAACCCAGCAGTCCGACCAATACGATCGCCAGCCGCAGGCGTATCATGCGCGGGCAATCCATTCGCCATCGGCATTTTGGCAATACCGCGCGTTTTGCACCCGTTCTTCGCCTTTGATGTAGGCCGTTTCGCGAACGGTCCGGCATTCCCCGCCAGCGCTTTGCTTCTGCACCGCGACGACCTGCGCCCGCCCTTTGGTCCCGGTGTTTTGGTCTGACACCCAATTCACCGGCTGCGGCTGCGCTGCAGGCGGCGCAGCCAGCGCCATGCGGGTCGCTTCCTCGGCGCGCTGCCGATCGCGCGCATCGAGATCGCGGCCGATGGCACTGCCGGCGAAGGCGCCACCGAGGCCTCCGAGCGCGGCACCGATCAGCGCACCGCTTTGTCCGCCGAGGGCTTGGCCGATCAGCCCGCCGCCAAGGACCCCGAGCCCACCGCCCATCAGCATGCCGGTTTGTTCGTTGGTTTGGCATCCGGTGGCGAAGGTCACGGTAAGCGCCGCCGCTGCCAACATCGAGCAGTGTCGTTTCATTGTTTTATCCTTTCGCAACACCCGACGCCCCGCACCGGGGCGCTGGATCGCCGCCGCGTTTTAGCGTTTGCCTACGAAAGCTTAACCCCGTGGCTGTTCGCCTGGCAAGCACGGCAACGGGCCGATCCGATGCGTACGCAGTTCATTTTTGCGTGCGCAGATGGCGCACGAAATCGCGAGCGCGACCGTCGATTTTGCTGAATCGGTAAAGGCGGAAATCCGCCGCCGAAAAGACCCCGCCTCGACGATCGAACCGAAAAAAAACTAACGGCGCACGATGGTGCCGGTCCCACCCTCGGTGAACAGTTCCAGCAAACACGCATGCGGCACGCGCCCGTCCAGAATGACGGCGCCTTTGACGCCAAGCTTCACCGCCTCGACACAGTTTTCGACCTTGGGGATCATGCCCCCGGTGATCGTTCCATCGGCAATCCGCGCCTGGACGTCGGCCAGGCTCAGTTCGGGAATCAAATTCTTGTTCCTGTCGAGCACGCCCGGCACGTCGGTCAGCATCAACAATCGCGTCGCGTGCAAAGCGCCGGCCACGGCAGCGGCTACGGTGTCGGCGTTGATGTTGTAGGTCTGGCCATCCGCATCGACACCGACCGGCGCGATCACCGGCACCAGCCCGCCCCCGGTCAGGGCGTGGATCACCCGCACGTCGATTTCGGCCGGTTCGCCGACGAAGCCGAGATCGATCGGCTCGATGGCGCCGGTATCGGGGTTTTTCCGAGTCCGTTCGGCTTTCCTGGCGCGGATCATCCCACCGTCCTTGCCGCAGATACCCACCGCCAGTGCGCCGGCGCGGGTGATCAGGTTGGACACGTATTTATTCACCGTGCCGGCCAGCACCATTTCGACCACTTCCATCGCGGCGCGATCGGTGACCCGCAAGCCGTCGATGAAGGTGGATTCTACATTCAGCCGCTTCAACATCGCATTGATCTGCGGCCCGCCGCCATGGACGATGACGATGTTCACCCCAACCTGCTTCATCAGCGCGATATCGCGGCCGAATTCCTCGGCCAAATGTTCCTCGCCCATCGCATGGCCGCCGTATTTCACGACGATGGTCGCGCCCGCGTAGCGGCGCAAAAACGGCAAGGCCTGGGCGAGCACATGCGCGCGCTCGGCTGCGGCGGCAACATCGGTTGCAGGGCTGAATTCGGTCATGCCGCGCGTGTAGGGCGGGGGCATCCCGGGGTCAAGGCGGCGCCTCGGTTTGACCGATTCCGTATCCGCGGGCACGGTTCCGCCGCATCGAATCAAGGGAAACAACCATGGGTAAACTCGACGGCAAAGTCGCCATCGTCACCGGCGCCGGACGCGGCCTGGGCCGAGCCTATGCCCGCCGCCTTGCCGGGCTGGGTGCGAAAATCGCGGTCACCGACCTCAATCTCCGGTCCTACGAGGAATTCGAGGCCGAGGCCAAAGCGATGACCGGCGACAGCACCGTCGATGAAATCGTGTCCGGCGGCGGCGAAGCCATCGGGATCGAGATGGATGTCACCGACCAACAAGCCGTGCAGGCGATGGTGGACAAGGTCGTGCAAACCTGGGGCCGGATCGACATCCTGGTCTGCAATGCCGGCGGCGGGCGCGGGCGGCCGATCGATACCAAGGCCAGCACGCTGGAAACGCCGCTGCTGCATCTGGTGACCGAAATGAACTACTACGGCACGGTTTACTGCATCAACGCCGTCGCCCCGATCATGAAGGCGCAACGATCCGGCAAGATCGTGACCGTCAGCTCGATCGCCGGCCTCAGCCCGTCGGTCGACGGCGGTTACGCGCATTACGGCGCGGCCAAGGCGGCGATCCTGCACTACACGCGCTACCTTGCGCAGGACCTCGGACCGCATGGGATCAACGCCAACTGCATCGCACCGGGCACCATTACCACCGGGCGCATCATGGCCACCGTCGTCCCCGGCAGCGTCAACGCCAACCGCGATCGCACCGAACAGATCGCGCTCCGCCGGTTGGGCAACGTGGAGGATTGCGCCAAAGTGGTGGAATTCTTCTGCACCGACCTGTCCGACTACGTCAGCGGCCAGTGCATCGCCATCGACGGGGGTATGGTGCGCACGGCCTGACGCACTATGATTGCGGCATGAGCATTGCCATCCAGGTCCGCCGCCTCCCGCATGGGGAGGGTTTGCCGCTTCCGGCCTATGCCACCGAGGGGGCGGCGGGCATGGACTTGCTCGCAGCGGTGACCGACCCGGTAACCATCGCGCCGGGGCAGCGGGCGCCGATCCCCACCGGCCTCGCGATCGCGCTGCCGCCGGGGCACGAATTGCAGATCCGCCCGCGGTCCGGTCTGGCGTTGCGGTACGGTATCGTGCTGCTCAACAGCCCCGGCACGATCGATGAAGACTACCGGGGGGAAGTCGCGGTCATCGTGCTCAATACCGGGGACGCGCCGTTCGTGGTGGAGCGCGGGATGCGCATCGCGCAGGCGGTGCTCGCCCCGGTGCTGCGCGCGACGTGGCAGACGGTCGAAACGCTGGACAGCACCGAACGCGCCTCCGGCGGATTCGGCAGCACCGGTCGCTAGAGCCTCGCCTTGACCCTGCAAGTCGCGCTGCGCCACCGGTTTTCCAACATCGGCCTGGATCTGGCCTTCACGGTTCCAACACCTGGGTTGACTGCATTGTTCGGCCCGTCCGGCGCCGGAAAATCCACCGTCATCGCCGCCGTCGCCGGATTGCTGCGGCCCGACCATTGCCGGATCGTGCTGGATGGCGTCGTCCTCGCCGACACCGACGCCGGTATCTGGGTGCCGCCGGAAGCCCGCCGCGCCGGTCTGGTGTTCCAGGATGCACGCCTGTTTCCGCACATGTCGGTCGAAACCAACCTGCGCTACGGGCTGCGCCGCGCCGCACCCGGCGGCCCCATCCGCTTCGACGACGTCGTCGCCCTCCTCGGCATCGCCCCGCTGCTCGGACGCCGTCCGCACACCCTGTCGGGCGGGGAACGCCAGCGCGTGGCGATCGGCCGAGCACTGCTGTCGCAACCGCGGCTGCTGCTGATGGACGAGCCGTTGGCGAGCCTCGATGCGCCGCGCAAGGCGGAGATTCTGCCCTATCTCGCCGGCATCCAGGCCGCGCTGCGTCTGCCGATCCTCTACGTGACCCACGCGATGGAGGAAGTCGCCCGGCTGGCCGACGCCGTCGTGCTGATCGAGGCCGGGTCGGTCCTCGCGGCCGGCGATCTGATGACCATGACATCGCGCGCCGATCTGCCGCTGGCGCGGCGCGACGACGCAGCCTCGGTGCTGCCGGGCCGCACGATCGCGCACGATCCGGCCCGCCAACTCAGCCGCATCGAAGCCGGCGGCGCCGAACTGCTGGTGCCGCTGCTCGACGCCCCGCCCGGCAGTCCCGTGCGCGTGCGTATTCCTGCGCGGGAAGTGATCCTAGCGCGGGAGGCGCCGTCGGCGATCAGCGTCCACAACATCGTGCCCGGCACCGTCCGGGCGGTGACCGAGGATGCCACCCGCCACGCCGCGCTGGTCGAAATCGCGCTGTCCGAGGGCACCTTCCTGGCGCGTGTCACCCCGGACGCGGTCACGCGGCTGGAACTGGCCCCTGGCGCCCCGGTGCTGGCGCTGATCAAATCGGTGGCGATCGAGGTGCTGCCCGGCGCGATCGACACACATTAGATCGCGATGCGTTCGCTCTCGCTCACGTATCGCGATCTAATCTATTGTTTTTTCGCGCGATTCAGACCTCCGGTGATTCCACCTTCGGTCATCGCGCTCCAGGGCGGGCGTTACGCCACCGGGGCGGGTCGCGGAATCGGCATGGCATTTTCGAAGGCGCGGGCGGCGCGCAGGACCAGGGCATCGCCGAACATCGGCCCGACAATCTGCAAGCCGATCGGCAATCCATCCGACGTCAGACCGCAGGGAATGGTGCAGGCCGGCTGCTGGGTTAGGTTGAACGGGTATGAAAACGGGGTCCAGCCCAGCATATTCTCCGGCGTCAGGGTCTGATGGCCGGCCGGCATGGCGTCGAACGCCGGCACCGCGACGGTTGGGGTGACCAGCAGATCGTAGCGCTGCATGAACGCCCGCATATGCGTGCCAAGGCCGATCCGCCGCATGTTCAGGCGCATCAGATCCTGGCCCGAAACGGCCTGGCCAAGCGCGGCTTCGGCTGCGAAATCGGGGTCGGCAACCGCTTGTTGGGCGGGGGTGAGGGTATCCCAGATTGCCAGCGCCCCGGCGAACCAGAGGCCGGTGGTAATGTCCAACGGATCCTCGAACCCCGGATCCACCGCATCCACTCTGGCGCCCAAAGCGGCCAGCATCGCGGCGGCTTTTTCGCAGGCGGCGGCGACCTCGGGGTGGACGTTGCGGGCATACCCCAGCGTGGCGGACCAGGCGACGCGCAGGCCGCGGATGCCGTCGTTCAGCCCGATGGTGTAATCGGTGGGATCGTATGGCAGCGACGTCCAGTCGCGTGCGTCCGGTTGTTTGAGCACAGTGGTCATCAGGGCGGCGTCGGCGACGCTCATGGTATGCGGGCCGAGATGGGCAACCGTGCCGAACGGGGACAGCGGATAGGCCGGCACGCGCCCGAAGCTGGGTTTCAGTCCGAAATTGCCGCAGAACGCGGCGGGGATTCGCACACTGCCGGCCCCGTCGGTGCCGATGCCGATCGGCCCCATACCCGCCGCCACCGCCGCCGCCGTGCCGCCGGAGCTACCGCCGGGGGTTTTGGCGATGTTCCAGGGATTGCGGGTCAGCCCGGTCAGGGGGGAGTTGGTTTCGCCTTTGCAGCCGAACTCCGGCGTCGTGGTCTTGCCCAGCAGCACGGCCCCGGCTTCGCGCAGCCGAGCGGTGGCGGGGGCGTCGATGTCCCAGGGTTGGGCGGGATCGACGGTGCGACTGCCGCGCCGGGTGGGCCAGCCCTTGGCCAGGATCAAATCTTTCACCGAAGCCGGCACCCCGTCCAACGGCCCGATCGGTTCGCCGCGATGCCAGCGATCGGTGCTGGCGGCGGCAGCGGCCAGGCTCTCGTCGGGGGCGAGGTAGCAGAACGCGTTCAGCACCGGGTTCGCCCGTTCGATCCGCGCCAGCACGGCCTGGGTCGCTTCGGTCGGCGACGCCTGTCCGGCGCGATAGAGGGCCAGCAGGGTGGTGGCGGTGCAATCGGCGAGGTCGGTCACGGCGGTCTCCGGCTTGGGCGGGTTGGCCGCCATTGTTACCCGGATTCCGGCGGTCGGACTATGCGGCTCCGGCGGCGTGTTGCGTCTGGGTAGGGCGTGCGACGGGGTATCGTGGGGCCGGAACGACAACCGTTTCGGACCCGAGGCAGCGGGGAGGAACGTCGGCCCGTCGTGTTCGACCGAGGATGGCGAGACGCTGCAAAGATTGGCGCAAAGTGCGGGTTGACGGCGGCGATACGGCGGGATTTTGTCGCGCCCAGCTAGCTTCCTCCCACGATCGGAGGCACATCCTATAAAATTGGATTATGAAACTTTTATTGCAATGCCGTCATGCGTATTTCGCATATCTTACAAGCAGTGACGCGCGATGACTCGTTTCGCTATCAACCAATCGGATCGGCGCCGTTCGGCATCGCAGATGGATCGGCACCATATCGTATCGGCATCGATATCGGAGGGACGCTCGCCGTCCCGATTCCGCATGCGCGGCCGCTCCATCGCGCCGCCAAGGCATCCGGCATGCGATGATCCGCAACGGGGAACCGCCCTTGGAAACAACAGGGCGGCAGGCAGGCAAGCACCCGGCAGCGGGCACGACGCTGCCGGGTGGCGCGATCAGCGCGCCCGGGTCGCCTTCTGGTCGGTCGAAGACGCGACCGCGTCACGGTTTGGGCGCGACGACTCCCACGCATCGGCGGCGGCCAGTTCGTTGCGGAACGCCTGTGCCGTCCGCAGGATCGACGCCTTCAGCTTCGGATCGATCGCCTTCTTCAGCCCCAGTTCGTCCTGCGGCATGGAGCCGTCTTCGACCTCTTTGATCACATTCTCAATTTCCGCCGCAGCGTGGACGGGGGTCTGCAACAGGGTCAACCACTCCATATCCTGCGGATTGGACGGGTTGTGGCAGCCGACGCACGATGCCTCCCGCATCGAAGCGGCGAACGCGCGATAGGTCTGATCCAGGCGCTGATGATGCGGGTTGGAGCCTTGATAGCGCGCGCTGAACAAGGTGACTTCCGGCTGCTGCTGGCCGTTGTCGTCGGTCCACAGCCACCGATCCTTCTGGAACGGTTCGTGGTTCACATGCGCATACTGGCCTTTGCCGGCATTGGACCCGGTGTCGCCGCGGGTGATGACAAAAATCTGGCCCTTCTCGTTCAGATAGAAGCTGACCTGGTTCATCACCTCGTAAGCGTTCCATTTGGCGGCGCTGTGCCAGAACGGATAGGGATACTCGCCAGCCGGCAATTCGTTGCGGAAATACGCTTCGACTTTGATGATATCGAGGTTCTCGCGATCGTCGTGGGCGATCGACCATTTGCCGGTGAAGGTCATCAGCGGCAGGTACAACGACTGGAACACCTTCGGGCTGAAATGGGTCAGGTGCTTCTTTTTGATTTTCTGGGTGGCCTGATCGCCGCCCCACAGGACATCGGTCGCGAACGGCAGGAAACTCGCCTGGGACAATGCGCCGGAGCAGCTCTTGAACGCGGCGGCGTCGCCGTAAGACGCTTGCGGGCAGACCCGCGCCAGCTCGGAGGCCAGCTTGGACGCCATTTCTTCGATTGCAGGGCGCGGCATGGCCGCTTGCGCGACAAGGCTCGGGGTCAACACGGCGGCAGCGGTGGCGAACAGCTTCAAGGCGAGACGACGCATGCTGTATTTCCTCATCATTGGACCGGAACCCGAGCTAACTGGATCGTCGGTGGCATTACAAGCGACCTGCACAACCCCAGGTGTATAAAAAACATCACAATCGCTTGATTTGTAGCGGGATGAATCCCATCCCCCGCCCCTGCTTCAAGCATCGTCCGTACCGCTCGCATCTCGCCCCTTCCTTGACACGCCGCAAACCCACCGCTACGCCGCCGCGCCATACTCGTCCTTTAAGCCGACGACTGTCGGGAGCGTCATTC
The DNA here is from genome assembly GCA_025354865.1 of Acetobacteraceae bacterium. Lineage (GTDB taxonomy): Bacteria > Pseudomonadota > Alphaproteobacteria > Acetobacterales > Acetobacteraceae > Rhodopila. The sequence continues at coordinate 25,440 of JANXMB010000155.1, read as the reverse complement.
ATGCCGGTTCACGCCTTTATCTTCCCAGGCCAGGGCAGCCAAGCCGTGGGTATGGGACGCGATCTGGCGGCTGCGTATTCCGCGGCCCGTGCGGTATTTCAGGAGGTCGACGAAATCCTGAAGCAGAAGCTGTCGAAGCTGATGTTCGAAGGGCCCGGGGAAGAACTGATCCTGACCGAAAACACCCAGCCGGCGCTGATGGCACACTCCATGGCGGTGCTGCGGGTGCTGGAAGCCGAAGGCGGCTTTTCCCTTAAGAATAAGGCTATTGTCGTCGCCGGCCATTCGCTGGGCGAATACACGGCGCTGGCTGCGGCCGGCGCCTTCCCGATCGCCACCGCTGCCCGGCTGCTGAAGCTGCGCGGACAGGCGATGCAGAAAGCCGTGCCGCCGGGCGAAGGCGCGATGGCTGCGCTGCTGGGTGCCGATATGGCGCAGGCGCAGGCAATCTGCTTGGAAGCCGCCCCGATCCCCGACAGCCCCACCGGCGCCCGTCAGGTTGTCGAAGCCGCCAACGACAACGGCGGCGGACAGGTGGTCATTTCGGGACATCGCGCCGCGATCGAGCGGGCGATCGAAATCGCCAAGGGCAAAGGCATTCGCCGCGCCATGCTGCTGCCGGTGTCCGCCCCGTTCCATTGCGCGCTGATGGCCCCCGCCGCCGATGCGATGGCCGAGGCGTTGGAAAACGCCCCGCCGTTGCCGCCGATCGTGCCGCTGGTCGCCAATGTCTCGGCCGCCAAGGAAACCGACCCCGACCGGATCCGCGATTTGCTGGTAAAGCAGGTCACCGCGACCGTCCGTTGGCAGGAATGCGTGCAAACCATGGTCGGCCTCGGCGTGACCAGTTTCGTCGAACTCGGCGCCGGCAAAGTGCTGTCCGGCCTGATCAAGCGCATCGCCCCGGACGCCACCGGCATCGCCGCCTCCACCCCGGCGGAGATCGAAGCGGTGTTGAAGACACTCTAAACAACAGGAGTAACCGCGATGTTCCGGCTGGACGGCAAGACCGCGCTGGTAACCGGCGCATCCGGCGGAATCGGGGCCGCGATTGCGCGCGCGCTGCACGCCCAGGGCGCCAGTGTGGTGCTGTCCGGGACGCGCCTCGAAGCGCTGGAGGCCGTGGCCCAGGAACTCGGCGAACGGGCGTATATCTGCTCCGCCGATCTGCGCGATGCATCCGAACCCGACGCCCTGATCGAAGCCGCCGAAAAAGCCGCCGGCCCCCTGAACATCCTGGTCAACAATGCCGGGATGACCCGCGACATGCTGGCGATCCGCATGCGCGATGCCGACTGGCAGGCGGTGCTCGACGTCGATCTCAGCGCGCCCTTTCGGTTGAGCCGAGCGGCGTTGCGCGGGATGCTGCGGCGGCGGAGCGGGCGGATCGTTAATATCTCGTCGATCGTCGGTGCCACCGGCAATGCCGGGCAAGCGAATTATGCCGCCGCCAAGGCTGGACTGGTCGGCATGAGCAAGGCGCTCGCCCAGGAAGTCGCGTCGCGCGGCATCACGGTGAACGTCGTCGCCCCCGGCTTCGTTGCGACCAACATGACCGACGCGTTGACCGACGCGCAGAAAAGCAAGCTGTCCGAATCCATTCCGCTCGGCCGCATGGGCCAGCCAAACGATATCGCCGCTGCGGTGGTCTACCTCGCTTCGGATGAGGCCGCGTGGGTGACCGGCGCGACCCTGCATGTCAACGGCGGCATGGCAATGGTGTAGGGGTTTCCCCGCGAAGCTTTCCAGGCTAACCGGACCATGCTAAGCGCCAGCTACTGCCTTGGGCGGATGCTGGGCGCAACCGGATAGGCGAAATAGAACGGGTCGGGATTGTCCCCGCCCATAATCGGGTCCGGACGCACTTGAACACGCGGGACCCCAGTCAGGAGTTTTGGAGCCGATGAGCGAGATCGCCAGCAAGATCAAGAAGATCGTTGTGGAACACTTGGGCGTCGAAGAAAGCAAAGTGACCGACACCGCGTCGTTCATCGACGATCTGGGTGCGGACAGCCTGGATACGGTCGAATTGGTGATGGCTTTCGAAGAAGAATTCAGCGTCGAAATCCCGGAAGATGCCGCCGAGAAGATCGCCACCGTGAAGGACGCGATCGACTATATCGAAAAGCAGAAAGCCTGACCCGGTAACGGCGAAAGGATCGCAGCAGATGCGGCGCGTGGTTGTGACCGGCATGGGAATCGCCAGCCCGCTCGGGCTTGGTGTCGAGCACGTTTGGCGACGCTTGATCGCTGGCGAATCGGGCATTGGCATCATCTCCTCGTTCGACACGAAAGATGTGCCCTGCAAGATCGCCGGACAGGTTCCCTCGGGACCGGTGGCCGAAGGGAAACTCGACGTTTCCGAGTGGATCCCGGTCAAAGACCAGAAGAAGATGGATCGCTTCATCCATCTCGCGATGGCGGCCGGCTCCATGGCAATGGAGGACTCCGGCTGGCTTCCCGAAACCGAAGAAGATAAATGCGCCTCCGGCGTCATGATCGGATCCGGTATCGGTGGGCTGGAAACCATCTTCGACGCCGCGATGCTGGTGCATCAGGGCAAAATTCGGCGCCTGTCGCCGTTTTTCATCCCGTCGGCGCTGGCCAACCTCGCGTCCGGCCATATGTCGATCAAGTACGGCCTGAAAGGCCCGAACCATTCCGTCGTCACCGCCTGCGCAACCGGCGTGCACGCCATCGGCGACGCGGCGCGGCTGATCATGTGGGGCGATGCCGATGTCATGGTCGCCGGCGGCACCGAAGCCACGGTTTGCGAGTTGGGAATCGCCGGCTTTGCCGCCGCACGCGCTTTGTCCACCGCGTTCAACGACAATCCGACAGCGGGGTCGCGTCCCTGGGACAGAGACCGCGACGGGTTCGTGATGGGCGAAGGCGCCGGGGTCGTGGTGCTGGAAGAATACGAGCACGCCAAAAAGCGCGGCGCGAAGATCTACGCCGAAGTGGCGGGCTACGGCATGTCCGGCGACGCCTTCCACATCACCGCGCCCGCCGAAGGCCACGACGGCGCATACCGAGCGATGAAGGCCGCGTTGAAAAACGGTGGGCTGACGCCGACCGATATTCAATACGTGAATGCGCACGGCACCTCGACTCCGATGGGCGACGATCTGGAGTTGGAGGCGGTCGAACGCCTGTTCGGCGATCATGCCAAAAACATCGCCATGTCCTCCACCAAATCGGCGACCGGCCATCTACTCGGCGCGGCCGGTGCGGTGGAAGCGATCTTCTCCATCCTCGCCATCCGCGACGGTGTCGCACCGCCGACCCTGAACCTGGACGAACCCAGCCGGGCAAGCGCGATCGATCGGGTGGCGAAGACCGCACAGCAACGCAAAATCAAGGTCGCTCTGTCCAACAGCTTTGGCTTCGGCGGCACCAACGCGTCGATCGTGTTCCGCGGCGCACCCTGAGACGGTTAGGGCTGCGGCTCGGACTGGCGCTGCTGCTTTTGGGCGGTGGCGCCTGGGGCGGATGGGTCTGGGTCGCAACCATGCGCGACCGACCCGGGCCGCTGGCGAAAGTAAGCGACATCGTGGTCACGCGCGGCGGCATCGACCGGCTGGCAATGGGCCTGATCGAGGCAGGCGCGATCGACAGCGTCCTGCGTTTTCGGGCGGTTGCCTGGCTGACCCGCAACGACGGCGCGCTGCATGCCGCCGAGTTCGCTTTCCCCGCACACGCCTCGCTGAACCAGGTGCTGGCGATCCTACGCACTGCCCATCCGGTCGAGCACCGGTTGGCGATCCCCGAGGGCTTGACCGCCTTCCAAATCGCCGCCCTCGCCGGCAAGGCCGAGGCCACGACGGGGGAGGTCAAGCGCTTCGAAGAAGCCAGTGTCCTGCCGCAGACCTACGCCTACGAATACGGCGCCACCCGCGAGTCGATCCTGGCCCGCGCCCGTACGGCGATGACCCGCGCGCTCGACACCGCATGGGCCGGACGGGCGGCGGGATTTCCGCTCGGCACCGCCAAAGAGGCCCTGATTCTGGCCAGCATCGTAGAGCGGGAAACCGCGAAACCGGAAGAACGCGCCCATGTCGCCGCCGTCTATCTGAACCGGCTGCGGATCGGAATGCGCCTGCAAGCCGATCCCACCGTGGCCTATGCCGCGAGCGACGGCACCGGCGTGCTCGACCATAAGCTGACGCGGGCGGACCTCGATCGCGACGATCCGTTCAACACGTATCGCAATGCGGGCCTGCCCCCGACCCCGATCTGCGCCCCGTCGTTGGCGAGCATCCAGGCCGTCCTGCACCCGCAACCCAGCGACGATCTGTATTTCGTCGCCGACGGAACCGGTGGCCACGCCTTCGCAGCCACACGCGACGCGCATGAGCGGAATGTCGCGAAATGGCGCACGGCGCAGTCGGCCAAAGCGGCGCGCGGAAGCCCGGATTAGAGCGTGATCGCCTGAGGTTGACTTCAACCTCGGGCGTGAATCACCCTCTCAAACAAAGGCTTAGACCATGATCCAACGCCGAGATCGCGTGCAACCTCAAACGATCATGGTCTAACGCGCGATCAGAGCGAGTCGGCTTCGTCCGTCGACGGCTGCCAGCACGGCGGATTGCACGGTCTGGATATCCGCGCCCGCCGGCACCACCACACAGCGCTCCGGCGCCGAGGCCGCAATCGATCGGAAACCGTCGTTGACCCGCTGGTGGAACGCCGCGTCCAGTTTCTCGTACCGATCCGCCGCGCCGCCGCGCCCGCGCAGGCGGTCGGCTCCCACAGCGTCCGGCACATCCAGGACCAGCGTCAAATCGGGCACCAGCCCCACCAACCCGGCCAAGGTCGCGATGAAACCGCGATCGGCGCCTTGCCCATATCCTTGATACGCCAGGGTCGAGTCGTAGAACCGATCGCACACCACCCACATCCCGGCAGCCAAGGCGGGCCGGATGGTTTTTTCCACGTGCTCGACCCGAGCGGCGAAGTGCAGCAGGGTCTCGGCTCGGGACGACCAGTCGATGGTGCCGCCAAGCAGGACATTGCGCAGAAATTCGGCGCCGGGGGCGCCACCGGGTTCGCGCGTCCGCAGCACCGCGTGGCCGCGCGCGCACAGGGCATCGGCCAACAGCGCGGCCTGGGTGGATTTGCCCGCGCCCTCCCCGCCTTCCAGGGTGATGAACAAGCGCCTAGCCGCCGCCTGTGAGGCGCGATAGCATGGCCATCGCCCGCCCCGGCAGTCCGAGGCGCGGCACATCGGCGCCGGCCAGCAGCGGTACCTCCATCCCCGGGATGCCTTTCCCGCCCAATGTCAGCTTGCCCAGCACATCGCCCTTGGCGATCGGGGCTTTGACGGGGGCGTCGTAGGCCAGCTTCACCAGCGCGTTGTCGCGCCAATTGCGCGGCAGGGTGACGGTCAGGTCCATGCCCGCGACGAGCGGCACATCCTTGGCGATGCCAAGCCAGACGGGTGCTCGTTCGATCGTGTCGCCGGCGGTGAACAGGGTGACGTCTTCGAAATTGGCGAAGCACCAGTCCATCAGGCGCTCGCCTTCTTCCGCCCGTTCGCGCATCGATGCCATGCCGTTCAGCACCAATACGATGCGGCGCCCGTTGCGGATGGCGCTGGCCGCCAGCCCGTATCCGCCGGCATCGGTATGGCCGGTTTTCAACCCGTCGGCGGTGCCTTTTTGCACCATCGGATTGCGGTTTCCTTGATCTATTCCATTGTATTTGAACGATTTTTCGGCATCGTAGTGATAATATTCGGGGAAATCCGCGATAATCCGGCGGGCCACCGAGGCGATGTCGCGCACGCTCATGTGTTGGTCGGGATCGGGCCAACCGGTGACGTTGCGGAATTGGCTGTGCTTCAGGCCCATGGCCCGAGCTTTAGCGTTCATCGCCTCGGCGAATTGTTCCTCGGATCCGGCCAGCGCCTCGGCCAGGACGACGGTGGCGTCGTTGCCCGATTGCACGATCGTGCCGCGGATCAGGTCCTCGACCTTCACCTGGGAGCCGACCTGCACGAACATTTTGGAACCGCCCATTTTCCAGGCGCGTTCCGACACCGTGAGTTCGTCGTCCAGCTTCAGCCGCCCCTGCTTGAGGCGTTCGTAGACCAGATAGATGGTCATCAGCTTGGTCATCGAGGACGGCGGCATTTCCTCATCGGCGGCTTTTTCCAACAAGGTGGCACCGGTCGTGAAATCGATGGCGATCGCCCATTTGGCGGCGGTATCGACCGGTCCCAAAGGCGAGGTCGCGGGCGAACCGGTGGGCACGGCTTCCTTGGCGCGCGGCTTCGCCGCCAGCGGATGCGGGGCCGGCGGATGCGCGGGCTTCTTCTGCTGCGCGAAGGCCGGCAACGATCCGGTCAAGGTCGCAGCCAGTACGGCGAGACGGCGGGTCAACATGGCAATCGTTACTCCACCACAATTCTTGCATCGGGGATGCCTCGGGCAAAGGCATCGGCCTGGGTATCTTCGGCTTGGCGCGCGGTATCGAACGGGCCGACCCGCGCCGTGAACCGGTGCACCCGACCGTCGAAGCTTTCGACCATCGTGGCGCCCAGATAGCGCATGCGGACGCGCTGTGTCGCGGCATATTGGTACTCCTCGAAGGTATCGAGTCGCACCCACAATCGGCGCGGATTGGCGGGTTCTTGCGTCACCGTTTCGGGCAACCGGTCGATCGTCGCGGGCCCTTGGTCCGACACGGTCGGGCCGGTGGCCGCGACGGGGCGGACGGTCTCCTGCCGCGTGCCCGGTGGCGCCAAGGCAACGGCGGCGACGGCGGCGCGCGGGGCCATCGCCACCGCCAATCGGGGCCGTCCCGGCAGAGCATCGGCGGCGGCGTGGGATTCCTCCGGCAGGAGTTTCAGCCGCACCCGCGTCGGCGCGCCGTCCCGCATCGCCAGCAAGGCCGCCGCTCGGCGCGTGACATCGATCAACCGCGCCGGGTTGCCGATGCCACGATCGTTGATACGCACCAGGATGGAACGCCCATTTTCCAGATTGGTCAGCCGAGCGATGGCGGGCAATTGCACGGTGGGATGCCCGGCGGTGGCGATGGCGGGGTCGAACACCTCCCCATTCGCGGTCAGGGGGGCATGGCCGAACCCGTAAACCGAGGCCAATCCGGTATCGTCCAACGTGTCGGTCTCGTTGGGGTAGAACCAGACGCCGCGCACCTGGTACGGGCTGCCCAATTCGTAACGCGGTGCCGGCTTGGGCGGTATGCAACCGGTCAGCAGCGCCAACCCCAGCAGGATGGGAAGTCGCCTCACGCCGTAACCCGATCGCCGACGATCCCCACGGCGATCGCGTAGAAATCGGACGGGTTGTAGCGCCGGATCGCCTTGAAATTGGCGTAGGTTATAAACGCCTCCCCCTCGGCACCATCGGGTGCGACGACGGCGGCCGGCGTATCGGCCTGCCCGCGCCAATTGGCTTCGAGCGGGCGCACCCCTTGCCGCGCCCATTCCGACAACGGCCGCATCGCGTCCCGCCCGGCGGAGGCGACGTCGAAGCCCGGCGGCAAGGCGACCTGCTGGCCCCAGCTTTCGCCGGCCCGCCAGCCGGATTTCGCCAGATAATTGGCAATCGAGCCCAGCACATCCGGTCGGCTGGTCCAGATATCGCGCCGCCCGTGGCCTTCGAAATCGACGGCGAAGCGGAGGTAGCTGCTGGGCATGAACTGCGGCTGGCCCATGGCGCCGGCGTAGCTGCCCATCATGCGGGCGGGCGCGATATCGCCGCGTTCCAGGATCTTCAGCGCCGCCATCAACTCCCCGCGAAAGAAACTTGCTCGACGTCCGTCCCAGGCTAGGGTCGCGAGGGCTTCGACGACATGAAAATCCCCGGTGGTGACGCCGAAGCCGGATTCCAGGCCCCAAATGCCGGCGATAACGCCGGGGCCGACGGCGAACCGGTCTTCCACCTGACGGAACAAGGCGCGTTCCCGCCGGAAAATCTCCCGGCCGTTGGCGATGCGCTGTTCGTTGACAACCAGGGTCTTATAGCGCGCCCAGGTCATGGTGAATTCGGGTTGATGCCGATCCCGGTCCAGCACTTTTTGATTGGGTGCGACCCCGGCGAACGCGCGTTCCAGGGTCGCGTCGGACACGCCGGCCTTACGCGCCTCGGCCTTTACGCCGGTCACGAAGGACTGGAAGCTGCCGGTGGCGGCATGCGCCTCGGCCATCGGGGTCAGAATCGAAGCGGCGAGGATATGGCGGCGTGTCAACATCCGTCGGTTCCTGCCATGCTCGACGGCACCGGAGCAATCGCTGTTAATGCGCGGCAGGTTACCGTTCGGGAGCGAGCAGACCGAAAACCGCATTGTGCGGATCGGCCACGACGGCGAAGCGACCAACGCCGAGTATATCCTCTGCCGGTCGGCGTAGCGATCCTCCGGCGGCGATAACCCGGACCGGTTCGGCATCGAAATCGACGAATTTTTCTATACATGCACGATCGTCGGCGTCCACATTGTGGCCCGCCGAGCGACGCGCTGCGCGACGGTTTCGCCGTCGTGATCGGTGGGGGTCGGTGTGCCGACGAACAATGCCCGATCGTCCAGGCAATTCGTGTTGGTTACCATCCGCGTGCCGGCCGGGGTTTCGGTCACCGCGCCCAGATAAATGCCGCAACGGCGGCAGAGCAAAAAATCGGCCGTGCCGGTGCCGAAACGGTAGCGCGAGACATCCGACCAATCGTCGGCCCAAATCTCCGCCCTCCCCTTCGGATCGCTCGTCGTTCGCGTCCGATTTGCTCGGCAAAAGCCGCAGCCGCAGGACCGCAACCGGACCTCGGCCGGTTCCTGCGTCAGATGCAGGGTCAGACGCAGATTGCCGCAATGGCAGCCGCCTTTATGGATGGACACGCCTCGCCTCCTTCGTTGGTCCCACCAATATTGGCCCATCCGGCACCGGTATGCCAAACTCCCGCGCCATAGGACGGCGGGGAGAGACTGCATTGCATTTCGGTATTTCGTTGTTTTTCACCGAACATTCGATACGGCCGGAGGTTCTTGCGCCGGACCTGGAACGACGCGGTTTCGAATCCGTTTGGTCGGGCGAACATTCCCACATCCCAGCGGTGCTAACGTCCGATCCGCCCGCGACCGGGGTGAAGCAATGGTATTATGAGGTCATGGACCCGTTCGTGACCCTCACCGCTGCGGCAGTCGCGACCACGACGTTGAAGATCGGCACCGGGATTTGTTTGATCCCGCAGCGCGATCCCATCCAGACCGCGAAAGCGGTGGCCTCGATCGATCGTATCTCCGGCGGGCGGTTTTTGTTCGGTGTGGGGAACGGCTGGAATCGGGCGGAGATCGAAAACCACGGCGCGGATTTTCGCACCCGGCATAAGCGGGCGCGCGAAAGCATCGAGGCGATGAAGGCCATCTGGTCGCAGGACTCGGCATCGTATCGCGGCGACATCGTAAAATTCGATCCGATGATGGCATGGCCGAAGCCCGTCCAACGGCCGCATCCGCCCATTCTCGTCGGCGGTTCGTTCCCCTACTCCGCCCGCCGAGCAATCCGGTACGGGACGGGATGGCTGCCGAGCGCGTCGGCGGGCAAGTCGGATTTGTTGGAGGAAATTCCACTGTTCCGCCGGATGGCGATCGACGCGGGGCGCGACCCGGCAACGCTACCGATCACCGTATGGTACCCGCCGCGCGAGATCGACCTGATGCGGAAATATCGCGATATCGGGGTGGATCGGGTGGTCTTCAGCGTCCCTTCGGATGCGGCCGACGCCGTTCGACCGCACCTCGACGAAATCGGGGAACTGATGGCGGGGGTGGGATAGCCCCTCCCCCGCCGTCGGCGTTATTCTGCGGCCAGTCGCGGCGCTTCCATCGCCTGAACGTGCGGCAGCACTTCTTTCGCGAACAGACGCAGCATTTGCGAGGTTTTTTCCGGCCCGTAATAGGGCGGATAGTGCAACATGACCGAGGTTGCACCGACGGCGCGCAAAGCCTCGATCTTGCGAATCACCGTTTCCGGCGATCCGTGCAGAATCGTATTTTCTACCAGATTGTCGTAACTAAGCGCGTTGTCGTCGCGTTCGGCCGTTACCTCCCCGAAATAGCGTCCGGTCCCGTTGCTGACGAAGCTTTTGACGTGCCGGACCACGCCTTCGGCGCTTTCGGCCTTCGCTTGGGCATCGGTCGGCGCGACGTAGACCAGACGACAGACATCGACTTCCCCGAAGGCTGGGTTGGCGTTGAACGGTGCAACCGATTCTTTCATGTGGGAGCGATAGGTTTCGATATGCGCCGCGATCGTTGCCAGATCGGGCAGCGTCGATTGCATCAGCCCGAAGCCCCATTTCGCCGCCTGCCTCATGGATCGGTCCGTGCCGGCGCCCATGTAAATCGGCGGATGCGGCCGCTGCACCGGCAAGGGGTAGATTTCATAGGGTTCGGGGATATCGAACTTGAAATGCGCCCCGTTCGCCGACACGCGCTTCTGGTGGAACCCTTGTAGGATCAAGGGAATTGCCTCTTCTTGGATATCGCGCCGGGTTTCGTAATCCGCGCCCAGGCCCTCGAACTCATACGGCCGGTATCCGGAACCCAGGCCGAGTTGGAAGCGGCCGTTCGAAAGAATGTCGATAAACGCGGCGTTTTCGACGATGCGCATCGGATGGTGCAGCGGCACCACCATCACCCCGGCACACAGTTTAATCCGCGAGGTCAGCGCCGCGAGGTAGCACAAATACGCGAACGGATCGGGCATAATCCCGTATTTGTTCGAAAAATGGTGCTCGGCGATCCAGATGGCGTCGAAACCCAAGGCCTCGGCTTCCAGCACTTCGCGCGTGGTGCGGACATGCACGGCGTGATGCGGATGCGGTTCCGTCGCCGGGTCGGGGTGGGAGGTGTAGAGAATGCCGATCTTCATGGTCGTCCTGGTCCGTGGCTGTTGGTCCTACCCAGTGTGCAACCTTGCTACCGTCGGGTAAATGCCGTCCAATGGATCATCGATAAACGACCTGAGGATGACCATGACGATCGAACTCGACGCGCTGGTGATTGGCGCCGGTTTCGCTGGGATGTACCAGCTGCACCTGCTGCGCGATCAACTGAAGCTGAACGTGAAAGCTGTGGAGGCCGGCACCGGCGTCGGCGGGACCTGGTTCTGGAACCGCTACCCCGGCGCGCGCTGCGATTCCGAAAGCCACGTGTATTGGTATACGTTTTCGGAAGAACTGATGAAGGAATGGGAATGGTCGGAACGTTATCCCGGTCAGGCCGAAATTCTGCGCTACCTGAATTTCGCCGCCGATAAACTGGATCTGAAAAAGGATATCGCGTTCGAAACCCGGGTGATATCCGCCCAGTTCGACGCCGCCGCCAACCGCTGGCGCGTCGCGACGCAGGGCGGCGATATCTACGTGGTGAAATACCTGATCTCGGCTGTCGGTTGTCTTTCGACCGCCAATGTTCCGAAATTCCCTGGATTGGAAACCTTCGCGGGCGACTGGTATCACACTGGCGAATGGCCGCACGCGGGCGTGGATTTCACCGGTAAACGGGTCGGCATGGTCGGCACGGGATCGACCGGCATTCAAGCCGCCCCGGTCATTGCCGAACAGGCGGCGCATCTGACGGTTTTCCAACGTACCGCCAATTACTCCGTCCCCGCGCGCAACGCTCCGTTGCCCACGGAATTCAAGCAGTACGTCAAGCAGAATGCGAAACAAATTCGCGCCACCACGCGTGAAACCCTGAACGGCATGGCGTTCAAAATCGAAGACCGCAAGGCGGTCGAAACGCAAGCGGAAGAACGCGAAAAAATTTACGAGGCTGCCTGGGAACGCGGCGGGCTGCAATTCCGAGCAAGTTTTCAGGATATGCTGACGAGCAAGGAGGCGAACGATACGGCGGCGGATTTCGTGAAGCGCAAAATCCGCTCGATTGTGAAGGACCCGAAAACGGCCGCCCTGCTGTCGGATATCGACCACCCCTACGCGGCGAAGCGTCCGCCGATCGATACGGATTATTTCGAAACCTACAACCGCGACAACGTGACCTTAGTCGATGTGCGATCGAAACCTATTATGGGTATTTCCGAGCGGGGGATCTTGACCGAGGACGGCGAATATCCGGTCGATATCATTGTCTTTGCGACCGGCTTCGATGCCATGACGGGACCGTTGCAGCGGCTTAACATTGTCGGCCGCGACGGCGTTGCGCTGAAGGATGCGTGGGAAGCAGGGCCGCGCAATTACCTGGGCCTGGGTATCGCCGGTTTCCCCAATCTGTTCACCATCACTGGCCCGGGCAGCCCGTCCGTGCTGTGCAATATGCCGGTTGCGATCGAACAGCACGCCGACTGGATTGCCCGCTGCATCGAACACATGCGCGCCAACGGCCTGGAAACCATCGAAGCCAAACCAGAAGCCGTCGAGCAATGGATTGCCGAGGTCAACGAACTCGCGAACAAGACGCTATTACCGCAAGCGAAACATTCCTGGTACTTGGGCGCCAATATTCCCGGCAAACCGCGGGTGTTCATGCCTTATGCCGGCGGCATGGTGCGATATCGGGAAACCTGCGACTCGGTCGCGGCCAATGGCTACGAAGGTTTCGTATTGGCATAAAGAGCGGAGCTGACCATGCAAATCGTCGATGCCCAGATTCATACCTGGGGGGTGGGTCTGCCCAGCAACCTGTCCCATATCCAAGTTACGCATTACACCCCGGCCGAAGCCATTGCCCAGATGGACGAGGGCGGGGTAAACGCGGCGGTCATCCATCCGCCGGGGTGGGATCCGAACGCGACCGAAATGGCATTCCAGGCGGTGCGGGATTACCCCGGTCGTTTCGCGATCATGGGTCATCTACCGCTCGATCCATCCGCCCGCGAACACATCCCAAGCTGGCGTTCCCAACCGGGAATGCTTGGTTTACGCTACACTTTCCTGCACGAACCCGCTCGACAGGAACTCGCGGATGGCAAATACGACTGGCTTTTTGCCGACTGCGAAAAATATGGCATTCCCCTTGCCACTCTGGCAACGGATTCGCTGGAAGTGCTGGGCCGGCTGGCCGAACGCCACCCTGGTTTGAAACTGACAATCGATCATCTGGGGGGGCGCGGGGGACTGACCACGCTCAAAGACGATGCGGCGATGACCCATATTCCTCGCCTTCTGGCCTTGGCGAAATTGCCCAATGTCGCGGTGAAGGCAACCGGCGCCCCGGGCTATTCGGCAGAAGCCTATCCGTTTCCGAAAATGTTGGACTACCTGCATCGTATCTACGATGCCTTCGGTCCCGAGCGCATGTTCTGGGGCACGGATATCACCAAGATGCCGTGCAGTTGGTCACAATGTGTATCGATGTTCACCGACAACATGCCGTGGTTGAACGAGAACGATAAACGCCTGATCATGGGCGATGCACTATGCGCCTGGTGGGGTTGGACCCGCTGACGCACCGCGATCGAAGGGGGAACGAACCAATGAATACGCAGGGTAAGAAAGTCGCCGTTGTCATCGGCGCGACATCGAAATGGCAATCCGACGGCCGCAATACCCGTCTGGCGCATGGCAAGGAACTCGACGACAGCCATATTCCGGTCGCCGCCCGCTGGGGTGTCGGCGGTGCCATTTCGCAGAAATTCGCCAAGGAAGGGTTTTTCACCGTTCTGACCACCCGCACCGCCTCGAACGCGGCCGGGCTGGCGGCTGCGATCGAAGCCCAAGGCGGAGCGTGTGCCGTCGTGGAATTGGATTTGTCATCCGAGGCATCGGTCGCCGCCGCCTTCGCCAAAATCCGCGCCGAGGCCGGGGATCCCGAAGTTCTGATCTACAATGCCGGCTATCTCGAAGGCCGCGACCTGCCGCCCGAAAAGGAGTTGCTGGAATATATCTCGATCGAGATGTTCGACACCGCGCAGCATATCGCCAGTCGCGGGCCGTTCCTGGTCGCCAAAGAAGTGTTGCCGGCGATGCGGAAAAAGGGCGAGGGGTCATTCTTTTTCTCTAACAACTCGAAATCGCTGCGGGGCAAGAAACGTTACACGGGCGAATCGCTATACTATCCGCGCGTCATGATGCGCACCCTTTCGCAAGTGCTGACCGAAGAATATTCGGAATTCGGCATTCATGTTGCCAATATCGTAATCGACGGCACGATCGACTCCCCCGGCACAAGATCGCTGTCGAAAATCCAGAACCGACCGGAATTGATTATCGATGCCGGGAAAATCGCCGAGGCGTTCTGGTATCTGCACACACAGGACAAGTCCTGCTGGACGCACGAGCTACAATTGACCCCGTATTCGACGATGCCGAGCTACTGAGGAGATTGCATGATGTCGCTGGGCACGCCGATCGCCGCAGTGGACTTCGGAGCGACCGATGCCGGGGAATTCCACGACCGGCTGGATACCGAACATTTGCCGGAACGCGCGGCGGTGCCGGGTTTCCTGACGTTGCAGCGATGGATCGGCGCCGATAATCCCGGCCTCTCGCTGGTCGTCTACGATCTGCAAACCCCGGCTGTGCTGCAAGGATCCGCGTACAGTGCAATAACCGGCGCCAATGCCTCACCTTGGTCGCAACGTATGACGTCGCGGGTGCAACGTGTTCTGCGTTCCGAAGGCGAGCAGCACGTCCGCGACACCGTGACCGGTCGGGTCCGGATGGTGTGCAAAGCCTACATTCGGTCCTAAACGTTACGCTCGCCGCCGCCGCAATCTCCCCGGCGGCGGCGAACGTCTTCGCGGAAACCGTTACCGTTTCATGCCAGTCGCACCCGCCGGCACATCGTAGAACGCCAGCGTCATCGACACCGTGGAATAATGCCCCATCAACGCGATCGCATCGGTCGCGCCAACATGGTCCATGGCCTTTATCGCGCGGTCGTACAACCCTTGCGAGACCCAACGCCCGCTGGAAAGCGTGACAGCCATTTCGTAGACGATTTGTTCCCGCTCGTCGTCGAACGACGTCGTCAATCCCGCCAGAATCGCATCGACCTTATCGGCGGGCAGACCGGCGGCCTTGCCATGCCGTTCGTGCGCCCAAACCGGATAGTTGGAATGGAAACGAGCGGTGATGACGCACACCGCGATTTCCCGTTCCCGTAGCGTAAGAGAATACTTACCCTCGTGGAAATGGCCGCCAAAAGGGCCAATAACCTTCGCCAGTTTTGGATTATGAACCATAATTTTCGCCGGTCCCGGCAGCCCGCCCCGGGACTCCAACATTGCTCGGTATCCCTCCTGTTGTTCCGGAGTCATTTCATCGTAGGGAATTTCGGCGTAACGACCGAAAGTCGGTTCTCTGGACATGTTTGCTCTCCTTTATGAAACCAACAAAGGTCGGACATCCTCGCCCAACCGGTGGAGTTGTTCGATGGCAAGGCTGTTCGGCATGCCCGGCCAATGGATGGACGCAACGATGTGGTTGACGCCCAGGCGTTTGTTCAATCGATTGATCTGATCGGCAACCTCGGCAGCCGATCCCATCAGGAAACGATCTTCCAACAGTTCGGAAAACGCGTGATCGAAATCGTCTCCCTCCGGCATGACCTTGTCCTGCCCCCATGCGCGATAGGCTTTGTATTTCTCTTCCAGATAGGGCTGCGCCAATCGGATGGCCTCGGCCTTCGAAGACGCAACAAACACCTCCCGCCGCATCGGCAATTCGGCCGGAAATGGGCGACCGTTCGCATCCAGCGCGCGCTTATAAAGGTCCATCTGCCGCTCGATGGTTTCAAGGGTATTGTGCGGATTCACGTACCAGCAATCTCCGATACGAGCAGCGCGTTCGACGGCAATATCGGCGTTGCCGCCAATCCAGATGGGCGGGGTCGGTTTTTGCAACGGTTTGACGGAACATACGGCACCATCGAGTTCGAAGTTGCTGCCTTTCATGCTCACGCGGTCTTCGGTCCACAACCGCCGAACGGCAATCATACACTCTTCGAAACGAGCGCCCATTTTGCCGCGCGGAATGCCGAACGCCTTGAATTCCACATCGCGATAGCCGATCCCTGCCCCGAACACCAACTTGCCGCCGGACAGCACATCCAGCGTCGCCAATTGTTCCGCTAAATCAATCGGCTTATGCAGCGGAACCAACACCAATCCGCAGATAATACGCAAGCGCGGTGCCATTGCGGCGCAATAAGCCAGGAATGGAATTTGTTGCAGGGATTCGAACGGTTCCGAGCTGTAATGCGAGCCTTTGACAACCCCGTCGAGGCCCACCTTCTCCGCCGTGCGCACCAACTCCAGATCGTCGCGGAGGTGACCGGCGGTATCGCCTTGCGGATGCTGGCCGCGAATAATAACGCTGACTTGCATGCTGTTCCCCTTATGCCGAACGCCGGACGTTCCAGAACACGGCGAAACCGGGTAGCAGATCGGTCACGTCCGCACGATGGGCCGTGGGCTGCATCCATTGGCCGGTTTGCAACATTGGAACCTCATGAAACCATTGTCGTTGCATTTCGTCGGCAATCTTCTTTTGTGCGGGCAAGTCGGGGGCATCGATCCAGGCGCTGCGAAGCCCCTCCAGCGATTCCGATACCGGCCAGCCGAACCAAGCCTTGTCGCCATTGGTGCGATAGGCGTGACCGGACGGGTTGATCAAATCGATGCCGCCGGTGTTGGCCGGGGCGATATTCCAGCCGCCTTTGGCGATCGGGCCTTTATTTTCCCGTCGTTGCGTCATCGCACCCCAATCCAGCGCCTGAAACTCCGCGTCGAACCCCGCATCCCGCAGCATCCCCAGCGCCACTTCCGCCATCGCTCGGCGGAATGGGACATCGGTCGCGCCGATCAAAACGATTTTTTCGCCGGCATAGCCTGACTCTTTGACCATTCGCCGGATTTTGGCCGGATCGCGCGGGGCGGTGTAAACATCCAGGTCGGCGGTGCTGGCCAGGGCGGATCCGGGCGTGAACAGGCCGACCCCGCCGCGCCCCATGGCCGGATCGTCGCCCACGATCGCCTGCACGAAATCGTCCTGTTTCACCGCCGCCTGCACCGCCCGGCGCACGGCGGGATTGTCGAACGGCGGTTGTTTATGGTTCAGCCGCAAATGACCGATCATGCCGGTGGGTTCTTTGATTTCCACCACCAGTTTGTCGGTCTTGCGCAACGCCGGAATCAAATCGGCGGACGCCCATTCCCACCAATCGACCTCCCCGGTGCGCAGCGCGCTGGCGGCGGTGCTTTCATCGGGAATGACAATCCATTCGACACGATCGAAATGCGCCACTTTCGGCCCGCCGATCCAGCCGGCGGTGCCATTGGGGCGCGGCACGTAATGCGGGTTGCGCTCGTAGACAGCCCGAGCACCGACGACGCGCTCGTCGGCTTTCCAACGATAGGGACCGGACCCGATCATTTCGGCGATCGCCCTGGCACCGTCGGTCCGAGCCAATCGTTCCGGCATCATGGCTGCGATCGGGGTGGACGATTTGCCCAGCACAACGTCCAACAGCGGGAACGGTTTGCGCAAACGAAACACCAGCGTGCGATCGTCCTTGGCGGAGAGTTCCTCGGTCCGGTCGCGCAACGCGGTGCCCAGCGCGTCCTTGTTCCACCAGCGTTGGATCGACGCCACGCAGTCGCGCGCCAGCACCTTTTCCCCGTCGTGGAACCGCAATCCTTCGCGCAATACGATGGTCCAGCGCTTGCCGTCGTCGTCCACGATATGGCCTTCCGCCATCTGCGGCGTGGTTTTGAAATCGAGGCCAAAACCGTACAGCGTATCGAAAATAGCGAGAGCGTGATTGCGGGTGACATAGGTGGTGGAAAGATGCGGATCCAACACGGTGACGTCCGATTGCGGCACGAACCGCAACGTGCTCATCCGTTCCGCCCGCACGATCGATGGGACCGCCATCGCGGTCGCCGAGGCCCCAAGGAACAGTCTTCGCCGCATTGTCATTGTCCTCCCGCGTTGCGTTATAGCAGCGTATGCCGGGCGATGATAAGCAGGCGGCGATACCGGTATGGGATACGATGGCAACCCTCGACTTGATCGGCCTGCGTAAATCCTTCGGCGACACGCAGGTGTTGCGGCAGATCGACCTGTCGTTGGCCGACGGGGAAATGCTGGCGATCGTCGGTGCGTCCGGGTGCGGCAAATCGACCCTGCTGCGGCTGGTCGCGGGGCTGGAAACGCCCTCTGCGGGGTCGATCGTGTTGGACGGCAAGGATATCGCCGCGCTCGACCCGTCGGCGCGGGACATCGCCATGGTGTTCCAGAACTACGCGCTCTACCCGCATTTTTCCGTCTTCGACAACATGGCCTATGGCTTGCGCATTCGCGGCCTCGCCGCCGACGACATTCGCCGCCGCGTCGATGCCGCCGCCACCATGCTGGGTTTGTCGGACCTGCTGACCCGCAAGCCCCGGCAGTTGTCGGGCGGTCAACGGCAGCGAGTGGCGATGGGCCGCGCCATCGTGCGATCCCCGAAATTGTTCCTGTTCGATGAGCCGCTGTCGAACCTCGACGCCAAACTACGGGTGCAAATGCGCGCCGAAATCCGCCAATTGCAGCGGCGGCTCGGCGTCACCAGCCTGTATGTGACGCACGATCAGGTGGAGGCGATGACCCTGGGCGATCGGCTGCTGGTGCTGAACCAGGGCCGCCCGGCACAATGCGCCGCACCGATGGACGTTTTCGAGCGCCCGGCCGACACCTATGTCGCCAGCTTCATCGGCGCCCCCGCGATGAACTTCCTGCCCGCCGCCCTGGCGCAGGATGGGATGGCAGCGCGACTGGACGCGGGGCCGACACTGCGCTTCGCCGACGGCCGCCGACCGGGCCCCGACGGACGCGCCCTGACGATCGGCATCCGCCCCGAACACCTCACGGTCGGCGAGTCCTTATTGTCGCTGCAAGTGGATTTGATCGAGCCATTGGGTTCGGAAACCCTGCTGCACGGCCATCTGCCGACGCCGGACCGCACGCCGATGGTGGCCAAGGTCAATGGACGGGCCCCGGCGGGGGAGGCGATCGCGATCGGCATCCAGATCGAAAATCTGCACGTCTTCGATCGGGAAACCGGACTGCGGATCGATCCGCTCGGCTGATTGGCCCCGACGGCCGCACCGAACCCCTGGCGCGCCGATCCCCCTGGCGCACCGGCCGCCAACCGTGCCATTGACCCGCGCATGAGCCTGAATTTCCGCACCGATGCCACCGACGGCGCCGCCCGCGCCGGTGTGCTGCATACCGCGCATGGCGACGTGCAAACCCCCGTCTTCATGCCGGTGGGCACTGCCGGCACGGTCAAAGCCATGACAGCCGATGCGGTCCGAGCAACCGGGGCCTCCATCGTGCTGGGGAATACATACCATCTGATGCTGCGGCCCGGCGCCGAGCGGGTGGCGCGGCTGGGCGGGCTGCATAAATTCATGGACTGGTCCGGGCCGATTTTGACCGATTCCGGCGGATTTCAGGTGATGTCGCTGTCCAAGCTGCGCAAGATGGACAAGGACGGGGTCACATTCCAGTCGCATATCGACGGGTCTAGCCACCGGCTGACACCCGACCGATCGATCGAAATCCAACACCTGCTCGATGCCACGATCACCATGGCGCTGGACGAGTGCACCCCCTTCCCCGCCACGCCGGAACAAGCGCGCGCGTCGATGCAACTGTCGATGGACTGGGCGCAACGATCGAAGGACGCGTTCGTGCCGCGCGCTGGCTACGGGCTGTTCGGCATCGTGCAAGGCAGCGTCTATCCGGATTTGCGGGCGCAATCGGCCGCCGCTCTGACCGCGATCGGGTTCGACGGCTATGCGATCGGCGGGTTGGCGGTGGGGGAAGGGCAAGCGGACATGTTCCGTGTGCTGGACTTCACCGTGCCGCATCTGCCCACCGATCGGCCGCGCTATCTGATGGGTGTCGGCACCCCCGACGACCTGATCGGATCGGTCGCGCGCGGGGTGGACATGTTCGACTGCGTAATGCCAACCCGCGCCGGGCGCACCGCGCGAGCCTACACATCCGGCGGGGTGTTCAACATGCGCAATGCCCGTTTCGCCGACGATGCCGCCCCGTTGGACCCCGCCTGCGACTGCCCGCTTTGCTCGCGGCACAGCCGAGCGTATTTGCATCATCTGTTTCGCGCCGATGAGATGTTGGGGCCGATGCTGCTGACGTGGCACAATATTGCCTATTATCAGTCCCTGATGCGCGGCCTGCGCCGTGCGATCGTCGCAGGACGCCTGGACGCCCACGCCGCTGCGGTGCGCGCCGGTTGGACCCAGGTCGAGGAACCCGCATGACCCAGGACATCTACGCCGGCCTCACGCAACTCGGCCATCGGGTGGAGGCCCCGGCCACCCCCGATGCGGCGCTGCTGGAACGCGTCGGCAATCCCGCGATCGGCAAGAACTATGTCGTGCGCTTCACCTGTCCCGAGTTTACCTCCCTTTGTCCGCTGACCGGGCAGCCCGATTTCGCGCATATCCTGATCGATATCGTGCCCCGCGATTGGATCGTCGAAAGCAAATCGCTGAAACTGTTTCTGGGCGCGTATCGCAATCACGGAGCTTTCCACGAGGCCTGCACGATGGAAATCGCCGACCGGTTGGTGGCGCTGCTTGACCCGTTATGGTTGCGCATCGGTGCCTATTGGTATCCGCGCGGCGGCATTCCGATCGACGTCTTCTGGCAAAGCGGCACCCCGCCGGAGGGCGCCTGGATTCCGCCGCAGGACGTGCCGGGCTACCGTGGCCGGGGGTGATCCTCGCGCCGCAATCCGCGACAAAGCCCTGGCGCTGGGTTTCGACGCCATCGGCTTCGCGGCGGCGACGCTGGGGCCGGAGGCACGGGACCGGCTGGGCGCCTTCCTCGCCGCCGGGCAGCACGGCGATATGGGCTGGTTGGCCGATCGTTCCGACCAACGCTCCCACCCCCAGGCCCTCTGGGCCGAAGCCCGCACCGTCATCGTGCTCGGCACTTCCTACGCACCGGCCGAAGACCCATTGGCATCCCTGGGCATGCCGGATCGCGGCACCGTTTCGGTTTACGCGCGCAATCGCGATTATCACGACACGATCAAAGGCCGCTTGAAGCATCTCGCACAGTTCGTGGTGTCCCGGTTCGGGCCGCAGGTGAAAGTCTTTGTCGATACCGCCCCGGTGATGGAAAAGCCGCTGGCGCAGCAGGCGGGGTTGGGCTGGCAAGGCAAGCACACCAATCTGGTGTCCCGCACGCATGGGTCGTGGCTTTTTTTGGGAGAGATTTACACCACGCTGGACCTGCCGCCGGACGCGCCGCACGCCGATCGTTGCGGCACCTGCACGCAATGCCTGCGCATCTGCCCGACCGATGCCTTTCCCGCGCCCTATCGGCTGGATGCGCGGCGGTGCATTTCCTACCTGACCATCGAGCACCATGGCCCGATCCCGATGGCGCTGCGACCGGCGATGGGCAACCGTATCTACGGCTGCGACGATTGTCTGGCAGTATGCCCTTGGAATCGGTTCGCGCAGGCGACCCGGCACGAAGCCTTCCGGCCGAGGGACGATCTGACCGCGCCGCAGTTGCGCGACCTCGCGGCGTTGGACGATGCCGGATTTCGCCGCAAATTTTCCGGCTCCCCGATCAAGCGCATCGGGCGGGACCGGTTCGTGCGCAATGTCGCCATCGCCATCGGCAATTCGGCCGATCGGTCGCTGTTGCCGACGGTTGCGGCGCTGACCGGCGACCCCGATCCTGTCGTCGCGGAAGCAGCAGGCTGGGCCTGCGAACGCTTGTCCGCGGGCGATCCCTGACCGAGGGTTCCCGGTCGGCGTTCCCGGTCGGCGTTCCATTCCGCCATCGGCCCGACGCAGGTCAGGCCGCCAGCTCCAAAATCTCCCGCACTTCGGCCGGACTGGGGATCGGTCGAGGGTTGCGGGGGATCCACGGCGTGCCCATCGCCTGGGTCGCGATGCGATCGAAGGCCTCGGCGCCGACGCCCACCTCGGACAGGCTGCGCGGCATGCCAAGCGCGCGGATGAAGCGGTCCAAAACATCGCCGGCGTCCCGATCCGGATACCCCATCGCCGCCGCGATTTCGGCTTGCCGATCGGCGTTGGCCACCTTGTTCCAGCGCATCGCCGCCGGCAGCATAATGCAGGATGTATGCCCGTGCGGGATGTCGTGCACCGCGCCCAGGACGTAGCCAATGCCATGGCTCGCCCCCATCGGCACGCCGCTCGCCAACGGCCCCATCGAAAGCCAGGACCCGATCTGGCAATCCAACCGAGCCTGGAGGTCGGACGGATTGGCCTGCACGGCGGGGAGGCCGCGGGTGAGCAGGGTCAGGCCTCGGATCGCCTGGGCATCGGCGAAGGGATTCGCCTCCAACGAGCAAAAACCCTCCACACAATGATCGACCGCACGAATGCCGGTCGAGAGGAACAGCCAGGCCGGCGTGTGGACCGTCATCGCGGGGTCGAGAACGACCGTCCGGGGCACGATCGAGGGATGCGCGAACAGTTCCTTCACCCGAGTGCGCTCGTCGGTGATCCCAGCCAGGGCGCTGAATTCCCCGGCCGAGAGGGTGGTGGGCACCGCAATCTGCGGCACGGTCGGGGCGGCGAAGGACTTGCCGGGACGGAGGTTGTCCATCGCCTCCGCCGTGCGGATATCGTTGGCCAAGCACAATTGCACCGCCTTGGCGGCATCGGTGATCGACCCGCCGCCGATGGTGACGATCAGATCCGCGCCGGCATCCCGAGCCTGGTTGGTCGCCGCGACGACGGCCTGGCGCGGGCTATGCGCGGGCATCCGATCGAACACCCCGGCACAGAGATTGCCCAATGCCGCGCGCACCGTCTCGATCTCCCGCGTTTCGCGGTTCAGGGTGCCGCTGACCATCAGGAACACCCGGGTGGCGCCCAGCCGGCGCGCCTCCGCCGCCACCGCATCGGCGGCCGAGACGCCGAACAGCACCTGCTCCATCTTGCCGAAAGCAACCCGCCCAGATCGAACCATATCGGATTGGACCATTCTCGCTCTCCCCTGCGATAACTCTTTCCGCGAACATGGCGGGGGGCGAGCGATGCGGCAAGGTGGGTTGACGAAGCGCAGTTTCGCCCTGGCGGGGCACCGCACCAGCGTCGCGTTGGAACCGGAGTTCTGGGACGTCCTCACGGCCATGGCGGCTGCCAGGCATATGACCTTGTCCGCGTTCGTCGCCGCCGCCGATGCCGGTCGCGGGGCGGATCGGCCGCTCGCGTCGGCGCTGCGGGTGGCGGCGCTGCTGGACGCGAAAAAAAATGCCTGAGGCCCCGATTTTTTCGCCCGCGTTAACGTTTTGGTAAGAACCCCACCGCATGCTCCCCGTCAGGCGGAAAATCGCCGGCAAAGGGAAAATACCATGAACCAGTTCAGCCTGCCCCCGGTCGCAACGCTCCATCCGGTCAGTCCGCTCGTGCTGTCGGATCGGCTGATCGCATTGGCGCAAGCCGCAGATCGCGCGGGTTTTATCGGCACAGCGGAACAGTTGGTGACGCTAGCCTGCACCGTCTTCGATGAGGCGCCAAAGCAGCAACATTGAGGAAAATGGTGGGCGCGACAGGGATTGAACCTGTGACCCCCTCCGTGTCAGGGAGGTGCTCTCCCGCTGAGCTACGCGCCCTCCAGCGTCGGGAGGCAGGCTTCTAGCGCTAGTTCCGCCGGGTGCGCAAGATCGGTTTTTCATCGACGGGCAACGATCCGACAAATCGCCGTCCGCGCGCCCGACGCCTTGGGTCGAAAACCCCGTAAGACGGTGGGATGGGGGCGTTATGGAACGCCGTTGTCCACGGTCCGGCGGACACGCTCCCGATGGAGATTGTACAGCCCGGCGGCGGCCACGATCGCAGCGCCGGCCAGGGTGGACCACGACGGGACCTCCCCAAAGACAACAAACCCTGCCGCGCCGCCCCAAAGCAACATCGTATATTCGTAGGGCGCCAACGCCGAGACCGGTGCTAGGCCGTAGGCATAGGTGAACACGCAGTGCGCCAACCCGCTGGAAATGCCTAGGAATGCGAGCGCCGCCCAGACCTGCCAACCGCCGATCGCACCCAGCGGATAGAACGCCAGCAACAGCACCCCGGCCGCCGCGTGGGAGACCATGAGCCAGAACGCCTGACACTCCGGCGTTTCGGTCAGCGATAGACGCCGAGCGAGGATGCGCGTCACGGCCATGGCGACGATGCCGGTCATGAGCAGCGGCAGCGCCGGGGTCCATAGATCGCCGCCGGGGCGGAGCATCGTCAGCACGCCGGTAAAGCCGATCAGGGTAGACAGCATGCGGCGCCAGCGTATGCGCTCCCCCAACATCGGGATTGCCAGCAGCGTCATGATCAGCGGCGCGGTGAAGCCCAGGGCATAGGTGTCGGCCAGCTTCATCTCGCGCCAGGACAAGTACCAACTGACCGAGGTGAACGACGACAGCGCTGCCCGCAGCGCCACCATTTGCCAACGCACCGGGCGCACCCGACGCCAGCCGCCGGGTCGGCCGCCCGCCACAGCGACGGCAAGGACCGAGGCGGAACCGAACAGCCCCCGCCAGAGCATAGCCCAGGCGACTCCGGCGCCAAGGACCACGGCTTTCGCCGCGACATCGCCGATCGACAGCACCATGTAGGCCAGCGCGACCAATCCGATGCCTCGGACGGTGTCGGCGGCGTTGTCGGTCAGGACGCGGATGGGGTGGGCTTGCATCGGATCGTGGCGCTCTCGATCGCGGACGACGGTCCGAACGATGCCCAGTCCTAATACGATCGCCCGGCTGCGCCAATCGGGGCGCTGTCGCCTTGCACGTCGGCCGGCTATACCGGCACGAGCGAGATTGTTCCGGACCGATCGGAGCGCCTGCCGCCCGGTCGTTATTTATTCGGTCTTATACTGCACCGCCGGTCTCGATCGATTTGCAGATCGCCGAGCAATTTGCGACCCGGGCGGCTGCGCGCGCGGTTGCGGACACGCCGCATGTCGCGGCGCCGATCGCCAATCCGAACCCGCCCTGCCCTTGCCCCCCCGCCCTTGCGACGAACGGCCGCACCGGGCAATCAGCGCCGATGGAGCCAGCCGAATACGCGCTGATGGATGCCGCCGAGGACCGCATGTGGTGGTACCGCGCCCTTCACGCTCGGCTGCTCGCCAGCTTGCAACCGATACGCGGCACGGTGCTGGACGCGGGATGCGGCACCGGCGGGTTCTTGGCGTATCTGCGCGCCCGCCGCCCGGACCTGATGGCCACCGGCCTTGAATACAACGAAGCGGCGGCGATCCGCGCCCAGGCGAAATCGGGCGCGGCGGTGGCGCGGGGGAGTGCGAACGCGGTGCCGTTTGCCGATGGCCGTTTCGATGCCATCGTGTCGGCCGACGTACTCTGCCATGGCGCGGTCGATCCCGCCGCAGCACTGCGGGAGTTTCGGCGCACGCTGAAGCCCGGCGGGAGGTTGATTGTCAACATGCCGGCCTA
>JANXMB010000108.1 GCA_025354865.1 Acetobacteraceae bacterium | reverse complement strand
GAACCTAGTGAACGTCGGTCATTTCGCGCTCCGCAGCGGATTGATGATATCGATGTCTTGGAAATCCTTCTCGTTGTCAGTGACGACAACGCATCCGCTAGCCTCGGCAACGGCCGCGATGATCATGTCGAGGCCGCTGCGCGGGCGGCCCTTGGCCTTTCCATCTGCCATCAGGCGCGCCCAGATCAACCCGGCCTTCTCGTCGAATGCGAGGATGCGATCGGCAAATAGAGCCTGGGGGCCTTCCGGACCCGTGAACCATGCCTCCAACTGATCGCGCTTCTTGCCGGCAGGTTTCTCGAGAACGCCGCGTCGGATTTCGGCTACCGTAAGCGAGGAGATGAAGAGGTCTGTGTCGGTCTGATCGGCCATCCAGGCCAGGAGGGCCTCCGATGGAGCAGGCTTGGTGATGTTGCTGAGGATGTTGGTGTCGAGCAGATAGGCCATCAAAGATCGACCTTACGTCCTTCCTCGCGAGGCCGCGTCAGATCGAGGTCGGCGCCGACCATGGGAGAGCGGCGGAGCGCAGCCAGGATGCCGCCCTTCTTAGGGGGCTCACCAGCGATGGTCTGGCTGACTGCTGCGCGTAGGCGCGATGCCTCCGGGCCATCTTCGGCTAGGCGGCGCGCCAGCGATCGAATGAGGTCTCGGTCGGCATCGCGACCGAGCACTTCGAAGCGAGCCAAGCCGCGGTCGCTGAGGCGGGATCGATAGTTTTGGATGGCGCGCTTTTGCGAGCTGCCCATTGCTGGTCTCCAAAATATTTCCAGTAATATAGCCGGGCGCTGGCTTGGAGCAAGGGTACTTCGCCGGTGCGCAAGCCTCGCTTACGGCCGATGGCTTCGGCCGGTGCGACGTGATATAGCCCGTTGCCGGTAGTTTTTTGGCGAATCCGGAAGGTTGCCAGCCCCGGCAAGACGCATAAATCGTCCGGTTGATCCCGATAGTTGGCGAAACATCAAAAAAATTTCGCTGCGATTTTCCCCTCAAAATCAACAGCGTAACTTTTTGACGGTCTGCCTGCCGGAACATACCGTCACGCAGGGAAGATTTGCGATGATTTTCAAGCCGTTATATGCTCAGGAAACCATCGAGTGGGAGTGAGGAGGCGTAAGCAAGGCGCCGGTCTGCTATCTTGGAATGCTCAAGAAAGACTGTCGGGTGCCGCCGCCGTCTTGGGAAAAATAGCGACTAATATTGCTTCAATGTGCGATTTCGTAAGCGATGAAAGGTTTGGCCATGACGAAAGTACGCGTTGCCGGATTTTCGATCTCGCTTGACGGTTTCGGAGCAGGGCCAGAGCAAAGCCTTGAAAATCCGCTCGGCATGCGCGGGCTGGAATTGCATGAGTGGATGTTCGGCACTCGGATGTTCCGGGCAATGATCGGCAAGGACGGCGGATCGGACGGCGTCGACAACGCCTACGCCAATCGTTCAATGCAGGGGTTCGGCGCGTTCATCCTTGGCCGCAACATGTTCGGGCCGATCCGCGGACCCTGGCCGGATGAAAGCTGGAAGGGCTGGTGGGGCAACAATCCGCCGTATCACGCGCCAACCTTCGTATTGACGCACCATCCGCGCGATCCGATTGAGATGGACGGCGGCACCACCTTCATCTTCGTGACCGGGGGAATCGAGGCGGCGCTGGAGCAAGCGCGGCTTGCCGCAAAGGACCGTGACGTCAAGATAGGCGGCGGCGCCTCGACAGTGCGTCAATTCCTTCGCGCCGGTCTGATCGACGAGTTGCATTTCGCTTTGTCCCCGGTCGTGCTCGGGCAGGGCGAAGCGATCTTCGCCGGGATCGACCTGCCAGCGCTCGGCTACCGCGTCACCGAACATCGGGCCACCGATCACGCGACCCACATCGTGCTCGGCCGGTAGGAGGCCATCGAAATGGCTGACCCGGATACTCATATATTAGAAACACGGCACGATATGTTCGAAGCCAAGGATGCCCCTTATTGGCAATCCGCGTGGCCACGGCTTGCTGGTTGAAAGGAAATTATTTGAATCGATACGAACAATCGAGCGGGAGCGATGAGGGGCTTCACCGCCGGTCACGCTCAATTTTCTCGAACCGTTTGACCAGCATGGTCCGCTTCAGCCGCGACAACCGTTGCAGCCAGAAAATGCCATCAAGCTGGTCGATTTCGTGTTGCAGGCAGATGCTTAGCAGACCCTCGGCGGTCTCGGTCTGCTCTGCCCCGTCGAGGTCCTGAAACGCCACCTGCACCCAGGCATGGCGTTCCACCTGATCGTGAATGCCGGGCATCGATACGCTGCCTTCCTCGGCGAGCATCAGTTCACCGCTCGACGTGACGATGCGCGGATTGACGTAGTACCGCACGGCATCGCCCGGCAAATCGAGCACCACGAACCGCAGGCCAACGCCGATGTGCGGTGCCGTGATGCCGATGCCGGGCGCGGCGCGCAGTGTTTCCAGCAGATCGGCGGCCAGTGCGTGCAATGGCGCGGCGAACGCCGTCACCGGTGCGGCAGGGGCGCGCAACCGTGGGTCGGGATAGGTCAGGATGGTACGCCGCGCCATGTTGTGCTCCGGCCGGGCTGCTCCGGCATCCGGGCAGCCTATCGCGTCCGGGTTGGTCACGGCATCCTTGCGGCGGCGGTCAGCACGGCATTCTCATATCGGCTGCTCTGCCGCCGCGCGGCCGTGGCCGAGGAACCGCTGGATGGCAAGATCGATTCGGTGCAAACCGTAGGCCCGGTGCCGGAAGCGCTGCGCTGGCTCGGGTCGCGCCGCGCTGTGTCGTTCGGGGTGCCGGTGTCGCCGCAACACATGCCAACCCGCTGGCGATTCGGGTCGAAAGAGCGCGATCTGCCCGGATTCATGGGGTGGGGACTGGTGCTGACCGTGAGCGAGGCGTTCCGCGAGATCATCGAGCGGTTCGAACCGGGCCGCCATCAGTTCTTTCCGCTCGACGACGTCACGCGCAAGGGCGAGCCGATTGCCAAGCGGTATTTGCTGGTGATCGGAACCGCCATCGATACGCTTAACCGGGCGCGTTCCGGCCCTGGGCTGTCCAGGCTTTGGCGGCCGCTCGGCAACGACCAGCGCAATTTGTTGGTCGACCGCGCCAAGGTGGCGGGCCGGCATCTTTGGTACGATCACTTCGCCGGGCACAACAATAGTTGCTTCGTGTCCCACGTTTTGGCGCGGGCTCTGGTGCGGCAGAACCCGAAGCAACTGACATTTCAGCGCTATCCGCTGAACTAGGCGCATGGCCTATTGCTGGAACCGGATAGGTGCCCGCGATGCCGAAGATTGCCCCATGCTTCTGGTTCAACGGCGCGGCGGACGCCGCCGGATTGACCTATTGCTGCAAGGATATATTATTTTATTCAAATCGATAGGGCAGGGCAATGGCACGCACGCTGATGTGGACCGGTGCGGTGGGGAGTATTTATTCCGACCGGAACAACTGGGACAATGTTGCCGAAAATCAAAACCCTGCGGCTTCTGCACCCGGTTCTACAGATACGGCAGTCATATCGACCAACGGATCCGTCGCCGGCACCGGAATAGCGTCTTTCTTGAATTTTTTCCAAGCGCCGGTTATTTCTGGTACGCTGTCGGCGGATTCAATCAATGTCAACAATGCACTGATTATTGCGTCGGCGGGCAGCCTATCTGGCGCGAACATCAGTACGTCGCCGGGCAGCAGCATGCTCGTGCTGGCGGGGGGCAGCGTGGCCATTCCGGCCATGCGGTCCGACGGTGCGTCCGGATACACCACATTTCAGGGTGACCTGACAGTCGATGGCGGGCAATTTGCATCGGATTCGCAACTTAACTTTGGAACCCAGCCCGGCGGTACCGCGACGGCGCTGGTCGAGGCAGGTGGCACGCTGTCAGCCTGGAGCATGTTTGTCTGTCAGGCGCCGGGAGTCCAAGCCGGCCTATCGCTGACCGGTGCGGGCACAGTGGCAAATGTCCTGGGGTCCGGCGGCGGCGGCGGCTACCTTGTGATCGGCGGTGGATACCCTTCTGGCGTTGGCAGTAACGGCACATTAACCGTTACGAACGGCGCGCGGCTCAATACGACGTCGGCCGATCTTGGCGATGCCGGGGGTACCGGCACCGCCAGCGTTTCAGCTGCTGGTTTCTGGGCCACGCAGCAACTCACTCTGGGCGGCGGCATTCATCCCGGCCCGGGTGCGCTGACAGTGGCAGCGGCCACAGTGAGCGTCTCCGGTTCGCTGCACATCGGCGCCGGTGCTGGAACGGGCACCGGGCTTCTGACAATCCTGGCCGGAGGTACAGTCACCGGCACAGCGGCATCCGGCGCGGGCGGACTTGCCTTGGGCACTTATAATGGCACGGCCGGTGGCACATTGGTGGTGGACGGCACCGGAGCCCGTCTGACCGTGGCGGATTTCAGCGGCGGCAATGGCGCCAATGGCGTGACCATCGCGGATGCAGGCGAGGTGGACGCAGGCAATGTGGTGTTCGGTTCCGGCGATTTCCGGCTCGAAAGCGGCGGCGTGTTTCGGGCCGCAGGGTATTTTGATTTTGCCAGCACGCCGACATCCCCGCAACGCTCACCATCAGTTCTGGTGCGCTGCTGACATCGGCGTCGGGCCAGATCGCCGGGGCAGTGGGCAGCGCCGCGGTCCTGATTTCCGCAGGCGGCGCCTGGACGGATGCCGGCGGCCTCAATCTGGGCGGTGCAGGAACCGGCAGCGGAACGCTGCAAGTGGCGGGCGGCATGCTGAACACGTCGGGCTTCTTGACGCTGGGCGGGGAGGCGGGCGGCGCGGGATCACTGACCATCAGTGCGGGCGGCACTGTTATCGACGCCGCATTGCCGGCGGGTGGAGGCGTGTTCGTCGGCGGCTACACCGGTGATGCAACGGGCGACATGGTCGTCAGCGGCGCAGGTTCGCTGTTCAAGGCGCACATTTTCGGCATCGGCGCCGGAGGCGCCGGAACGGTCGCGATCACGGACGGCGGGGCGGCAGTGGTTGACGCGTTTGCTGTCGGCGCTGCCAGCGCCAGCTCGATTACCATTGCATCTGGCGGTGTCCTGCATTGCGCGGTGTTCGCCAGTGTGGCGGGCAATGGAGCGGCGGCACTCGCCGGTGGGACACTGATCGCGGATGGTAATCTGACTGTTGCCGCCGGCGGTGCAGTCAGTGGCTGGGGACTCATCTCCGGAAACTTGGCGTTGGCGGGAAGCATCGCCGCGTCAGGTGGCACGCTGTCCTTGACTCAGCCGCTCAGCGGCACAGGAACGCTGAGCATCCAGGCAGGCAGTGAACTGTCGCTGTCCGGCAGCGTGGCAGCCAATGTTCCAGTGCAATTCACCGCTGGTTCCGGTGAACGTCTCGACTTGGCTGCTCCGGCAAGCTTCGGCGGCAGCGTGAGCGGCTTCCTGCCCGGCGACACCATCTTTGCTGCCGGTGCGATGACCATTTCCGTCAATGGCGGGCAGACTGTCACGCTGTTTGACGCGAACCAAATTCAGATCGGCACGATTGCCCTCTCGTCCGCGATTGCCGATGGGACGCTGGTAGATAATAACGGTAACATCACCTACGCTTGCTTCGCCGCCGGCACGCATATCGCGACGCCTCGGGATAGCGTGCCTGTCGAAGCGCTTCGGGCGGGCGATACGGTCATGACCGCCTTTGGCGCGCAAGCAGACGTGAAATGGGTTGGCTATCGGCATGTGGCGTGCAACCGGCATCCGCGTCCGGGCGATGTATGGCCAGTGCGGATTGTCGCTGGCGCTTTCGGGCCAGGGCGTCCGGCACGCGACCTTTGGCTCAGCCCTGACCATGCAGTGTTCACGGATGGCGTCCTCATTCCTATTCGTTACTTGATCAACGGCCGCACGATACGGCAGGAGCGTCGGGCCGAGGTGACGTATTTCCATGTCGAACTTGCGAGTCATGACGTGTTGCTTGCTGAGGGTCTGCCGTGCGAAAGCTACCTCGACACCGGCAATCGCAGCGCCTTCGCCAACGGCTGCGCGGCGTTGGAGTTGCATCCAGACTTCGCGCGGCGAATCTGGCGTGAGCGAGCTTGTGCCAAGCTCGTGCTGAATGGACCGCCATTGGTGGCGGCCAGAGCGGCAACGCTGGCGCACGCACTGAACCTAGGCTTCAATCTCACCGGCGATCCGGCGCTGGAGGTGCGGGCCGATGGGCGTAGCGTCGACGTTAGGCGCTATGGCAAGTATTGGATTGCGCGCTTGCCATTGTGCGCCGCGCGTGTGGCGCTGATCTCGCGTTGCTGGATACCGGCCGAGACGCGCGCCGACGAAACCGATACGCGTGTCCTAGGCGTCGCCCTCTCGCGTGTTTGGCTCGACCGCCAAGAAGTCGGGCTCGCCGATGCCAGATTTCTCGAAGGTTGGCACGACATCGAACCGGGCTGGCGCTGGACGAATGGCGGCGCCGTCGTGACACCCAACGGTGCCCGGGAGTTCGAATTCGAACTTGCAATGACCGGCAGCTATTGGCTGGATAAGCCATTGCGAGCAGCAATCTAATCGATCCGTGCGGCCAGCGGCCTGCAATCTGCTGCTATACTGTTGCAAGGCGGTTGGGTAGTGGCGCGGGTTTCAGGCTGCCGAAACACTGCGGCGGCTTGGTGGTTCGTGGCGATTCCCTTGTCAGGCCCCGATCCGGCGCGCCGCCGGCGCAGAGTGATCCGTCACCACACATAGGCGATCACCTAACTTTGATTGCCCCGGCATGCTGTGCGGTGTTAGTTAGCCATATGCTTAACCAATCCGCCGCGCTTGACCGCCTGTTTCATGCGCTCGCCGATCCGGGGCGGCGGGTGATCGTGGCGCGGCTGGTCAGCGGGCCGGCTTCGGTCAGCGAATTGGCCGAACCGCTGGCGATGTCGCTGCCCTCGGTGTTGCAGCATCTGCGGGTGCTAGAGGATAGCGGGCTGGTCCGCTCGGAGAAATCCGGCCGGGTGCGGACCTGCCGGATCGCGCCGCAGGCGCTGGCGCAGGCCGAAACCTGGATCAACGCGCGCCGGATGGAGTGGGAGGGGCGGCTCGACCGCCTGGGACGCCCCCTCGACGAATTACAACGAACGGAGGGGAACGATGAGTCAGCCAAATGAAGCGCGGTCCAGCGTCAAGCCGGACCCGGTGGTGCTGGCGCGCATGTTCAGCGCGCCGCGCGCGCTGATGTTCAAGGCGTGGAGCAGTGCCGATCACATGCGCCGCTGGTTCTGCCCCGAGCAGTTCAGCGTGCCGCACGCCACGGTTGAATTCCGTGCCGGCGGGCGCTGCGAGATTTGCATGCGTGCGCCGGACGGCCAGGAGTTCTGGTCCAAGGGGCAGTATATCGAGGTCACGCCGCCCGAGCGGCTGGTGTTTTCCACCAGTGTGGTGGACGCGGACGGTCAGCCGCGCTTCACCGCCATGACCACGGTGACCTTCGAGGACCACGGCGCCGCCACCCGGATGACGGTGCATCAGGCCTACGAAATTTTCGATCCTGCCGCGATGGCGGCGATCAGTGGCGCGCCGGAAGGCTGGCGCACCACGCTTGACCGGCTGGGCCAGGAAGTCGCCCGGATCGCCGCCACTCCGGCGCAGGTGTTCCACGCGCTGACCGACCCGGTCGCCAAGGCGCGCTGGTTTGGCGGCGGGGCAGGCTACACGATGTTGGAACGCAGCATCGATGTGCGCCCAGGCGGGCGAGAGCGTGCGGTGGGGCGCTGGACGAGCGGCACCGTCTCGGCGTTCGACGCGATCTACCTCGACACCGTGACGGACCGCCGGCTGGTGTATGCCTACGAAATGCATCTCGACGGGCGTAAGATTTCCGCCTCGCTCGCCACGGTGGAATTGTTTCCCTCCGGTGCCGGAACCCGGCTGAAGGTGACGGAGCAGGGCGCGTTTCTCGACGGCTATGACGATGCCGGATCGCGTCAGCATGGCAATGGCACCGGCGCGTTGCTCGACCGGTTGGACGAGTCGCTGCACGGCTGAACGGCGCGGTTTGCGGGCCTGCCACGCTTGCATTCCGGACCTGGCTGCGCCGTTCCCCCGCGCGCAGCCAGG
>JANXMB010000104.1 GCA_025354865.1 Acetobacteraceae bacterium | reverse complement strand
ATCCTCGGGGTCTGCAACGGGTTCCAGATCCTGACCGAAGCCGGATTGCTGCCCGGCGCGCTGCTGAAAAACGCCTCCCTGCGCTTCCTGTCGATGGATTGCCTGCTGCGGGTCGAACGCGACGACACCGTGTTCACCCGGCACTACCGCAAGGACCAGACCTTCAAAGCCACCATGGCGCATGGCGACGGCAACTATTTCGCCGACGACGCGACGCTGGACCGGCTCGAAGGCGACGGGCTGGTTGCATTCCGCTACGCCGATAGCAACCGCAACGGCAGCGCGCGCGCGATCGCCGGGGTGTTCAGCGACAACCGGCGTATCCTCGGCATGATGCCGCACCCCGAGGATCTGGTGGATCCCCTCATGGGCGGTGCGGACGGCAAACCTCTTTTCGATGCATTGGCGGCGGCTTGATGGAACGTAACGTCAACGAAGCGCTGGCGCGCGAATTCGGGTTGAACGCCGAGGAATATCGGCGCGTCCTCGACATCATGGGGCGCACGCCCAGCTTCACCGAACTCGGCGTGTTCAGCGTCATGTGGTCGGAGCATTGCAGTTACAAATCGTCCCGCGTGTGGCTGAAGCAACTGCCGACCAAGGCGCCCTGGGTCATCCACGGCCCGGGGGAGAATGCCGGCGTGGTGGCGATCGGCGACGGGTTGGCGGCGATCTTCAAGATGGAATCGCACAACCATCCCAGCTTTATCGAGCCCTATCAGGGTGCGGCGACCGGGGTCGGCGGCATTCTGCGCGATGTGTTCACCATGGGTGCTCGGCCGATCGCAAACCTGAATGCGCTGCGCTTCGGCAGCCCGGACAATCCGCGCACCAAGCGGGTTGTCGATGGGGTGGTGCGCGGCATCGGCGGGTACGGCAATTGCGTCGGCGTGCCGACCGTGGGCGGGGAGATCGATTTCCACCCGGCCTACAACGGCAACCCGCTGGTCAATGCCATGACGGTGGGCATCGCGGCGACGGACAAGATCTTCCTCAGCGCCGCTGCGGGGATCGGCAATCCGGTCGTCTATGTCGGGTCCAAAACCGGGCGCGACGGCATCCATGGCGCCACCATGGCGTCAGCCGAGTTCGACGCCAACTCCGAAGACAAGCGCCCGACGGTGCAGGTCGGCGATCCCTTCACCGAAAAACTGCTGATCGAAGCCTGCCTGGAACTTATGGCCACCGACGCGATCGTCGCCATTCAAGACATGGGCGCGGCGGGTTTGACCAGCTCCTCGGTGGAAATGGCCGGCAAGGGCGGGGTGGGGATCGAACTCGATCTGGACAACGTGCCCGCCCGCGAAACCGGCATGACCGCCTACGAATTCATGCTGTCGGAAAGCCAGGAGCGGATGCTCATGGTATTGCGGCCGGACCGGCAGGACATGGCGCGCGCCATTTTCGAGAAATGGGACCTGGATTTCGCGGTCATCGGCCATATCACCGACACCGGGCGGATCGTGGTCAAGCATCGTGGCGTGGTGGAGGCCGATATTCCGCTGGCACCGCTGAACGATCAGGCGCCGCTCTACACCCGCCCGACGGTGGAAACGCCGAAGCAGGAGCAGCTCAATCCCGCGCGGATCGAAGACCGGCTTGGCCTGACGGCGGCGCTGCGCAAGCTGATCGCCTGCCCCGATCTGTGTTCCCGCGCCTGGGTGTGGGATCAGTACGACAGCACCGTCGGCGGTCAGACGGTCAAGCGCCCCGGTGCGGCCGATGCCGCCGTGGTCAAGCTGGAAGGTTTGAAGCGCGGTCTGGCGCTGACCACCGACTGCACGCCGCGCTATTGCCTCGCGGATCCGGAAGAAGGCGGCAAACAAGCCGTCGCCGAAGCCTGGCGCAACCTTACCGCCGTCGGTGCTCGGCCCCTTGCCATCACCGACAATATGAATTTCGGCAATCCCGAAAAGCCGGAGATCATGGGCCAATTCGCCGCCGCCATTCGCGGGATGGCCGCTGCGTGCGAGGCGTTGGACTTCCCCGTCGTGTCCGGCAACGTCAGCCTCTACAACGAAACCGAGGGCAAGGGCATTCTGCCGACCCCGGTGATCGGCGGTCTCGGGGTGCTCGACGACGTGGCGCAGGCGGTAGGCATCGGTCTGATGCCTTGGCTCGACATCGTGCTGGTCGGTCAGACCAAAGGTTGGCTTGGGCAGTCCTTGTGGCTGCGGGAGGTCAATGGGCGGGAGGACGGTGCACCGCCGCCGGTCGATCTGCCGGTCGAGCGCGCCAACGGCGACTTTGTGCGGGCGCGCGTCCTGTCGGGCGAAATCCGCGCCTGCCACGACGTGTCGGATGGCGGCATTCTGGTGGCGGTCGCGGAAATGGCGATGGCGACCGGCGTCGGCGCTCGGTTGTCGGCGCATCCGCGCGACGTCCCCGGCCATGCGTTCTGGTTCGGCGAAGATCAGGCCCGCTATTTGGTCGCCGTGCCCGACAGCGCCAGCTTCATCCGAGCGGCGGACGCGGCGGGGATTCCGGCGATGCGGCTGGGGACGTCGGGCGGGGGGGATTTGACACTGCCCGATGGCGGTACAATATCGGTGGAGTCCCTGCGCGCCGAAAACGCCGCCTTCTTCCCCGCGTGGATGGACAGCAACAGGAGCTAACCCGCATGGCGATGGCCGCGAGCGAAATCGAAGCGTTGATCAAGTCCGCCCTGCCCGATGCGCAGGTGACGATGCAGGACCTCGCGGGGGACAACGACCATTGGGGTGCCAAGGTGGTGTCCTCGGCCTTCAAGGGCTTGTCGCGCGTGAAGCAGCATCAGATTGTCTACGCCGCACTGCGCGGCCGCATGGGGGGCGAGCTGCACGCCCTTGCCCTGCAAACTGCCGCCCCCGAATAATCCGCAATCCCAGGAGCAATCGCCATGGCTACCGACGCCCGTATCAAGACCGATATCGAAACTAACGACGTGATGCTCTACATGAAGGGCACCCCGATGTTCCCGCAATGCGGCTTCTCCGCTCGGGTTATCCAGATTCTGACCCACATGGGTGTGCCGTTCAATTCTGCCAACGTGCTGGAAGACGACGCCCTGCGGGAGGGGGTCAAGTCTTTCTCGCAATGGCCGACCATCCCGCAATTGTATGTGAAGGGTGAGTTCGTCGGCGGCTGCGACATCGTGACCGAGATGTTCCAGTCGGGCGAGCTTGAAACGCTGATGAAAGAAAGCGGCGTGCCTGTGAAGGCATAGAGCGCGATGACCGGAGGCGGAACGCCGCAGGTCTGAATCGCGCGACCCAACGGCAGCGCGATGACCGGAGGCGGAACGCCGCAGGTCTGAATCGCGCGACCAAACAAGACGTTAAGCCGGAAAGCGAATGCATTGCGGCTTAACCTTTTCTTAACCTTCCGAGCGTAAGAATGGGGGCGGGACTTCGGTTCCGCCCCTTTTTCGTGTGGCGAGGTTTTGTGCGGATCGGCATCGTAACTCCGGCCTACAATGTCGCCCGTTATATCGGCGATACCGTTCGGTCGGTGCTGGCGCAGACCCATCGCGACTGGACCATGGTCGTGGTGGACGATGGATCGACCGACGCAACGGCTGCGGTGGTCGGGGGCTTCGACGATCCTCGGCTGCTTCTAGTTGCGCAGGCGAATGCCGGTGTATCGGCCGCGCGCAATCGCGGAGCGGCGGGTCTGGCGTGCGACGCGCTGCTGTTTCTGGATGGGGACGACTGTTTGGCGCCGTTTGCGCTCGCGGTGCTGACGGACGCGCTGCAACAGGCGCCGGACGCGGTTGCGGCGGTCGGCGCCTACGAACGCGGCGGCCGGATCGTGCGGCCGCCTTCCGGCGATCTGTTGGAACGGTTGCTGGTTCGCAATCTGTTCGTCAACGGCGGGCATCTTGCGATCCGCCGCGCCGCCATGCCGCAATTTCGGCCGGATTTGCGCTATGGCGAGGATTGGGAGTGCTGGGTGCGGCTGGCGCTGGGGGCGAAGCCGAACGGCGGGGGGGCGTTTGTGGGGGTGGGGGAGCCTCGGGCGATCCTGCATGTGCGCGAACGACCGAGCGGCGCATACCTGCGCATGGCCACCGATGCGGCGTCGTTCGTTCCCTGCGTGGCAGCGATCCACGAAAACCCGGCGTTGCCGCTGCTGTTTGCACCGGACCGGCGTGCCGATTTGCGCCGCCGAGCGGAGGCGGAGGTGCAGTGGACCATCGGCCGGGAATTGCTGCGCCATCGCCGCCAGCTTGAGGGGTTTCGATGGTTGGGGCGTTCGCTCGCGACGTTGCCGAATGTGCGGCGCGCCGCGTTGCTGGCGGCGATCGCCGTGTTGCCGCCGCGATGGCGGGGGCCGCTTTACCCGTATGAAGGGTTTGGGCGATGATCGTTGCATTCGAAGCGATTGGAGCGACTCGTATGAGAACCCGTTTTGCCCTCCCCACCCTCGCCGCCCTGTTATCCCTGCTGATTTTCAGCTCGGTCGGCCATGCCAAGGATTACATCGTTGCCCTCGGGAAGGGCAGCGTGGTCATCCCGTTCTCCAAATCCTGGGACGTCTCGGAGATCGATCGGGGGATCGAAGCGAAGACCGGGGACGAGGAGATCTTCATCTGGGCCGAGGGGTATAAAGAGGAACAGATCGACCGGATCATGGACGAGCACGGCAAATACTTCACCGAACAAGGGGTCGAGATCGTCGGCAAGATCGGAACCGACTCGCGGACGGTCAACGGCCTGCAAATGAAGATGCTGAATGTGCCCGCCCGCTGGAAAGGCGAGCCGACGGTGTTGCAATATCTGCTGGTCGATCCCGGTTGGCCGTCCGGCTGGAAGCTGATGCTGACCGAATGGGCGTCCCCCAAGGGCGATCGGATGTATCAGAAGGATATGGACGCGATCACGAACGGGCTGTCGTTCAAAGGCCGGTAGGCGTCACGCGCGCGGGGTACGAGGGCTTTCACGGCTTTTCCATGCCGTGATGGGCCAGCGCTTTTGTCGCGGCCTCCCCCTGCAAATCGGTCAGCAGCAGCCGAACCGCAGCGGCGTTGGGGCTGGCGGTGGCGATGCCGGTGCCGAAAATAGTGAAGAATTGCAGCTCCTTGGGCAGCGGCCCGAGGAAAACGGTGCCGGGGACGGACATGACCTCCCCCATTTGTTGCAGGGCGATATCGGCCTGACCGGACACAATCCGCTCGGCGGCCAATCCACCGGGCACCATGACGGCTTTTGCCTTGACCGCGTCCGCGATGCCGAGGCGTTCGAATAGTTTTGTCAGGTAAACGCCGGTGGTGCCGCCGAAGGCTGGGTCGCTGTAGGCGATGGCTCGCGCGTCCAGCAGGGTGCGGCGAAAGGCGTCGGCGGTGGCGATGTCGGGCCTGGGCGCACCCGGCGCGATCGCCATGCCGATGCCGGATTTGGCGAATGGCGTGGCGCTACCGGCGGCGATCTTGCCGGCGGCGGTTAAGGATTCGAGGCTGGGCATCCCGGCGATGGCGAGGTCGAATGCCTCCCCCTTTTCGATCCGTTTGACGATCCCGCCGGAGGTATCGCGGACGATCTTGACGGTGTCGTGGGTGCGGGCCTGGAAGCCGGGCACGATATCGGCGAGCACCGGCACGAAAGGCGTGGCGGAGAAGACCGTGAGTTCGGTGGCGTGCGCGGTGCCGCTCAGCAGCAGGATGGCCAGCAGGATCGGGATGGTTTTCACGGCTTGGGTTCCTCGGTTGGGGCCTGGGGCGATTTATGCCGCAACTTTCCCGCTATCGGCCAATGGCGCAGTCCAGGCATCGTAGCCATAGACCCACGAAGGGTCGGTCGAGCCGCGCAGCCAGGTGTTCTGGGCGGAGGTCTGTTGGATCGCCGACGTGCGCGGCTTGCGGGTGGCCTCGAAGCGGCGGAAGGCCTCGGCGACGCCGTCGGGTTCGACACCGTCCAGGCAGCGCGACAGCACGGCCCCGTCCTCGATGGAAGTCGAGGCGCCCTGCGCCATATAGGGTGTCATCGGATGGCAGGCATCGCCGAGGAGCACGATATGGCCCTCGGTCCAGCGCGGCAGCGGGTCGCGCACCACCAGCGCCCATTTATGCACGTCGGGGCATGCGGCGAGGATGGCTCGGACCTGCGGATGGAAGTCCTTGTAAGCCTTCCGCAGGACCGACAGGTCGCCTTTCGACGACCAGGATTCGATCCCGTAGTCCGGTTCCGGGGTGCTGGTGACGAAGTAGAGTTCGTCGCGGCGGGGATTGGTGAAATAGCTGACGATATGGCGATCCGGCCCCCACCATTTGCAGCATGCTTCGACGTCCAGGCCGTGCAGCAGGGCGACGGGGAAGACGGTGCGATAGGCGACGCGACCGGTGTATGTGGGTTTTTCGGCACCCAGCAGAATTTCCCGCACCACCGAGTGGACGCCATCGGCGCCGACCACCGCATCGGCCTCCGCCGTGGTGCCGTTGGCGAATGCCATGGTCACCGTGGTGCCGCGTTGCGACAGGCCGGCCAGTTTATGGTCGAGATGGACGACCTCCTGCGGCACGAGATCGGCAATGGCCGCGTGCAGGTCGCCGCGATGCATCAGAAAATACGGCGCGCCGTAGCGGGTTTCGATCGAGGCGCCGAGGATTTGGGCGTTGGTCAGCGTGCCGGAGTCGAAATCGCGGCTGTTATTGGCCTCCGGCTGGAACGCCATCGCGCGCAATGTGGGTTCCAGCCCCAGCGCGCGCAGCACGCGAATGGCGTTGGGGGCCTGCTGGATGCCGGCGCCGAGGCGGGCGAAGCCGCGGGCTTGTTCGTAGATGCGCACATCGACCCCGACCCGGCGCAGGCAGGCTGCCGCCGTCAGCCCGCCGATTCCGGCCCCGATTATCGCCACCCGTAACGGCCGCGCCATCCGTCGTTCTCCCGTTGTCACGCCATACTTGCGGCGGTCTTGGGGCGGGAGCAAGTTGCCCCGACAGGAGGACGCCCCATGCCCAAGCTGCTGTCCCACCCGCCCGAACGGCTGCACCACCGCGCCTTTGTGGTGAAAGACCAGGAGCGGAACCGCCAGTTCTTCGAGGATGTGCTGGGCATCCCGCTCGCCGCAACCTGGTGCGAAAGCCACCACAGCCCCTGGGTCGATCGAGAGGTCGCGTTCTGCCACACGTTTTACAGCATGGGCGATGGCGGGGCCTTGGCGTTCTTCTCCTTTGCCGACGAGGAAGTATATCGCAAGACGCAGGCGGCGCAGCCGGCGGAAATCGGCAGTTTCGACCATATCTCGTTCAAAGTGGATGCGACGGCGTTCGACGAATTGATCGACCGGTTGCACGGCGCGGACAAGCCGGTGCGGGTGACCGATCACGGCTATTGCAAGTCGATGTATTGCACGTCGCCGGACGGGTTGATTATGGAGTTCACCGTCGATCCCCCGGACGCCGCGCGCATCGACACCATCCGCCGCGCCGATGCGCATGCCGAGCTGAAACGCTGGATGGCAGGCGACCTGCGGCCGAACAACGATCTGCGCTCGGGCGGTGCGGCGGACTAAATCTCGCGCCTTTGTTTGGTCGCGCGATTCAGACCTCCGGTGTTCCACCTCCGGTCATCGCGCTCTGGCCCCGCGTCACCCAGGATTCGCCGAACTGTCATCGCAGCGCCATTGTTCGGCCCGGACTCCTTCTGTATCCCATCCGAATGCCCCATACTGCACAGCGACTCCCGCCCGAGGCGATCGGCCATTTGGCCCGCCGGCCCCGCTTGTTCCAGCGCGATGGTCAGGGCGGACCGATGGGTATGGACCAGCCCCCGTCGGCGCCGTCGCTGACCAGTCGCCTCCGCGCCGTGCGACGCATCGCCGCCGTGCTGCTTTGGACCCTGCCCAGCATCCCGGTGCAGGCGCTGTGCCTGCTGTTGCCGGGCCGAGCAAAGATTGCCTTCGCAAAATTGTATTGGGCGGTGTTCTCCCGGCTGCTCGGCTTGCATGTGCGCGTCATCGGGGAGTTGGCGTCCGGTAAGTCGGATCGGCCGGTGATTTACGTGTCCAACCATTCCTCCTGGGTCGATATCCCCGTGGTCGGCGGCGTGCTGGACGGTTGTTTCGTGGCCAAGGGCGATGTAGCCGGCTGGCCCGTCATCGGCACCATCGCGCGGCTGGGCCGGTCGGTGTTCGTCAGCCGCCAGCGCGGCTCGACCGTGCGGGAGCGGAATACGATGCAGAGCCTGCTGGCCAGCGGCGACAATCTGATCCTGTTTCCGGAGGGCACCAGTTCCGACGGATCGCGCGTGCTGCCGTTCCGGTCGTCGTTCTTCTCGGTGGCGCAAAGCGATGCCCGGCCGATCGTGCAGCCGGTTTCGGTGGTCTACGATCGCCTGGGCGGGCTGCCGGCGGGGCGCGCCAATCGGCCGGTGTTCGC
>JANXMB010000099.1 GCA_025354865.1 Acetobacteraceae bacterium | reverse complement strand
GCGCTGGAAGTGGCGCTGTCCTATGCGTCCGCCATCGGCGGCGGCAAGGCCGGCATCATCGAGACGACCTTCAAAGAAGAATGCGAAACCGATCTGTTCGGGGAGCAGGTGGTCCTTTGCGGCGGCCTTGTGGAGCTGATCAAGGGTGGCTACGAAACCCTGGTCGAAGCTGGCTACGCGCCGGAAATGGCCTATTTCGAATGCCTGCACGAGGTGAAGTTGATCGTCGATCTGATCTATGAAGGCGGCATCGCCAACATGAATTACTCGATCAGCAACACCGCCGAATACGGCGAATACGTCACCGGCCCGCGCATCATCACCGCCGAAACCAAGGCCGAGATGAAGCGCGTGCTGTCCGACATTCAGACCGGCAAATTCGCCCGCGACTGGATGCTGGAAAACAAGGTGAACCAGTCCAGCTTCAAAGCGACGCGTCGCCGGCTGTCCGAGCACCCGATCGAAGAAGTGGGTGCGAAGCTGCGCGCGATGATGCCGTGGATCAGCAAGAACGCGCTGGTCGACAAGACGAAGAACTAAGCCGCAAAACGACCGCCGGATCGGGTTCGTGCCCGATCCGGTTGCTTTGCCCGCTCGGAACGACATTTGCTGTTGGCTGGCACTGCCGAAGCCAGCGAGATCGAGGCATCGAGCCGCCTCGCAACCCGCGCTGGCGTGCTCTCCCTCAGCGTGCCTCTGGTCAGGCCGATCGCCGACAGCGCGGCCGCGCTCAACGCCGCTTGGGCAGCACGGCGGGATTGACCACGTTGGTTGGCGTGCCCTGCGCGTACGCAACGATCTGACCGAAAATATCGGTAAATTGCACCTGATATTCGTCGCGGGCGACGTAGCCGATATGCGGGGTGCAAACCACGTTCGGCATTTGCAGCAGCGGATGGGCGGTATCGATCAGCGGTTCCTGCTCGAACACATCGAGCCCCGCCGCACCCGGCCGTCCCGCTTGCAGCGCCGCTTGCAGCGCCCCCGGCACGATCAATCCGGCGCGGCTGGTGTTGATCAGCACCGAGTCCGGCTGCATCTGGCCGAGGTCGTCTGCCGTCACGATACCCCTTGTCGCATCGACCAGCCGCATGTGCAACGTTACGACATCGGCGCGTTCGTAAAGATCGGATTTGCTCGCGGCGATTGCGAACCCGTCGGCTTGCGCGCGGGCCAGCCCATCGGGGCGCGCCCAGACCAGGACGGACATGCCGAACGGTGCGGCATAACCGGCGACGACCTTGGCAATCCGGCCGTAGCCGTGGATGCCCAGGACCTTGTGCCGCAGGGTGGTGCCGACGCCCATCTGCCAGTTCCCAGCCTTCATCGAGGCCACTTGTTGCGGGATTTGCCGCATCGTCGCCAGCAGCAGCGCCCAGGTCAGCTCCGCCGCCGCATAGGATGGGGTGTCGGCATGCAGGCTCGACGACACGACGATGCCGAGCCGAGTGCAGGTGTCGATGTCGATGTGGGGGAAGACGCTGCGTTGGCTGATCAATTTCAGATTGGGCAAACGTTCCAGCAGTTCGGTGCGGATTTTGGTGCGTTCCCGGATCAGGACCAAAACCTCGGTATCGCGCAGCCGTTGGGCCAGCGTATCGGTATCCTGGGTATGGTCGTTGAAAATCGTCACCGCATGCCCCGCCAGCGTGGCGAAGCAGGGCAAGGTGCGGACGGTGTCGAAGTAGTCGTCCAGGATCGCGATTTTCATGCCGGGCCGCCCTTTGTTGCCACTCCGGAGGGTAAATCGTTTTCCGATCGGCCGGAAGCGCGGATCAGGGCTGCGGGCCGTCGTAGCCCTCGATAATCAGCAGATCGGCCTCGGCCGCGCCATCGCGGTGGGCTTTTGCGGCGGCATATTCGGGGGATCGGTAGCAGGCCACCGCCGTTGCATAATCGGCGAATTCCAGCACCACATTGCGCGCGCGCGGGGTGCCTTCCGGCGCTTCGAACGTGCCCCCGCGCACGATGAAGCGGGCACCGTATTTCTTGAAAGCCGCCGCGTTCGCCGCGACGTAGCCTTGGTAGGCTGGCGCATCGGTCACATCGACGCGGGCGATCCAGTATGCTTTCGGCATCGGCGGCTCCTATTTATGCAGCCGGTCGCCCAGCAAGCCTGCCAGTGTCGGTTCGATCGCCTCGGATAGCAAATTCTGGCCATGCGCGGACGGGTGCAGCGGCGCGGCCGGCGGGGTTAGCAGCGGGTCGAGGAACAAGTCCGGGTTCGTCCGCCCGTTCTTGACGAATACCCGACCGACATCGAGGAACGAAATTCCGTCGGCATCGCGGTATTTGGCCGCCAAACCTTTGTTTATCGTTGCAGTCGTTTCGGTGGCCCAATCGCTGCGCGCGCTGGGGAGTATGCCCAGCAGCAGGATTTTGGTGGCGGGGAGGCGGCGACGGATGGCGTCGGTAATGGCACCGATGCCGGCGATCGTGTCGGCTGCGCTCCAATGCAGGCGGCCTAGATTGTTGGCGCCGATCAGCACCACCGCGACCTTGGGGGCAATGCCCGCGACTTCCCCGTTTTCGATGCGCCAGAGCAAATGGCAGGTGGCGTCGCCGCTGAAACCCAGGTTCACCGCGTTGCGATCGCCGTAAT
The DNA here is from genome assembly GCA_025354865.1 of Acetobacteraceae bacterium. Taxonomy (GTDB): domain Bacteria; phylum Pseudomonadota; class Alphaproteobacteria; order Acetobacterales; family Acetobacteraceae; genus Rhodopila. The sequence continues at coordinate 8,232 of JANXMB010000099.1, read as the reverse complement.
ACCGGTGCCATCCCGGCGCGAATTTGCGCCATTCCGGATCGCTGTCGTACTCCCATTGTTGGGTGATGGAATCGCCCAGGAAAATCAATGCCGGTTTTTTTTCCCGCAGCTCGACCAGCTTGTCCTTATGCCGCCTCTGCCACCATGCCGGATCGCGCGACAAAGGGAGGGCCGCCATTGGCAACGCGGCCTGGGCGGGCAGGGCGGCCAGCAGCGGCAGGGCAAACGCGGTACGGCGGGGAATCGACAGCATGGGGCGGGCCTTTTCGGTCGTCGGGCCATCGCTCTAGTGGTCAGAATGTGACGAAAAGAACCGTCAGATTCTGACCACTAGGCTTTGATTTGGTGGGCCGATTCACCTAACGCTTGGGACCCAAGCGTTAGGATCGGACCACTAGAGCACGATGCGATCGTGTCCGATCGGTCATCGCGCTCTAGGGTTTTGTTTTATCGCGCGATTCAGACCTCCGGTGATTCCACCTCCGGTCATCGCGCTCTAGCAGGCCGATTCACCCGATCGCCAGCGCCGCATCGCGCACTTTTCGGCCGCTTGCTACACCGACTTCCGGCATGCTCGGCGAACGGCCAAGGCGGCCAGGGCAAACCCCAGGACCGAAATGGTGGCGGGCTCCGGCACGTCGGTGGTGCCGGTGAAGCCGGAACCGGACGGCGCGCTCAAGGACAGAATACTGTCGGACTGCGTGAGGAACAGGCTGCCGTCCGGCGCGGCCACGACGAAATCGCCGCGCGAGCCGCCGCTGGCAATCAATGTCAGCGCCGCCGAACCGATGTTGTATTCCCAGACATTGCCGGCATTGGTGTTCACGAACAGATTGCCGGCAAGCGTGCCGGTGCCCAGCGCGGTGCCGTCCGTCGAATCGCCGATCGCATAGGTCGCTTGCAACGCGGGCGCGGGCGCGCCGTTCACGCCGGTCGAATACACGCGGATGTTGTTGCCCTGGCTGGCGTAAAGGGTTTTTCCGTCGGCACTGACGCTCATGCCGTCGAAGTCGGCGCCGGACACGATCAGTGTTTTGGTATGTGCGGTTGGATCGACCTCGTAAATGCCGTTCGTATTGCTGGTGACATAGATCCGGCCAGAGATCGGGTTGGTCGCGAGGCCGGTCGGTGCGGCGACGTTGACGACAAAGCTTTGGAAGGCGCCGGTGGCGGAGATCGCATCGACGGTGCCGTTCAGCCGGTCGGCGAGATAGACCAGCCCATTGGCGACCGTCATGCCGATCGGCCCATTGCCGCCCAGGTTCTGCGCGATCGTTGCCGTCGATGCCGACTGGTTCGATGGAATGCTGGAGAAAGCGTAAACCTCGCCCGCGAAATCGGTGACGAGCATGGAATGCGCGGTCGGAAACGCGATGCCCAGCGGCCCGAGGTTCGATAACGAGTCGAACCCATAGGCGACGGTGGAGAGCGACAGCCCAAGGTTGGTTCCCGCAGCGGTCAGTGTCAGCCCGGCTTTGGACGCCGTCGGGGTGACGGCAACGAGCGCGGCGAGACAAAGGCCGGAAAAAGACGCGTGGGAAATAGACAAAGTAGCCTCCAAAATCGGATGTCGCACGGATATAATGACCACTACGCAGAATTCAGGCCATATCGATGATTTGAATAATATCAACGGGTTGGAACTTGGGCAACCGCCCGGATTGGGCCGAGTGTCAAATTCTCCGACAATGTTCGTCGGGTCCGACCGCGCCGTTACCCGATGGGGATCGCTCTATCCGCGGTCGAGGTAGCGGTTCGAATCCTCGAATAATTTGCGCGCACCGGCCTGATCGTAAGGCTGCTCCGCCATCGTTTCCTCATCCCATTGTTCGCGCGACTGTTTCAGGAAATCGCCGCCATACACGTGCAACGCGCCGGTCGTCTTGCCCAGCGGGTTGGTGACGGAATGCACGATATCGGGGCCGAGGGTGCCAACATCGCCGGCGAAATACGACGAGGCCCCGGCCGCTTCGATCGGCCGCCGCGCATCGGTCGGCAAATGGCGCCAGAAGATATTGTCCTCCCGCCCGGTATAAAGGCCGATCGTCGCCCACATGTGGTGATTATGCGGCATCACCGTCATGTGCGGCCCCCACACCAGATTCAGGATCGTGATATTTTTGGAGCGATGCAGCAGTTCGATGCCGGCGCGTTTCGGTTCCCCGAGTTCGGCCAGAACCCGAGCGGGGTCGCGCATCGCCTCCTCCAGCAATGCGCGGATGGCGCGCTGCCCGCCTCCGGCCGCCGCCGCCTCGCAGTCGGCGATGAAGCGATCGCGCTCGAACCCGGCGGTCACGCGCGCACCGCCTGCCGGACCGGCCGGAGAAGGCGGCGCGGGTGCAGCAGCGGCAGCAGCAGGCCGGCGCCCAGGCCCCAGGAGGCGGTCAGGATGAAGGTCCGGGCGATCGGCCATAGCGCGCCGCCATGCGCGATCGGCAAACCCTTCAGCGGCAGAACGACGAAAAGCGTGGTCAGCGCGGCAACGATGCCCAACCCGAGCCCGGCTTGCCAGAGCCGCCGGCGCAGGAAAGGGGCTGCGAGAGCCAGCACCGCGCCATACAACGCACCCCAGAAACTGAGGCTGACGATCGCCGGCACCCCGAACGGCCAAGTGGGCGCCACGCGGAAGGCGACCATTTTGCCGATGCCGGCGATGTCGAAAACCTCGGCCAGACCTTGATGGAACAACAGCGCGGCGATCGCGCCGGCCAAAAATCCCAGGCAGGCCCTGGTTGCCGCTGTCTCCATGACGAAATCCCCGTTGCACGCTTGCGCCCGCCAACATGTTCCCAGCCGCGCGGCGGTGTCAATCGCCGGAGCACCCGCCTTCGTTCGCTGCCGGCTGCCGGTGCGTATGCCAAGGGAGGTGATTTAACCCTTTGTTAACGCATGAAAAAACATACATGAGGATGCAATTATTTTTGCCCGCGTAAACCTTTTGGTAACACCTTGCTGTTCAAATACCCTGGTTCAACCACAGTGGGGGCTGCCGTGACGGCCAGTCGGCTTATCAATCGAAATGTCGTTGCCCAGCGCGGGCGTACCAGCATGCGGCTGGAACCCGAGCTCTGGGAGGCGTTGATGGAAATCGGCGAACGGGAAGGGAAGGATCTGAGCGGACTTGTCCGCAAGGTCGAGGCCCATGAACACCCGGGCGGGCGCACCAGTGCAATGCGGGTTTTCGTGATGGAGTATTTCCGTGTTGCCGCGACCGAGGCGGGGCACGCCGCCGCCGGGCACGGTGCGGTGCCCTCGGCGCGGTATCTGGAAACAATGCGGATGGCCTCCCCCGCGATGCCACCCCCGACCTCCCCCATCGAGGAGGCTCGGAACGCCGCCTGATCGGTCCTGCCGATGGGTTTTTAGAGCGTGATCGCTTGAGGTTGACTTCAACCTCGGGCGTGAATCACCCTCTCAAACAAAGGCTTAGACCATGATCCAACGCCGAGATCGCGTGCGACCTCAAACGATCATGGTCTAGCGCACGACGCGCCCCTCCCGCACCCGGCGTTCAGTCGGCGGCTTGCGGGATTTCGGCGGTGAGCGGGGCGTCTGGGCCGGTGTATAGATGCGGCCAGCGGCGCTTCACCAGCGGGCCGGCGTCGCTGTAGGCCATGCAGGTGTTCAGGATTTTCGGCGGGCCGCCCATCTTCTCGGTGATGCGGGCATCGACGGCGTCGCTGCCGGGCGGCGGCACCGTGCCTTCGGCCGTCATCTCCTTGCGCACGCGGGCGGGGTTGATGGTCTGGAACGCCGTCGTCGCCATTTGTTGCAGCAGTTCCCGCAAATGGGTGCAACCGACGGTGCCGCCGACCGCATGGTTGGCGTCGCGCAGGAACCCGGCCTTGATGCGCATGCCGACCAAACGGGAGAAATTCGGCGCGGCAGTCGGGCACATCCGGTAGGGTGTCAGGTCGCTCACGGCCTCGCTGGCGACGATCTGCATGGTGTCGTCGATCGTCAATCGCAGCCGCATATCGTGAATCGGTTCGCCCGCCGGGATGAAACCGCGGTCGTAGTTCGTCTGACCGAAGGTTTTGACGTCCGTCAGGTGCGCTTCGATATCGTACATGCCGTCTTCCCGACGGTATCCGTCGATCTCGATCGTACGCGTGTGCTGCTTTTCGCGGGCGACGGGCGCGCTCAACGGCATGGGGGACTCCTGTTATGTTGCACCGCACACCAATCTACGGCACGTCCTCGCTCGGAGGCAAAGTTCGGCGGAACATGGCTGCCATCCCGCAGCGCGTGGCTTCCGACGGCGGTATTCGGGCCAACCACCGCGACGCCCCATCTTTCGGTGCTTCCGCGCACCGGCTAAAGTTGATCCGGATCAACGACAGCGGTCCTCGACCTGGAGAAAGTGCCTCCGTATGAACGCCTTTCACGCTCTTTGCCGCCAGTCGCTGGACTCCATCCGCGCCCAAGGCCGCTACCGCACGTTCACGCCGCTGGCCAAGCAGGCGGACGGTTTCCCCTATTATCGCGACCCCGCCGGCAAGGATGTGCTGGTGTGGTCGTCGAACGATTACCTCGCGATGGGCGGGCATCCCGTCCTGGTCGAAGCGGCGTGCGAGGCCGCGCGCAGCATGGGGGTCGGTGCCGGCGGTACCCGCAATATCAGCGGTACTAGCCCGTTGATCGACGCGCTCGAACGCGAGCTAGCCGATCTCCATGGCAAGCAGGCGGCGTTGCTGTTCACCTCCGGCTTTGTGTCCAATCAGGCATCGTTGTCCACCATTCTCAATAGTATGCCCGCCGGTCCGGACCTGCGCTGGCAGGTGTTCTCCGACGCTAAGAACCATGCCTCGATGATCGCGGGGATCAAGGGCTCGAAGGCGGCGGTCAATATTTTCCACCACAACGACATGGCCCATCTCGAAGCGCTGCTGAAAGCCGCGCCGCCGGCCGCGCCGAAGCTGATCGTGTTCGAATCGGTCTACTCGATGGACGCCGATATCGCGCCGATCGGGGCGATCTGCGACCTCGCGACGCGCTACGGGGCGATGACCTATTTGGATGAGGTGCATGCCGTCGGCATGTACGGCCCCAACGGCGGCGGCGTGTCGGAACGCGATCGGGTGGCGCACCGGGTCGATATCGTCGAGGGCACCCTGGCCAAAGCGTTCGGCTGCCACGGCGGCTACATCGCCGGGGATACCGATGTCGTCGATTTCATCCGCTCGACCGCGCCGGGCTTCATCTTCACAACCTCCCTGCCGCCGCCCACCGCCGCCGCCGCCCTCGCCGCCGTCCGGCATGTGCGCGCCGACCAGGCCCGGCGGGACAAATTGTTTGAACGCGCCGACGCGCTGAAACGTCGCTTCGACGCCGCCGGCCTGCCGCGCATCGAGTCGGAAAGCCACATCGTGCCCCTGCATATCGGCGACGCCGATCTGGTGATGGAGGTCAGCAACCGCCTGCTGAACGAGTTCGGCATGTATGCCACGCCGATCAACTACCCCACCGTGCCGCGCGGGGAGGAACGGCTGCGCTTCACCCCCGGCCCTCTGCATACCGACGCAATGATGGATGCCCTGGTCGCGGCCTTGCTCGCGATCGTCCAGCCTGCCCGTCGCGCGGCGGCGTGACAGGCTCGAACCACCGTCACGCCACGACGATCGGGGGCGCGGCATGATCGTCGAACTCGGCCATTTCTGCCTGATCCTGGCGCTGTTCGTCGCCGCGATCCAAACCATCGTGCCGATGGTCGGCGCCAGCCGAGGCCATGTCGGCTGGATGGCGACCGGGCGATCCTGCGCCATCGCGACATTCGTGCTGATCGGCCTGTCCATGGCCGCGCTGATGCACGCCTACGTCGTGTCCGATTTCTCGGTCGTCAACGTCGTGCAGAACAGCCACACCGATAAGCCGCTGCTCTACAAAATCAGCGGAGTCTGGGGGAACCACGAGGGTTCCATGCTGCTTTGGGTGTTCATGCTGTCGGTCTGCGCCGCCGCCGTGGCGCTGTGCAGCGACAACCTCCCGCCGGCCTTGCGCGCTCGGGTGCTGGCGGTGCAGGGTGCCATCGCGGTGGGATTTTTGCTGTTCATCCTGTTCACCTCCAACCCGTTCCAGCGCATTGCCGAACCCCCGGCGAATGGCATGGGCCTCAATCCCGTGCTGCAAGATCCCGGCCTGGCGTTCCATCCGCCGTTTCTCTATCTGGGCTATGTCGGCTTCTCCGTCGCCTTCGCCTTTGCCGTCGCCGCCTTGATCGAGGGCAAGGTCGATGCCGCCTGGGCGCGTTGGGTGCGGCCCTGGACCCTGGCATCGTGGTGTGCGCTGACCATCGGCATCGCGATGGGGTCGTGGTGGGCGTACTATACGCTGGGCTGGGGGGGCTGGTGGTTCTGGGACCCGGTGGAAAACGCGTCCTTCATGCCCTGGCTGGTCGGCACCGCGCTGATCCATTCGTCGATCGTGGTGGAAAAGCGGGACACGCTGAAAACCTGGACGATTCTGCTGGCCCTCGTCACCTTCTCCCTCTCGTTGGTCGGCACCTTCCTGGTGCGATCCGGCGTGCTGACATCGGTGCACGCCTTCGCCACCGACCCCGCGCGCGGCATGTTCATCCTGATCCTGTTGCTGGTCGCGATCGGCGGCTCCCTACTATTGTACGCAATCAGAGCACCGAAGTTGCAGGGCGGCGGATTGTTTGCGCCGGTATCGCGGGAGGGAGCGCTCGTCCTCAACAATCTGCTGCTCTCCTGCGGTTGCGCGACGGTGTTCCTGGGCACGCTGTATCCGCTGTTCCTCGACGCGATGGACGGGCCGAAATTGTCGGTGGGCTTCCCGTTCTTCAACCGCACCTTCGTCCCCTTGATGGTGCCGACGATCGTCGCGGTCGGCATCGGGCCGATGCTGGCTTGGAAGCGTGGCGATCTGCTGGGGGCGCTGCAACGGCTCTGGGTGGCCTCGCTTTTCGCCGTCGGCGTCGCCCTCCTCCTCCTCTACCTCACCTACGGCAGCCATGTCCTCGCCGTGCTCGGCATTGCCATCGCGGCGTGGCTGGCCGGCGCGGTCGTCGCCGAATGGGCCGAACGGGTCGCGCTGTTTCGCACCTCGTTCGGCAATAGCATGGGACGGGCGATCGCCCTGCCGCGCGCCGCCTACGGCATGAGCGTGGCGCATTTCGGGCTGGCGGTGTTCGTCGCCGGGGTATCCGCCTCTGCCTTCGGGCAGGAGGCGATCGAGGTGCTGGAAGCCGGCGGTTCGATGCGGTTGGCGGCCTACGACATCGTGCTGCAAAGCGTGGACCGCGTGCCCGGGCCGAACTACACCGCCGATCGGGCGACGATCCGCATCGCCAGCGGCGGCGCCACCATTGCGACGGTGTACCCCGAACGGCGGTTCTTCCCCTTGCAACAGCAAACCACGGGGGAGACGGCGATCCGCACCAACCTGATGGCCGACCTCTATCTGGCGTTGGGGGAGGCCGATGCGAAGGGCAACTGGACCGTCCGCGCCTATTGGAAGCCGCTGGTGCCCTGGATCTGGATCGGAGCGGTTATCATGGCATTCGGCGGCCTCGTCAGCCTGAGCGATCGGCGCTGGCGGGTCGGTGCCGCCGCGCGCGCCCGCCGCGCCGCTGCCGCCGCCCCGGCCGAATAGCGATGCGCCGCCTGATTGCCCTGTTGCCGGTCGGGTTTTTCCTGATCCTGGCTGCCTATTTCGCTTGGTCGCTGCGCCCCGGCTACGATCCGCATGCCTTGCCCTCGGCGATGATCGATCGGGAGGCACCGGCCTTCGACCTGCCGACCTTAGGCGGTCCCGGCACGCTCGCGCGCGACGCGTTGCTGGGCCAGCCCACGGTGGTCAATTTCTTCGCATCCTGGTGCGTGCCCTGCCGGATCGAGCATCCCCTGCTGATGCACCTCGCCACCCAGGGCAAAATTCGCCTCTACGGCATCGCTTACAAAGACAAACCGGAGGATTCCGCCCGTTTCCTCACCCAGTTCGGCGATCCCTACAAAGCGATCGGGATGGACCGCGACGGGCGCACCGGGTTGGATTTTGGGGTTTACGGCGTGCCCGAGACCTATGTGCTGGATGCCGCCGGCCACATCCGCAAGCGCTTCGTCGGCCCGCTGAGCGAAGCGGCGGTGAACAAGGAACTGCTGCCGCTGTTGCGCCAATTGGGCAGCCCGTGATGGCAATCCCGCGCCGCGTTGCATGGCTTGCGTCGATCGTTGCCTTGGTCGCGCTGTCGGCGCAGGCGGTCGAACCGTC
>JANXMB010000090.1 GCA_025354865.1 Acetobacteraceae bacterium | reverse complement strand
TGGTGCGCCACGCTCTGGGCGATGGTGCATGTTGCGACCGGCGGACCCTCCCGCTGGTGGCTGGTAGCCGGCTTATGCGCCGGCCTCGCGCTGACCAGCAAATACACCGCCGCCTTGCTCTGGGTCGGGATCGGCCTTTGGGCGCTGGCAACCCCGGACGGGCGCCGCCGGCTGCGCGGACCCGCCCCCTGGATCGGCGCGCTGGCGGGATTGGCGGTGTTTCTGCCCGTCGTGCTGTGGAATGCCGAGCACGGCTGGGCCAGCTTCGTCAAGCAAGGCGGGCGGGTTGCCGATTGGCGGCCGGAGCGAGCGGCCGGTTTCCTCGCGGAGTTGATTGGCGGGCAGATCGGACTGGCGACCCCCGGCGTGTGGGTGCTGTGCGTCGCGGGCGTGGTCGCTGCGTTTCGCCGCGATATCCCCGCCGGGCGCCCATTGGCTCGGTTGCTGTTGACACTGTCCGTGCTGCCCGCAGCGGTGTTCGTGCAGCACGCATTTGGCGATCGGGTGCAGGGCAACTGGCCGGCGATCGTCTACCCCGCCGCCATCGTCGCCGCAGCGGGGCTGCTGTCGCCGCGTTGGACCCGGCTGGTCCGCCCGTCCGTCGGTCTGGGTTTCGTCCTGTCGGCCATCGTCCTGGTGCATGCGGCGACCGGGTTTGTGCCATTGCCGCCAAAATCCGACCCAGCCGCGCGGCAACTGGCGGGATGGTGCCGTTTGGCCAGCGAAACCGAAGCGCTGCGCCAACGCAACGATGCCGCCTATGTCGTCGCCGAGGAATACGCCCTGATCGCCGAACTCGCCTGGACCGCCCCCGCAACTATGCCCATCGTCGGCATCGAGGCTCGGCTGCGCCCCATGGCACTGCCGGCGGCCGACATGGCCGGGCGCACCGGCATCTTACTCCGAGCGGAACATCGCGGCGAAGCAATCGATCCGCAGACCTGGGCGTCGGCCGAGCCGTTGGGGTTCCTGGACCGAGGCGGCAACGAACGCTACCGGGCGTGGCGGGTGGTCGGGCGCGCCGCCGCCGTCGCGCTGCCGCATCGGCCATTTGCCGAATGCCGGTAACTGTGCCTAGGCTCCGCTCAACGGATAAGGGAGCGTTGCGATGGCTGACAGCTTGCTCGACGATAAGGCCCTGGAGGCCGCTACCATGCGCCGGGTTTCCTGGCGACTGATGCCCTTTCTCATATTGGCCTACCTGCTTTGTTACATCGATCGGGTCAACGTGGGCTTCGCTTCGTTGCAGATGAACAAGGCCGTGGGCATCGACCCCAAGACCTACGGGCTGGGCGCCGGCATCTTCTTCATCGGCTATTTCATCCTCGAAGTGCCAAGCAATCTGGGACTGGAACGTTTCGGCGCCCGCAAATGGATCGCCCGCATCATGTTGAGCTGGGGGGTCATTTCCGGCGCCTTCGCCCTGATCGGCGGTCCCACCTCCTTCCTCGTGCTGCGCTTCCTGCTCGGCGCGGCCGAGGCCGGGTTCTTCCCCGGCGTGATCCTTTACCTCACGTATTGGTTCCCGGCGGTCTATCGGGCGAAAATTGTCGGCATCTTCATGGTGGCAATCCCCGTGGCCGGGCTGATCGGCTCCCCCATCTCCGGCGCCATCCTCGGGATGGACGGGGTGCTCGGTCTTGGCGGCTGGCAGTGGATTTTCATCCTCGAAGCGGTGCCAACCCTGCTGCTGGGCGTTGCATCGTTCTATTGGCTGACGGATCGGCCGGAGCACGCGCCCTGGCTGCCGCCGCAGCAACAACAATGGCTGATCGCCCGGCTGGCGGCCGAGGGAAGGCGGCAGTCGAAAATCGGGCACCAGTCGGTGTGGAAGGTCATGCGCAATAAATACGTGTTGGTTATGGCACTGGTCTACGCCGGTGCGGCGGGCGCTTCGACCTCCCTGGCGCTGTGGCTGCCGGCGCTGGTGAAATCGTTCGGCCTGACCAATTTCCAGACCGGTCTGGTGAATGCCATTCCGTTCGGCATCGCGGCGGTGTGGATGATCCTATGGGGCCGCAATTCCGATCGCACCGGGGAGCGCGTGTGGCACAACGCCCTGCCGCTGGCCTGGATGGTTGTGGCTATGGTGGCAACATTCTGGTTCATCAAGGATATCTGGGTGGTGATCCCGCTGATGACGCTGATTGCGGCCGGCACCTATGCCAGCAAAGGCCCGTTCTGGGCGCTGTCGTCGGAGTGGCTGGGCGCCACGACCGCCGCCGCCGGTCTGGCCCAGATCAACGCGCTGGGCAATTTGTCGGGGTTTTTCTTCAACTACATGATCGGTTGGATCAAGGACGAAACCGGTAGCTTCCCGCTGGCGATCATGCCGATCGCGGTGGTTGCGGCGATCGGGGCGATCTCGGTGGCGATGGTTGGGCGCAACCAACCGCGCACGGTCGCGATCCCGGCCTAGCGTGCGATCGGCGTCGCCGTGAATCGCCCGCACAGATATGGGCGTGCGATCGGCGTCGCCGTGAATCGCCCGCACAGATATGGGCGTGCGATCGGCGTCGCCGTGAATCGCGCGGCGTCCCCGCGGCAGCCGACATGGGGTTGAGTTGGCTGCGGGAGGCCAATTGGATGACCCCGGCGCGGGCGTCCGCCTACCGCGATATTTTCCTGGTCGTGCAGGCGCTGGCCGTGGTCGTCGTGGTCGGCGGCTCCCACGGCGGGTTGGACTTCGTCGGACGGCCGCTGGGGACCGATTTTGTCTCGTTCTGGGCGGCCTCGCTGGTCGCTCTGACCGATGGGCCGGCGCGGGTCTACGACGTCGCGGTGCACATGGAAGCGCAGCGTGCCGCCTTCGACGGAGCGGCGCTGAACTACACGGCGTTTTTCTATCCCCCAGTGTTCCTGGCGATTTGCCTGCCCTTGGCGCTGTTGCCGTACGGCTGGGCCTTGGCGGCCTGGCTGGCGGCGACCGGTTTGTTGTTCCTCGCGGCGATCGGGAACGGCGTTCGGGGGCAATACCGAGCGCTGCTGGCCTTCCCGGCGATTTGGTCGAATGTCGGGCATGGCCAGAATGGCTTCCTGACGGCGGCGCTGTTTGCGGGCGGAATCCGTTACCTCGACACGCGCCCGGTGCTGGCTGGGCTGTTGTTCGGCGGGCTGATCTATAAGCCGCATTTCCTGGCGATGGTGCCGGTGGCGCTGCTGGCGGGCGGGCGTTGGCGCACCGCCTTCGCGGCCATCGGATCGGCGACGGCGCTGGTGGCGCTATCGGTCGCCGTGCTGGGGCCGGGCGCCTGGGTCGGGTTCTGGGGCAGCACCGCCGTGGCACGCGCGGTGCTGGAGCATGGCATGGTCGGCGACTATAAAATGCAAAGCCTGTTTGCCGCGATCCGCCTGTTCGGCGGCAGCGCGACCCTTGGTTACGTCGCGCAGGCCCTGTTGGCGTTGACTGCCGCTGTGGGGCTGGCGGCGGCCTGTCGCAAAAGTCCCGGTGCGCCGGCGATCGGTGCCGCCCTCGCGGCCGCAGCTTTGCTGGCCAGTCCGTTTCTGCTGGCATACGATTTCGTGCTTCTGGCGATTCCGCTGCTGTGGCTTTGGTGCGAAGCCCGGGCCAGCCGCTTTCTCCCGTGGGAGAAATGCATCCTCATGCTCGGTTTTGCGCTGCCGGCGGTATCCTCGGCCACCGCACTGTGGCTGCATATCCCGCTGGCGGCGCCGATCGCGATCGCAATATTCGTGTCGGTACTGCGCCGGATCAATTCGTTACCGCCAGGATAGCGGCGACCGGCAAGCTCAGTGGCCCGATTTGTACTTTCTGCGCATTGTTTTCCGTGGTCGTGCCCGTCGCTTTGCCCGTGATGGTGAACGATATCGGCTTGGCGACAGTGCCGATCGTTCCGCCCTCGACCGAGACCGCATAGGCGCCATCCGGCATCGTGCTGCCACTGCTGTTGCGCCCGTCCCAGGTCCAGGTGTTGTGTCCGGCGGTGCTGGTGAGGGAAGCCTGCGCAACCCTTGCCCCATTGCTACCGGTCACGGTGACGGTCACCGGTTCGGCGGCTGGGGTATCGAACTGGAGGCTGCCGGTTCCGCTCTGCAAGGCGATCTGCGACGCCTGCGCGGTGACCGTCTTGCCGATCAGGCCGGAGGCTTGCAGCACGTTGGTGGATTGCGCGAGCTGGATCAGCGACTGCACGCCGGAGGAGATGTTGACCTGCTGCTCCACACTGGCGAATTGCACCAGTTGGGCGGTGAACTGGGTGGTGTCCATCGGGGTGGTGGGGTCCTGGTTCTTCAGCTGCGTCATCAGCAGTTTGAGGAAATCGGTCATGTTGGACGTCAAAGACGCCAGCGGATCGGTCGATTTGGCGGCAGCGGTCGTTGCGGTCACGGCGGCGACGGTCATGTTGGTTTCCTCTGTGCATGCGATCGGTGGAGGCGGTTGCGCCGGAACCGTGAATCGCAGGAACGAAATAGTGCATGCGATCGGTGGAGGCGGTTGCGCCGGAACCGTGAATCGCAGGAACGAAATAGTGCATGCGGGCGGCGGAGGCGGTTGCGCCGGAACCGTGAAGGGAACTCGTTACGCAACGATGTCGAGCCCCGTGCGACCCGCTCGCGCCCAGGGCGCGGCGTCGGCAGCCTCCTCGATCGACGCTGCGGGGGCGAACGACGAGGCGCCGGTCGGCCGGCTATCGAACGGCGGTCGCCCCCCGCCGGAACCCTGATGCGGCTGCCCGGTGCCGAGAAATTGCCACGACGTCTGACCCGAATCCTGCTCGGCCGCGACCGGCGCGACATGCGGCGCCGTATGAAACGCTACTGTCATGGCATCCCGAGCAATGCCGGCGCGGTCGAGCGCGTGTTCGAGCTGCGGGGCGTCGCGTTCCAGCAACAAAGCGGTCTCCGGGCGTTCGGCGTCGATGCGAATGCGCATGGGTTGGTTCGGTCCGCGATCGATCTGGATTTGCACATGCCCCAGCGCATCCGGCTGCAATTGCAGCGTCATGTGCCCGACATGCGCCGCATCGTGAAACACCGAGACTAGAACGGGGACCAATTGTTCCGTAGCCGGCGGCGGTGCGCTGCGGGGTGCGTCCGCCTGCGTCGTTGCTGCGGTTACCGGCAGCAGCGGCGGCGGGCCGGCCGGTGCCATCGGATCGGGCGCCGGAAACGATGACGCATGCGATACGACCGGCTGGTGTGTCTCCGGCACAAGGGGGGCAAGTCCCGACGCAGCGGGGCCGGCGGGCGCGTCCGATACCGCCGGCACGGGCGCGGCGGTCGTTGCGGTCTGTGGGTGCGGCTGCCAGCCATCGTGCGGCGTATCGATCGCGACCGGCGGCAGGGCAAGCGGCGGCAGGATTGCTGCCTCCGGCGTCGGTCTATCCGCTCCTGCCGGCTTGCGATCGGTCGCGTTCGAGGCCGCCGCGCGATGGCGGACCGAGGCCGGTGCCGGTCCAGCCGTGTCCGGGGCGGGGGCGGCGGCGGCGGCGATCGGGCGCGCGGCATTGCGGTCGGCCGGGGCCGCCGGCACGTCGGGTGTCGCTTCGGGTGGCGATGGCGTGGGTGCCGAGGCGGCGGGCACGGGCGGGGCAGGGGGCGCATCCGGCGGCGTTGCGACCTCGGTCGTTGGCCGTTCGAGGCCGCCCTGTAGCTGCCCCCGCCCCATCGCCGCCGGATGTTCATTTGTTGCGGTTCCGGACCTAATTGACGCAGTCGTTGCCGGCGTCTCGGTCGGCACCCCGCCCGCAACCGAATTTGGGGCCGTCGGCGGTTGTGCCGATGGCTGGGCGTGCTGGTTTAGCGCCGGTTCAGGGCGATTCGACCCGAGGCTATTGGGTTCGGGGGGGAGGGACCGATCCGGCGGCAACCCGGCCGCAGGAACCGCAGGGGGCAACGCATCGGCGGGACCCGCCCGCGCAGGCTCAGGCTGTTTTCCAAACAACGGTTTCTCAGTCGGAACGACCTGGAACGATTGCGCGACCGCAGGCTGCCCCGCAGCCGCCTGCGCCCGCTCGGACGGCAGTGCCGCCACCAGATACGTTGCAAATTCGTTGGTAATATCCCCGCCCAGCGCCATCGTGTCGCTGGAGAAAGGACGTGCGCCTGGGCGTCCGCCGGGAACAGGGGCGAGCGCAGTCTGCGGTGTCGGCATCGGAATCGCGGTCGGTGTTGGCATTGCGGCCCTCCGCCCGCTGCCTCGCAATCCGGGGGCCATCGCCAATCCCCCGGTTTTCGGCCGAAACCCTGTCCCCAACCGCTGCAATCGCCGCCGCCCGGCAGCAAATGCCGATCCGCAAAGGCCGATCTTGCCGCGCCGGAAGGCGGCTCGTAACGTAGGGGTCGGAGAGGCCGCAAATGGCCCGAAGGAGGACATCGCCATGGACGTATCCGACACCGAGCGGCTGGAACGCACCACCTTACGCAAAGTGTACTGGCGTTTGGTGCCGTTCTGCTTCGTGCTTTACATCCTTTGTTACATCGACCGCATCAACGTGAGCTTCGCCTCGCTGACGATGAACAAGGACCTGGGCCTGAGCGCCTATACATACGGTCTGGCGGCGGGCGCATTCTTCTGGGGTTACTGCCTGCTGGAAATCCCCTCCAACATTATTCTGGAGAAAGTCGGCGCGCGGCCGTGGATCACCCGAATCATGGTGACCTGGGGCCTGCTGTCCGCCGCAACCGCCCTCGTCACCGGACCCTGGAGCTTCTTCGCCGTGCGGGTGGCGATCGGTGCGGCGGAGGCCGGGTTGTTTCCCGGCATACTCCTGTATTTCCACCGCTGGTTCCCGCAGCGCCATCGCGGCCGGGTAACCGGCGCCTTCCTGATCGGCCTGCCGCTGGCAATCGCGATCGGGGCGCCGCTGTCCACCGCCTTCCTGCAACTGGACGGCGTCATGGGGATGCACGGCTGGCAATGGATGTTCCTGGGCGAGGGGCTGCCAACGGCGGCGATCGGCATCTCCGTCTGGTTCTATCTGACCGAACGCCCAGCCGAGGCGGCATGGCTGACGACCGAGGAAAAAGCCTGGCTCGACGGGGAATTGGCCGCAGAACGCCGGGCGATCGAGGCGGTGCGCACGCATTCCATCTGGTCGGCGATGGCCAATCCCAGGATCTGGGTGCTGACCACGATCTTCGCCGGCATCGGCATGGCCGGCGTCGGGCTGGTGCTGTTCCTGCCGCAAATCCTCAAAGGCCAGGGGATGACGAATAACGAGGCAGGGTTGCTGACCGCCGTCCCCTACGTGTTCGGCACGCTGGCTATGGCGTTCTGCGGCTGGTTGTCGGATCGTATCAAGGATCGCTATTGGATCCTGACGGTCACCTGCGGCTGCGCCATGCTGGGCATGATCGGCGGGGCGATGCTGCGCGACAGTATC
Source organism: Acetobacteraceae bacterium (assembly GCA_025354865.1). Taxonomy (GTDB): domain Bacteria; phylum Pseudomonadota; class Alphaproteobacteria; order Acetobacterales; family Acetobacteraceae; genus Rhodopila. The sequence continues at coordinate 35,498 of JANXMB010000090.1, read as the reverse complement.
TGGGTGCTGGCAGCGTTTTCGGTGGCGACGATCGGGTTTTACGGCATGAAATCGCCATTCTGGCCGCTGCCCTCGACCTTCCTGACCGGCCCGGCGTTGGCGGCGGGATTGGCGTTCATCAACTCGATCGGCAATTTCGCCGGCTACCTCGGTCCGATCGCGGTCGGTGCGGCCAAGGATGCAACCGGCAGCTTCGAGATCGGGTTGTATGTCCTGGCCGGCGCGGCGGCGGTTTCGACCCTGACCGCTTTGTGCTGCGCGCTGTGGATGCCACGCACGGCGGCGGCGGGAAAAATGCTACCGGCGCGATAAACTCGGCGAACCGTTAACGTTTTATCAACCATTCCGCGTCATCCTGCCGGGGTAACCGAGGCAGGATCGCATGGCACGCGGCGGCGACAAGAAGGGCGTCATCGTCATCGTCAAGAAGTACGAGATCGTCGAAGGCGGCCATCACGGCGGCGCCTGGAAGGTGGCGTACGCCGATTTCGTCACCGCCATGATGGCGTTTTTCCTGCTGATGTGGCTGCTCAACGCGACGACCGAGGATCAACGCAAAGGCCTCGCCGACTATTTCAGCCCGAACAATCTGTTGAGCCACGCGTCTTCCGGCACCGGCCAGCCGTTCGGCGGGCATACCGCCTTCGACGACGGCGCCCTGGTGTCGGATCGCGGGTCGGTGGAAATCGTCTCCGGCAAGCGCCCGCCCACCCCTCCGCCCGACGATGCCGAGGCCGATGCCGCCGACAGCCATGGCCCATCCAGCGCCGATGCGGTGGATTCGCACGGCAAGCCCGCCACCGGGCAGGCGGCCTTGCGCGTCGGTCCCAACCCCGATGCGCAGAGCCTCGCCGGAACCGCCGCCGTGCTGGATAGCAAAATGCAGGATGGCGGCCGCAAACCGACCGCGGCCGAACTGCAAGCGGAGCAGGAACGCCAGGAAAAAGCCGCTTTCGAAACGGCAGCACAACAAATCCGAGCAGCGGTGGAAGCGGATCCGGCATTGGCCGATCTGGCGCGGCAGCTTTCGATCGATATGACGCCGGAGGGGCTGCGGATTCAGATTATGGACGAAATAAAACTGCCGATGTTCGCCTCCGGCTCCGCCGAACCGAACGAGCGTGCTCGGCTTTTGTTACAGAAAGTGGTGCCGGTGCTGGCCAGATTGCCGGAGGGGATCTCGGTCTCGGGCCATACCGACGCGGTGCCGTTTCCCGGGCCGGGTCGGACGAATTGGGAATTGTCGGCCGAACGCGCCAACGCGACCCGGCGCCTGCTGGTCGATGGCGGGCTGCCGGACGCGCGCATCCGGTCGGTGACGGGGAATGCGGACAAGGACCCCTTGTTGCCGGCCGATCCGATGGCGGCGGCGAACCGGCGGATCGCGATTCTGGTGCTGCGGACGAAACGGATCGAACAATGACCACGATCGGTGGCCTGGCCTTCGTATTCTTCTGCGTGTTTGCCAGCTACGTCGTCTCCGGCGGCAGTATGGAACCGTTGATCGAAGCGATCCCCTTCGAAATGTGGACGATCGGCGGCGCCGCGATCGGCACGTTCCTGATGTCGAATTCCATGCACGATGTGAAACATACCATCGCCGGGTTCGGCAAAATCCTGAAAGGCGGTCGATTCCACAAAAGCGATTATATCGAGCTGTTGAGCCTGATGTATTTCCTGGTGCGGCTGGCCAGCACCAAAGGCAACATGGCGCTGGAACCGCATATCGAGAAACCCTCGGACAGCACTGCGTTCCAGAAATTCCCGAAAATCGTTGCCAACCACCATGCCTGCGACCTAATTTGCGATTATCTGCGCATGGTCGGCATGAACGCCGACGATCCCAACCAGATCGAAGACGTAATGGCTCGGGAATTGAAAAAAACCCTGAACGAGGAAATGCACCCTTCGCACGCGTTGCAAACAATGGCGGACGGTTTGCCGGCCTTGGGCATTGTGGCTGCGGTGTTGGGCGTTATCAAAACGATGTCGCACATCGATCAACCCCCGGCCGTGCTGGGCGCGATGATCGGCGGCGCGTTGGTCGGCACATTCCTGGGTATTCTGCTGGCCTATGGCATGTTCGCCCCCTTCGCCAGCCGGTTGAAAGGCGTGGTGGAGGAGGAATCAAAATTCACCGAGGTGATCCGCGCCGTTATCGTCACGCATTTGCACGGCAATGCGCCACAGGTCAGCATCGAATCCGGCCGCAAGATGGTTCCGAACGAACACATGCCCAGCTTCGCGGAGATGGAGGAAGCAATCCAGCAGGTCCAGATGTGATAGCGGCGCGGCTGCGCTAATTCCCCGGTGTCAGTGCCTCGGCCGCGCGGGCGAAGCGGCGATTGACGTGGCTGCGCGGTTTCAGGGTCGTCCGTTCGTTGGCGAGCGACATTGCGATGTCGCGCTGGCCTGATCGCACGGCGGCCTCGGCGATGGTCCAATCGAACACGTCCCGCTGGGCGTGGCTGCCGCCGATCTGCCAGAGGTCGAAGCGCACTGGCAGCAAATACTCGATCGCCCGGTGGTAATCGCCACGATGGAAGGCGATCAGACCCTCCGCGCAGGGGACGCCGGCGGTGCGGTAGACCGGGGCGCCCTCATCCGATCCGGCGGCGGCTTCCCGCATCGTCGCCAGCCGCTTTTCTGCCATCGCTTCCTGCCCGGCGCGCAATTCGGCCATGACCGCGTGCAGATCGGCGAAGGCCAGACAGCGGCCATCGGCGTGTCCGTCCCACCGCCGCAGCAATGCCGCCCAGCGATCGCCGACATCGGCGCCCAGCGTGTCCAGCCGCCACAGCAGCGCCGAGGCATGCGTCAGACTGATCGCCAGCGCTTTTTCCGACGCCAGGAACGGCCCGTCGTAGATCGCCAGCGCGGCGTCATACTGGCCGAGGTCCAGGTGATACAGCGCCTTATGCCACCAGATATGGTCCCGATTCGGATGCGCGGCGGACGCCCAAAGGGATTCCCGAGCGGCCATCCAGCCGACGCCGTCTTCGGGTCGGCCGGTCATTTCGAGCACGTGGGTGACGGTATGGTGTACGAAATAGCTGTTCGGGATGGTTTCCGATGCGGCCCGGGCAAGGTCCTCGGCCCAGGCGTAATGGGCGTTTTCCTCCAGCCCGAAGGCATGGAACGTCTGCATCGGCGCATAGCCCGGCCGGTCCTTCGCCCATAGCGGCATCGCTCGGCCCAACCGATCGCGCATCCAGCGGGAGCGCCCGAGGGCGAGGTCGGACAGCAAAGCGAGCTGATGGGCGAGCGTGTCGAAGGGGTAGCACATCAGATGCCGATCGAGCAGGCCGACGGCGGTGTAGCGCGCGCCCTCGATGGCTTTGGTCAGCGCGGCGGCGTGGCTCCGTTCGCGCTCGTTCATCGGCAGCGCGACGGCCGCTTGCAGATTGAGCGCGGCTTTCGGCACCACCAGGGGATCGCGGGATTGCGACAGCAACCAGCCCTTCGCCAGCCGAGGCATGACGAAGTCCGGTGCCGCCGCGATCGCCGCATCGAATCCGGCCATGGCATCGCCATAGGCTAGATTGTAGGCGGCGATGCCAGCGTCGTAATGCTGAACCGCCTCGGCTGTCGCACCGGAGAGGGCGTGACCTTGGGCGTCTTTCAGCATTGTTTTCGCTCCCTATTCGGACGCGGCGCGCCTTGCCGCCGCTTCCTCCGCCGATGCTACCCCGCCATGCGCGGCGGACCAAGCGACCGGGTTTTCCAGGAAGCGGCGCACTTCCGACATCGCCGCATCGGAGAAGTACGGCCGGTCCTTGCAGGCTTCCAGCACGTCCCACCAGGTGCAGAGGCTGTGCAGTTGAATGTCCATTTCCGCCAGGGTTTCGAAGGCGCCGGGGAAGACGCCGTAGAAGAAGACCACGAAGGCGTGGTTGCAGATCGCCCCGGCGTTGCGCAGGGCGTTGGCGAATTTGATCTTCGACCCGCCATCGGTGGTCAGGTCTTCCACCAGCAACGTGCGCTTGCCGACGGGGACATCGCCCTCGATCAAGGCATTGGCGCCGAAGCCCTTCGGTTTCTTGCGGACATAGGCCATCGGGGCGGACATGCGGTCGGCGATCCAGGCGGCGAACGGAATGCCGGCGGTTTCCCCGCCTGCCACAGCCTCGATATTCTCGTAGCCGACGTGGCGATCGATCTTTTCCACCGCGAGATCGCAAATCTTGGCGCGGGCGCGGGGGAAATAGATGATGCGGCGGCAATCGATGTAGACGGGCGACTTCCAGCCGGCGGTGAAGGTGTAGGGTTCCTCGGGACGGAAATTGACCGCTTTGATTTCGAGCAGGATGCGCGCAGCAGTCAATGCAGCGTCGCGATCCCACTCCGTCGTGGTCGATGCGGCTCGGGCGGGCTTGGCCATATGGGTTGGGTCCTCTATCCAATGGGTGCATCGATAACGGATCACAGGCCCAGGAACCACCCCATATGACCCGCAAACACAAGATCGCCGTGCTGCCGGGCGACGGAATCGGCAAGGAAACCGTCCCCGAGTCGCTGAAAGTCCTCGACGCCGCCGCGCGCAAATTCGGCTTCGACCTGGAGCTGACCCACTACGATTGGTCGTGCGAGACCTATAAGAACACCGGCGAATTCATGCCCAAGGACGGCATGGCGCAGTTGCAGAGATCCGACTCGATCCTGCTGGGCGCGGTCGGTTGGCCGGGCGTGCCGGATCACGTGTCGCTCTGGGGTCTGCTGATCCCGATCCGTCGCGGCTTCGACCAGTATGCCAATGTGCGGCCGTGCAAGCTGATGCCGGGCGTCTACACGCCGCTGGCCAACCGGACGGAGAAGGATATCGACTTCTACGTCGTGCGGGAAAACACCGAGGGCGAATACTCGTCCGTCGGCGGGCGCATGTTCGAAGGCACCGACCGCGAATTCGTCTCCCAGCAGAGCATCCTGACCCGGCATGGCACCGATCGCATTCTGAAATACGCGTTCGAACTGGCGATGACCCGCGACAAGAAGCACGTCACCAGTGCGACCAAGTCGAACGGCATCATCCATACCATGCCGTACTGGGACGAACGCTTTGCCGAGATGGCAAAGAACTACCCCGCCATTCGCACCGATCAGTACCATATCGACATCCTCTGCGCGCATTTCGTGCAGCATCCCGATTGGTTCGATGTCGTGGTCGGGTCCAACCTGTTCGGCGACATTCTGTCCGACCTTGGCCCGGCGTTGGCCGGCTCGATCGGGATCGCCGCCAGCGCCAACATCAACCCCGAACGGGTGTTCCCGTCGATGTTCGAGCCGGTGCACGGTTCGGCGCCCGATATCGCGGGGCGGTTCATCGCCAATCCGATCGGCCAGATCTGGTCGGCAGCGTTGATGCTGAACCATCTGGGCGAGCAGGAAGCCGGCGCTGCGATCGTCGCCGCGATCGAGACGCTGCTGCGCGAGGACGGGCCGAAGACGCGGGACATGGGCGGCCAGGCCGGCACCCAGGACGTCGGCACCGCCATCGCGCAAGTCGTTGCCCGGGGGTAGAACAAGCCCCGGGGGTTCAACAAGCAATTGGTTGAACCCTTCGCGTTGACTTCGCGGTTCGACGCACCCTAACCTGTTTTCCGGCAAACCCATCCCGACACGAGGATGGGCCGGAAGACAGGGAAGGCTTGGGCGTGGCGAACATCATCCAGGCGGCTTCGCGCCGCGATATTCTGAAAATCTCGGCGGCGACGGCTGTCGGCGGCATCCTGGGCGCGGCCCGAGCGAATGCGTCGCCGAAACAGATGACGATGATGCACGAAAGCTCGTTCATCCCGGCCTACGATGCTTATTTCAAGAACACCATCGCGCCGGCCTACGAAAAAGCCACCGGTATCAAAATCGTTTACGAAACCGTCAGCGTCGGCAGCATCCAGACCCGCGATACCACGGTGGCGGAAACCGGCACCGGCCCGGAAATGGCGCAGATGGCGTTCAACTGGCCCTTCCTGTTCGACGAAAAACTGGTCGACGTCACCGATATCGCCAAAACCATCGGCGAGAAGGGCGGCGGATGGCACGCGAACTCGGCCGAAGCGGTCGTTGTCAACGGCAAATGGAAGGCCATTCCGTTCGGCAATATCGGCCAGTTGATGAATTATCGCACCGACTGGTTCGACGAAGTGGGCGTCAAGACCTTCCCGGAAACCTGGGCGGAACTGCTGGAAGCCGGCATCAAGTTGAAAAAGGCGGGGCATCCCTTCGGCTTCGAACTCGGGCACGGGTTCGGCGACAACCACGGCTGGCTCTACCCGCTGCTATGGTCGTTCGGCGCGATGGAAGTCGCCAAGGACGGGAAGACCGTGGCGATCGACTCCTCGGAAACCGCCAAAGCCATCGATTTCTGCCGCGAGTTCTTCCAAAAAACGATGTTGGAGGATTGCCTCGGCTGGACCGACGTTTCCAACAACAAGGCGTTCCTGTCGGAGCAGATTTCCTGCACCAACAATGCCGAGAGCATTCTTTACATCGCCAAGCGCGACTTCCCGGAGATCGGCAAGGCCACCGGTCAGGCACAGAATCCGAAAGGCCCGACCGGGGAGCGGTACCATATGCTGAACCCCTGGACCCACGGTATTTTCACCCATACGCCGGATGTGCAGGCCGCCAAAGATTTCCTGGTGTGGCTGATGGACCCGAAGCAGGTGACCGGCTGGTACGACGTCGCCGTCAGCTATTACGGCCCGTTCCTGCATATGTTCGACGACGCACCGTTCTGGCACACGGAACCGCGCAATCTGCCGTATCGGGATTCGATGGCAAATTCGCATCTGCCCGGTTGGCCCGCGCCGATCAGCCGGCCGCAATCGGAAAGTGTCGCCAAATACGTCGTCGTCGATATGTTCGCCAAAGCCTGCGCCGGCAAATCCACCAAGGACGTGATCGCCGATGCGAATGCACAACTGAAACAAATCTTCAAGTCCGCCTGACGTGTCGGCGACATTCGTCGAGCAGCGCCCGACCTCCCGGTTGCGTCGCTGGACCGAGCGGGAGGGGGTGTTCAGTTGGCTGATGATCGGCCCGCCGACGCTGTTCCTGATCCTGTTGGTCGGCTACCCCTTCGCCTACGGCATCTGGCTCAGTCTGGAAGACCGTCCGGTCGCGCACGCCGGCAAGTTCGTGGGCTTGGCGAATTTCGTCGCCGATTTCCACGATCCGGTGTTCTGGCAGGTCGCGATCAATACGTTCGTGTATACGTTTTTCGCGACCATATTGAAAATGGTCGGCGGGCTGGCGCTCGCGCTGACGATGAACCAGGATTTCCGCTTCAAAAACGCCATCCGCGCACTGATGCTGCTGCCGTTCATCGTGCCCACGGTGCTGTCCACGATCGCCTGGATGTGGATGCTCGACCCCGGGTTCAGCATCGTCAACTGGTTCCTGAAATATACCGGCATCGCCGATCCCGGCCCATCCTGGCTTGGCAATCCGACATTGGCGATGATGTCGTTGATTATCGTCAACGTGTGGCGCGGGCTGCCGTTCTACGCGATCACCCTGCTGGCGGGGCTGCAAACCATCTCCCCCGATTTGTATGAGGCCGCAACGATCGACGGCGCCGGCTCCTGGGCGCGATTTCGTTTCGTCACGCTGCCGTTGTTGAAGCCGGTGATTTTCATCGTGACCATGTTCTCGGTGATTTTCACATTCGCCGATTTCCAGTTGGTCTACGTGCTGACCCGCGGCGGGCCGGCCAATGCCACCCATTTGTTCGCCACCTACGCCTTCGATATCGCCATGAGCGGCGGACAGTTGGGTATGGGTGCGTCCGTCGCACTCGCCATGCTGCCGCCGCTCGCCCTGATCATCATTGCCATGTCGGTTTATATGAAGCCCCATAAATCATGAGCGTCGAACGCGGCGGCTGGAAAGTCCGAGCACTGAAATTGTGGATCCCGTTGGGGGCGTTCATGGTGTTTACGCTGTTTCCGTTCTATTGGATGGCGATCACCTCGATCAAACCGAACAGCGAGTTGTACAATCGCAAAATCATGCCGATGGTGGTCTACCATCCGACCTTGAAACATTATGTCGATCTGTTGACCGAAACGAATTTCATTACCTGGACCTGGAACACCTTCCTGGTCGCTGCGGTGTCCACCGCCATCTCCCTCGTGTTCGGCACCATGCTCGCCTATCCCCTCGCGCGGATGAAATTCGCCGGCTCGGCATTGATATCCTTCGCCGTGGCCGCGACCTATCTGGTGCCGCAACCGCTTTTGTTCATCCCGTTGGCCGATATCATCAACCAACTGCATCTCGGCGATACCCTGACATCGGTGATCCTGACCTACCCGACGCTGCTGGTGCCGTTCTGCGCCTGGCTGCTGATGGGCTATTTCCGCTCCGTCCCTGTCGAGCTTGAAGACGCCGCCAGGATCGACGGCGCGACCCGGTTGCAGACCATGATCAAGGTGTTCCTGCCGTTGTGCGTGCCGGGATTCATCTCGGCCGGCATCTTCGCGTTCACCCTGTCGCAGAACGAGTTTCTGTATGCGCTGATCTTCCTGACCCAAACCGATGTGCGCACCGTGCCGGTGGGCGCGATCGCCGAGTTGGTGAAGGGGGACGTGTTCTACTGGGGGCAGTTGATGGCGGCGGCGCTGTTGGGTTCGGTGCCGGTGGCGGTGATTTACTCCTTCTTCGTGGAACACTACGTCGCCGGGCTGACCGCCGGCGCGGTGAAGCAGTAGCGGCGGGGTTGATGCGGCGCGGCCACAGTCCCCTGTGGTGAAATGGCCACGTTTTCCTGCCGCCCCGAACGCGCTACCGTGCTGCGATGAAATCGACCGCGCACAACAAACCATGAGCGACCTGTTTGCCCCCGATGGCGGCTGGCGGGTCCGCATCCTCGATCTCTCCGGTGGCGCCGAAGAAGGCATTGTCGAGGAAATCGCCGGTTTTCCGACCCTGATGCACGCCAATGCCTTCGCCCGCCGCTATGTCCGCGACTCCGTCGAATTGTGCCGCGCGCCGGGCATGTCCACCAAGGACGTGCTGGAAGCCTGGTTCGCGTTCGGCGAAGACGCCCTGGTTGTCGATGCCGAGCAGGGCGGCTGGCGCAGCGCCAACGAACTCGGCGATTTCGTGGACACTCTGGCCGGCATCGAAGAACGGGACTGGCGCGCCATCGATCCCAGGCGCGACGGGCAGGACGACGACGAGGCAGACGAGTGATGCGCGTCCGCTTCGCCCCCAGCCCGGTCGGTCACCTGTATGTCAGCGGTGCCCGCGTGGCCCTTGCCAACTACCTGCACGCGCGTCGCCACGGTGGCAAAATACTGCTGCGATTCGACGACATCGATCGCGATCGCGCCAAACCGGCCTTTGCCGAGGCGATTGCCCACGACCTCGGCTGGCTCGGAATCGGCTGGGACGAGACGTTCCAGCAGTCCGATCGGCTGGAACTTTACACCAAGGCGGCGGATCGGCTGCGCGCGGCCAACCGGCTGTATCCGTGTTTCGAAGGCGACGACGAATTGCGGGCCAAGCGCGATCAGCGGCTGAAGCGCGGCAAGTCGCCGATTTACGATCGGGCGATGCTGAAATTGACCGGGGAACAGCGCGCCAAGGCCGAGGCCAACGGCAAGCAGCCTTATTGGCGCTTCCTGCTGTCGCCGCGCACGCTGGAATGGCACGATGGGATCGGCGGGCCGCGGCACGCGAAGCTGACTGCGGTGTCGGACCCCGTGGCGATGCGTGCCGACGGCACCCCGACCGCGCTTTTTGCCAGCGTGATCGACGACATCGAAACCGGCATCACCCATGTCATCCGCGCGGAGGACAATGCCGCGAATACGGGCGTGCAGCTCGATTTGTGGGAGGCTTTGACCGGCAAACCGCCCCGGGTGCAGTTCGCCCATCTGCCGGCCCTGGCCGACACCGGCCGCGTGCGCCTGTCGCGCAAGGTCGGCAGCCTGTCGGTTCGCGCCCTGCGCGGCGACGGCGTCGATCCCGCCGCTTTGGCGACCTGCCTCGCGCGTATCGGTCTCGGCAATCTTGGCGAGCCGGCCGCGATGGACGACCTCATTCGGGATTTCGATCTCGGCCGATTGGCGCAAACCGTGGCCGGGTTCGATGCGTCGCAACTGCTATGGTTGAACCGCCGGGCGTTGGGACGGCTGGATTTCGCAGCGATCGCCGACCGGCTGCCGGGCGGTGCGACGGAAGCGTTCTGGCTGGCGGTGCGCGGCAGCCTGGATTTATTGAACGAGGTGCGCGGCTGGTGGGAAGTCGTAGCCGGCACCATCGTGCCGCCCCCGATCGACGGCGAAACCCGCTTTCTTTCCGCCGCCGAGGCGCTGCTACCCCCCGAACCCTGGGACGAAACGGTGTGGCGGTCCTGGACGGACGCCCTGTCGCAGACGACCGGCCGCGTGGGGGAGGCTTTGTGGATGCCGCTCCGTCTTGCCCTGACCGGGGAGGAACAGGGCCCCTCGCTGGAGGCCCTGTTGCCGTTGATCGGTCGCGCTCGGGCGGCGACCCGGTTACGGATCGCCGCTGCTTAGAGCGCGATGACCGAAGGTGGGATCACCGGAGGTCTGAATCGCGCGATCTAACGGGCCCGTTACTCCCCGGCTTTCCGCATCGCGTCGAAGTCGGGGACGTTGCTCGACGAGGCCGCCAGCATCGGCGACTTCGTGACCGCAAGGGCGGCCGTCGCCAGTTCGTTCTCGGCAATTTTCGCCATGACGGCCTGCCGCGCACGATCGAAATATTCCCGATTCTCCGCCACGAAGGCGCGGGATTTGCGCAAACCCGCCATGTAGCCGTTGATTTCGGGAATGACATAGCGCGCCACCATATCCCAACTGCGGGCGGTGTTTTCCGGGTTCGCCCAATCGTGCACGAAGCCGACCACGGTGCCGAAGCCGCCGCTGATATCGATCACCGACTTGATGCGTTCGATCAAATCGTCCGGCGTGCCGATCGTCGCCGCCGCTCCCTTCGAAAATGCCATGGCATCGACCGCTCGGTCCCCATCTTTGAAGGGCCGAGCACCGGGGCGTTGGAGGGTATCGACGATGTATTCGTTATGGTGACGCAGCAACCCGTCGCGCGCCTGTTCGCGGGCTTTTTCGCGGGTTTCCGCAATATGCCAGGACAGCAGCACGCGCCAATTGGCTCGGTCCACGATCTGCCCGTGCTTTTTCGCGGCGGCTTCGGCGAAGCTCCATTGCGTCGGCAGGGCGTTCAGGCCCTCATCCGAGAGCGAGCCGATCGAGATGATGCCGATGCCATGCTTGCCGGCCAGGGTCATGCCGGACGGGCTGATCTGGGATGCCACGGCGAAGGGCATTTCCGCCTGCAACGGCAGTAGTTGCAATGCGGCATCGTTCATTTGGAACCAGTCGGATTTGTAGGTCACGCGTTCCCCGGCGAACAACCGACGGATGATGCCGATGGCCTCGTCCTGGCGATCGCGCAGCAGCATGGGATCGACGCCCAAAGTGTGTGCATCGGACGCCAGTGCGCCCGGCCCGGATCCGAAAATCGCGCGCCCCCCGCTCATGTAATCCAATTGCACCATGCGTTGTGCGACGTGGAACGGGTGGTGGTAGGGCAGCGACACCACGCCTGTTGCCAAAGCGATCCGGTGGGTTTTCTGCGCCGCTGCGGCAAGGAACATTTCCGGGGAGGCAATCATTTCCCAGCCGGAAGAATGGTGCTCGCCGCACCAGAATTCGTCGTAACCGAGCTTATCGAGCTGCTCGACAAGGGCGATGTCGCGCTGGAATTGGAGCATCGGGTGTTCGCCGATGGGGTGGTGCGGGGCGAGAAAGGCGCCGAAGCGAAGGCGGGACATGGGCTTACTCCTGGTTTGCGAGCGATTCATACCCAACGCGCCGGACAGCGCAACTTGCCGCGCGTTCGGCGGGCGCAGATACTCGGGCCAACCCTGGAGGATACGTATTCATGAGTGGCCCGCTTGCCGGTATTCGTTTGCTCGACCTGACAACGGTGCAGATGGGGCCTTGGTGTACCCGCATCATGGCGGATTTTGGCGCCGATGTGATCAAGGTCGAAGCGCCCGGCGGCGATTCCTCGCGCTATACCGGCGTGCCGAAGCATCGCGGCATGAGCGGTACGTTCCAGCACAACGCGCGCGGCAAGCGTAGCATCGCCATCGATCTGAAGCAGAAGGAAGCCCGCGACGCCATTCTGCGTCTGATACCCCACGTCGATGCCCTCGCATCCAATATCCGTCAGGCCGCCCTCGCTCGGCTTGGCCTCGATTACGAGTCGATCCGGATTCTCAACCCGAAAATCGTCTACCTCAGCATGGTCGGTTACGGCAGCGCCGGGCGCTATGCCGGGCGGCCGGCGTACGATGACCTGATCCAGGCGGCCTCGGCGATCCCGACATTGTTGCAACGATCCACCGGGGAGCAGCGCTTCATCCCGATGGCCGCGATCGATCGCATCGTCGGCGGCGCGGCGGCGAATGCCTTGCTGGCCGGTCTGTTGGTGCAAGCCCGCACGGGGATTGGCCAGATGATCGAGGTCCCGATGTTCGAAACGATGGCGCAATTTGTGCTGTCCGAACATATGCAGGGCCATACGTTCGACCCGCCGACCAGCCCGCCGGGCTATCCCCGCACCCTGTCGCGCAGCCGCCGCCCGTATCCCAGCAAGGACGGCCACATCGCGGTGCTGCCCTATAACGATGGGCAATGGCAACGGTTCTTCCAAGCAGTGGGCAAGGGGCATCTGTTGGAAAACGATCCTCGTTTCGCCGATATCGGTGCCCGCACCGCCAATATCGACGCGCTCTACGACATGATCGCGGCGGAGGTGAAAACCCGCACCAACGCCGAATGGCTGACATTGCTGCAAGAGAACGATATTCCCTGCATGGTGCCGCACACGCTGGAAACCCTGATGGCCGACCCGCATCTGGCCGATGCCGGGTTCTTCCATTGGGTCGATCATCCGTCCGAGGGCCGCCTTCGCACGATGCGCGAACCCAGCACCTGGACGGAAACCCAGCCGAAGCCGATGGAGAAATTCGCCCCCCGACTAGGCCAGCACACGCGCGAAATCCTGGCCGAGGCCGGGCTGAACGACGCCGATATCGACGACCTGATCGCCCGCAAAATCGTCAACACGGATGGACAATCATGAAGCGCTTTCTCCTTTTTGCCCTGCTTCTCCTGCTGCTGTCGTCTGGTGCCCATGCGGAACAAAACGAAGTCCGCATCGTCATGCCCTTCGGGCTTGGCTACCTGCCGGTTTACGTCGCCGCCGATCGCGGCTTCATCCAGGAACGCGCCAAAGCCGCTGGGTTAGGGGACGTGAAGGTCAGCGTCATCCATATGGCCAGCGGGCCGGCCAGTAGCGATTTGATCCTGGCCGGGGACGCCGACCTCGCGATGGGCGGGTTCGGGCCGGCCTTCGTGCTGTGGGACAAGACCAAGGGCAAAATCCGCATCATGACGCCGCTGTCGGGCGGGCCGATTCTGCTGCTTTCCAACGATCCGAAAATTAAAACGATCAAAGATATCGGACCGAACGATCGCATCGCCATCAGTGCCCTGAAAGTCACCGCCCAGGCGCTGGCAATGCAGATGGCGGCTGCGAAGGAATATGGCTGGGATCAACGTTTTAGATTCGATTCCAATCTGGTGCCGATGTCCAACCCCGACGGTATGGCGATCGTCTTGAGCGGGCAGGGCGCGGTGCGCAGCCAACTCGCGATTACCCCCTTCGCCGACGAAATGATGGAATCCGGCAAGGTGCATCTGGTGATGAATTCCGAGGATTATATCGAAGCCGGTTCGTCCATCTCCGCGCTTTATGTCGCGCCCCGCTTCCACGACGCCAACCCCAAACTCTACGCCGCCACCGCCGCCGCAATGGAAGACGCCTTCGCCTTCATCAAATCCAACCCGCACGAATCCGCCCAGATTTATGTCGCGCGCGAACCGCAGAAACGCGCCCTGGCCTGGATCGAGGCAATGATCGTGAACCCCGCCATCATGCGTTACAGCTCGACCCCGAAAGGTTTCAAAAAAGGCGCGGATTTCATGTTCGAGGCCGGAACGCTTAAAACCAAAGCGGAGAGCTGGAAGGATCTAGTGTGGGAGAATATGTGGGGCAAGGACGGAAGCTGATATCGAGACCGAAATAGAGCAAGGAATGCCACGATGACAGTTGCCCGCGCCCTCGCTACATTTTTGACCGGCGTTTCCACCGCCGATCTGCCCGCCCAAGCCATGGACCACGCCGCCATGGTCGTCGCCAGCACCCTCGCCAGCGCCGCCTTCGGCACCGGAATCCAATCTGCTCGGATTGTACGCGAAATGAGTCGCGAGCAGGGTGGACGGCCCGATGCGTCGATCTGGTTCGATGCCGGTACGAAACTGCCGGTAGCCCAGGTCGCTCGGGTCAACGCCATGACGTCCGACGCCGCCGCTTCCGACGATAGCGACCTACGCAATATCGTGCACGCCGGCACGCCGCTGACCGCCGTTTCCCTTGCGATGGCGGAACGCCTGGGTGCCAGCGGGGAAGAGGTGCTCGATGCCATCGTCATCGGTTACGAAGTCGCCGGACGGCTGAGCGAACCCATCACGCCCGGTTTCCGCAATCGCGGCTTCCACGGCTGCCTCGGTGCGGCGATGGCCGCCGCCGGTGCCGGTGCCAGAATGCTGAAACTGAACGCCGAAGAAATGGCCCAAACGATCGCGATTACCGCCGTATCGATCGGCGGTCTGGCAACGGCCGCCGATACCAGCGTCGCCCGCGAATACCATGCCGGGTTGGCCGCGATGCACGGCGTCAACGCCGCCCTGGCCGCCCAACGCGGCTTCAAGGTCGAAGAACGCATCCTGGAAACCTACCAGGGATTCTTTGAGGCTTTCGGCGGCGTCGATGGCACCGAAGCCGGTAAAATCGCGCTCGCCGGCCTGGGCGAAAGCTGGGACATCGTGACCGACATGGCAATAAAATTGGTGCCCGGCGGCCACCCCTACCATGCCTTCGCCGAAGCCGCAGCCAAAGCGGCGAGGGCCGGCGGATTCGCGCCGGACGATATTGCCACGATCGAGGTTGCCCGTCCCGGACTGACAAAACTCAGCGGGCCGCTGCATCCTGTCGATCTGATCGACATGGCGCACAGCCCGGCGAATTTCCTCGCGGCCGGGGCTGCCGATTGGGGTTTCGGTTGGATCAATGCCAATCCGGAAAAAATCGCCGATCCCGTGGTGCATCGCCTGATCGACAAAGTCCGTGTCGGACCGCAACCGACCGAGCACGCCGCGCTGTACCGGCAAGGCGCGACGGTCACGATTACCGCCATCGATGGACGTTTCGCCCGCAGCACGGTGCTGCTGCCGCACGGTTCCGGTGCGCTTGGCCTCGATTGGGCCGATATCGAAGCGAAATACCGCGCTTTGGTGCCGGCGTCGGGGCTGCAACCGGCGGCAGTCGAGGCCAGCCTGACCGCCGCGCGGACGCTTCGACAAGCACCGAATGTCGCGGCGTTGATCGGTCTTTTGCAGTAACGGAGCCGCACGATGACCCGCATCCTGTTTCGCAACGCCCGCCTATGGGACGGGTCGGGCAGCGCGTCCTGCCCGGCCGAGGTCCTGGTCGAAAACGATCGTATCCACACGGTCGCCCCATCCCTGGACCAAACGGCAACCGAGGGCGCGGAAATAATCGATGCCAAAGGCATGACCTTGATGCCCGGCCTCGTCGAAGGCCACGCCCATATTACTTTTATAAATAGCGCGCGCCCCACCGACCTCGGCGACACCCCGCCCGAAGAACACACTTTGATCGCCGCCCGTAACGCTCGGCTTCTGCTCGACAGCGGATTTACCAGCGCCTACAGCGCCGCATCGGCCAAGCTGCGGCTGGATGTCGTGATCCGCAATGCGATCGAAGCCGGCGATCTGCCAGGGCCGCGGCTGCGCGCCTGCGGGCCGGAAATCACCGTCACCGGCGGCCTCGGCGACGAACGCAAAGCGCATCAATTCCGCGATAGTTTCGCCATCGTCGCCGACGGACCGGTCGAAATTACTAAACTGGCACGACTTTGCGCGCGCGAAGGCGTGGACAGCATCAAATTGAATATATCGGGCGACGATTTCACCGCACGCGGCAACAAGCCGCGCACCGTAATGTCGGAGGAGGAAATCCGAGCGGGCGTGGCGGTTGCGCGGGACTATGGGCGGATGGTGAATGCGCATTGCAGGGCGGCGGAAAGCGTCAAACGCGCCGTCCGTTGCGGTATCGACGTCATATATCATTGCGAACATGCCGACGAGGAAGCCTTGGACCTGCTGGAATCCGTCCGAGATCGCATCTTCGTCGGGCCGGCGATCGGCTTGTTGCAAGCAGCGGCGGAGGAAGCCCCGCCCGGCGCGTTCCATCCGGGTATGAAACGGAGTTTCGATCTCGGCCTGGAAGCGGCAAGCCGAGCGTACCCCGAAATGAAAAAGCGCGGTATTCGGGTTGTGATCGGTGGCGACTATGGATTCGCCCGCACCCCGCAGGGCGAAAATGCGCGAGATATCGAACATTTCATCCGCTACCTCGGCTATTCGCCGACCGAGGCGTTGATCTGCGCAACCCGCTACGGTGCCGAATTGATGGGGATCGAAGCCGGCGCGGTGCGGCCGGGCTACCTCGCGGATTTGCTCCTGGTCGATGGCGATCCGGAAGCGGATGTGCGTATTTTGCAGGATAGAAACAAAATCGTCGGCATCTGGAAAGGCGGCGTCGCGCACAAACTCGACCGCGCGACGCTGGACCGCCGACCGCCCGGCCCGGGGCGGGTTTAACCCCGGGCATCGGCGAGCATCGTCGCCGCCGCTTTTTCCGCAATCATGATGGTGGGCGCATTGGTGTTGCCCGCCGGCACCGTCGGCATCACCGAGGCATCGACCACCCGCAACCCGCCAATGCCCCAAACCCGCAACTGCGGATCGACCGTGCTGTCGCTACCCTCCGGCCCCATGCGACAAGTGCCGACGGGGTGGAGATTCGATTGCGCATTTTCGCGGATCGCCTGTTCCAGATCGGCATCGGTTGCGAAGCGCGCGCCCGGAACGACCTCCTCCGCCACGTAGGGCGCCAAAGACGGTTGTCGGACAAAGGCGCGGACCATTTTCATCGCGGTCGTCAGAGCCTGCAAATCGTATTGGGTTTGCAAAAAATTGAACGCGATCGCCGGCGCAATGGCAGGGTCGGGGCTTTTCAGCATCACGGTCCCGCGCGCATCCGGTTTCAGATGGATCGCGCTGAGGCTGAAGCCGGGAAAATTGTGCGGGATCGCCCCTTTCGGGCCGCGCGTGGCATAGGAAAATGGGGAGAAATTGAATTGCAAATCCGGTCGCTCCAACCGTGGATCGCTGCGCGCGAAGCCGCCGGCTGGCACGCCGTTCGATGCCAGCGGACCCGATGCGAACAGCACATATTGCGCGTACGCCAACGCACTGCGCGGCAACGATCCAGCCAGGGTATTCATCGTTACCTCCCGGCTTGCTCGGTACGCATGTCGGACATAGAAATGATCTTGCATATGCGCACCGCAGGATGGGGTGTCGCGCACGACATCGATGCCGTGTTGGCGCAACAGTGCGCCCGGGCCGATACCCGATAATTGCAACAATTGCGGGGAATTGAAAACGCCGCCGCTGACCACCACTTCGCCCCGTGCGCGCGACACCCGCCGCACCCCGTTTTCGCGATATTCTACCCCCACCGCTCGGCCGTTTTCGACGATAATTCGTGTCGCCAGAGAATTGGTTCGCACCGTCAAATTGGCGCGATGCCGAGCGGGGGCGAGGTAGGCGGTCGCGGTGCTCCAGCGTTTGCTGTTGCCGGTGGTGGCTTGGAAATAGCCGGCGCCTTCCTGCGTGGCGCCGTTGACGTCGGGATTGCGCGGCAAGCCGTATTCGACCATTGCCGCAACGACCGCGTCGGTCAGTTCGTGTCCGGGTTCGCGATCGGTCACGGTCAGCGGCCCGCCGACGCCGTGGAAAGCGTCCGCGCCTTTCAATCGGTTTTCGGCTTTTTTGAAGAATGGCAGGACCGAGTCGTAATCCCAGCCGGTGCAGCCGCGTTGCCGCCATTCGTCGTAATCCCCGGCGTTGCCGCGCATGTAGACCATGCCGTTGATCGAGCTGGTGCCGCCCAAAGTCTTGCCGCGCGGGGAATACATGGTGCGGTTATTCAGTTGCTTTTCCGGTTCGGAATCGTACATCCAATTCACCTTCGGATCCGAATACAGCCGGGAAAACCCCATGGGAACATGGATCCAGCGGTTGCGATCGGGCGGGCCTGCTTCCAGCAGCAGCACCCTGTGGCGCCCGGATTCGCTCAGTCGAGCAGCCACGGCGCAGCCAGCGGAGCCGGCTCCGGCGACGATGTAGTCGAAAATGTCGTCGGTCATTGCTGTTTCCTCTCTGTTTTTTCGGCCCGTTTCCCTTGCAGGCACGGCGCGACTATCCTGGGTCGGACCGAACGGAACCACGGACGAAACCATGACCGAAGCAACCGGCCCGCTCAAGGGCATCCGCATTCTCGACCTGACAACCGTTGTGTTGGGTCCCTTCGCCACCCAGACTTTGGGCGACTGGGGCGCCGACGTGATCAAGATCGAAGGGCTGAACGGCGACACCGCCCGCAATTCTGGCCTGTTCCGCAATCGCGGCATGGCGGCCAATTTCATGCAATTGAACCGCAACAAGCGCTCGGTTGCGCTCGATCTGAAAACCGAGGGCGGGAAAGACGCCCTGCGCCGCCTGATCCCGACGGCCGATGCGATCGTTACCAATATTCGACCGGCTGGGATGAACCGCCTGGGCTTCGGGTACGAGGCGTGCAAAGCGCTCAATCCGCGTATTATTTTCGCGGTCGCAACCGGCTTCGGCCAGGACGGGCCGTGGCGCGCGCGTCCGGCGTTCGACGAAATCATCCAGGCCGCCAGCGGTTTTGCCAGCGCCATGGGTTCGGACGACGAACCGCAATTCGTTCCCAGTTTGGTGGCGGATAAACTGACCGGTATGGCAATGGTTTCGGCGGTCTGCGCCGCGCTGTTTCAACGCACGCAAAGCGGCGAAGGCCAGATGGTCGAAGTGCCCATGCTGGAAACATTGGCGGCGTTCAACAGCGTCGAGATGATGGGCGGACTTAGTTACGAACCCCCGGTCGGCCCGCCGGTCTATAAGCGCATGCGGGAACGCAAACCGGCGCGCACCAAGGACGGCTGGTTGACCATGCTGCCGTATTCCGCCGCCAATTGGTGCGCGTTTTTTGAGGCGGTGGGCCATCCCGAACTCATCGAGGAATTCGGCGTCAACGACCCCGTGTTGCGCAACCGGAACGTCGGCGCGATCTATGCCAAAATGCGGGAAATCTCGCAGACCCGCACCAGCGCGGAATGGGAGGCATTGCTGCTCCGTATCGATGTGCCGCATACCTCGTTCACCCGGATGGCGGAGGTAACCGAGCAGCCGCATTTGAAAGCGGTGGAGATGTTCCCGGTGCTGGATCACCCGACGCAGGGGCGGGTCCGTCTCGCCCGTCCCCCCACCCGCTTCTCCGACACGCCGGCCGCCATTGCTCGGCCGGTGCCCTTGTTGGGGGAGCACACGGCGGAGATCCTGGCCGAGGTCGGGTTCAGCGACGCAGAAATCGCGGCGCTGATCGATGCGAAGGCGGCTCGTTCTCTTTAGATCGCGTTCCCCGGCGTTTGTTTCAGGCCGCCGGGGTGCCGTAGATCTTGTTGCGCAGGCGGCGCATGCCGGTCAGCCAGCGATCCCGGTTGGACACTTTGCGCGCCTCGTAGTCGTGCACCGTTTCGTGCGACAGGATCAGGAACCGTTCGGCTTCTATCGCTTCCACAACGATTTTGGCGACCTCCGGCGCGGTCATAGTGCCATCGACGCTGGCCGCGCCGGGCCGGCCGCTGGTCATGCCGGTTTGCACGGCTTGCGGGCACAACACCGACACCCGAATGCCCTTGTCGCCATATTGGATCGCCAGATGTTCCGCTAACGCCACGGCCGCGCTTTTGGTGACGCCGTACGCCATGGAATTCATCGACGCCAGCAGCCCGGCGGCGGATGCGGTGTTGATCAGGTAGCCGGCGCCGCGGGCGAGCATGCCGGGCACAAGGGCGCGGGCGGCGAAGACGTGGCTCATGACATGGATGCGCCAGTTCAAGTCCCAATCTGCGTCCGGCGCGTCTTCCATGCCCGCGCGGGAGATGCCGGCGTTGGAGTAGAATACGTCGATCGGGCCGAACCGGGTCTCGGCCGCCGCGATCAGGGCGACGATGTCGGCTTCCTTCGACACGTCGGTCGGCACTGCGAGCGCACCGATTTCGGCGGCAACCCGAGCCAATTGTTCCCGATTGGTATCGGCGACGACGACACCGGCGGCTCCGGCGGCGACGAAGGCGCGGGCGACGGCCTCCCCGATGCCGCTGGCCGCGCCAGTGACGACGCAGACTTTTCCTTGCAGGTTCATGGTTTCCTCGTTCGTTCCAATTATTTTACGATTTCAGCAGCGCCACGATCGGCGCGATATCGGGCGCGGTGTCGATCGTCCAGATGGCGGCGATCGCGGCATCGATCGGGCCGGCAAACCCGCCATAGGCAGCGGAGTCGCGGAATTTCGCCTCGATCTCGGTGTCCGAAAGCGGCTGTTGCTGGCTGCCTTTTGGGTGCTGCACGGTGGCGGTCAAGCTGCGTCCGTCGGCGGTGCGGACCGTTGCGGTTGCCGCCCCGCGCGGGCTTGCGGCATCCAGTACGGCCTGGCAACGGGATCGGAAGGCGGCGACAGCGGGGTCGCTTGCCGTTGCGTCTTCGAATTCCGCCAGCCCGGCTTTGCCGAACATGAAGGAAACGGCAGCGCAATGATGGATACTGACGCGGGCATCGCGTTCGTTCGCCACCGTCCGATCGCCGCGATCTAGCAATAATTGGTCGCCGGATACCGAAACGGCAACGATATCCTCGGCGCGCAGATCGTGGTCGCGCCGCAGTTGCAGGCACGCATCGATCACCGCGTGCATGACGATGCCGCAGGGGTAAGGCTTATAGGTGTTGGCAGCAGCTTCCCACCGCGTGCCGAGGTCGCCGACAATTTCGCCGGTCGCCGGCACATCGCCCATCGCGCGCGCCCAACCCAGCGGGCCTTCCAGGGCGGCCGGCGCGGCGGTGTAGCCCTGTTGCGCGAGCAAGGCGGCAAACAACCCATTGCGCGCCGCATTCCCCACACTCAAGTTCTTCCCCGCGCTCGGCAGATTCTCAACGACGCCCGCCGAAGCCGAGGCCGCCAGTCCGATCGCGTGCGCCGTTTGATCCGCTGTCAGGCTCAGCAACTTTGCTGCTGCCGCTGCCGCGCCGAAAATGCCGCAGGTGGATGTGATGTGCCAGCCACGGGAATAATGCATGGGCGAAACGGCGTTGCCGATGCGGCAGGCGACTTCCATCCCCAAAACGAACGCATGCAACGCCGCCGCGCCCGACAATCCCCGCTGCTCGGCCAACGCCAGCACGACCGGCGCGACGGGGGCGGCGGGGTGGATGACGGTGCGCAGGTGGGTATCGTCGTAGTCCAACAAATTGGCGCCGATCGCGTTGACGAAGGCCGCCCCCAGCACATCCAGCCGCTCCGACCGCCCGAACACCGTCGTGCGGTCGGCCCCGCTGAGGGGCAGCAGCGTGCGGACCGCCATCGCCACCGGGTCCGACTGCGCAACACCCAAGGCGCAGCCGATGGAATTCAGCAGCGATCGGCGGCCTTGGTGGCGCAGCGTGTCGGTCAGGTCCGTCCATTCCGATTCGGCGACGAACCGGCCCAGTACCTCGGTGGCGGTCATGGCGTCAGGCCGTTTTGACGGCCAGATGGGGGAACATCGCGATGCGCGCGGCGTCGTCCATCTCGGCCTTGAACGCATGACGATCTTTCAGCGCCAGCGCGCGCGCGGCGGCCGGCCGAGCGGAGATTTCGTCGAGGTGTCGTTTCACATGCGGCAGCGCGTCGAATGCGTCCGGCCCGAGAACGAACGGCACCAGCCGCGACCAGCCCCACACCGCCATATCGACGATCGTGTAAGTATCGCCCAGCATGAAACGATTTTGCGCAAGCCGATCGTTCAGAATGCCCCAATGGCGCTTGGCCTCGAACACATAACGGTTGACGGCGTATTCCTTGGGTTCGGGGGCGACATTCTTGAAATGCACCGCCTGACCGGAATAGGGGCCGATGCCGGACGCAACGAACATCGTCCAGGACAGCAACGCGCCACGATCGGGCGACATGAACTGGCCGGTTTTCTCGCCGAGATACAGTAGGATCGCGTTGCTATCGAACACCGTGGTGCCGTCGTCCACGATCGCCGGCAGCTTGGCATTGGGGTTGATGGCCAGGAATGCGGGCAGGTGCTGCTCCCCCTTGCGGGTATCGACCGGCACCAATTCGTAGGGCAACCCCATTTCTTCCAGGCACAAGGCCACTTTGGTCGGGTTCGGCGCGAGATTGTAATAAAACGAGATCATGGTCCGGTGTCCTCTGTTGGCGCGATGGCGAGCTTAGCGCATCCTGAGCGGGAACATAGACGCGGGAACATAGAAGGGGGCGGGGCGCGTGGAATTGGGACTGAAGGGCCGGCGCGTGGTGGTGGCCGGTGGCAGCAAGGGCATCGGCAAAGCGATCGCGCTGGGATTTGCGGCGGAAGGCTGTGCAGTGTCGATCTGCGCCCGCGGCGTCGAAGCGCTGGAATCGGCGCGACGCGAGATCGCCGCCCTCGGCGGGACGGTCCACGCGGCGTCGTGCGATCTGGCCGACAACGCGGCCATTGTCGCCTATATGCCGGCAGCGGCGGCGGCGCTGGGCGGGGGGATCGATATCCTGATCAACAATGCCTCGGGCTTCGGGCGGGCGGACGACGAGGCAAGCTGGGAAGCCAGTCTTTCGGTCGATCTGCTGGCCACCGTGCGCGCCACGCGGGAGGCTGTGCCGTTCCTGGAACAGGGCCGCGACCCCGCGATTATCAACATTTCCTCCGGCTCAGGGATCAACCCCGCCGTGCGAAATCCCGCTTACGGCGCGTCGAAGGCGGCGGTGATCCACTACACAAAGTCCTCGGCGGTGGCCTTGGCGGCGAAGCGCATCCGGGTGAATAGCATCGCCCCCGGCTCGATCGAATTCCCCGGCGGTTCGTGGGAACAGCGCAAAACCGACGCGCCGGAACTGTATGCCCGTATCCTGGCCAATATTCCGTTCGGGCGCCTCGGCACGCCGGAGGAAGTGGCCCGTGTTGTGGTGTTCCTGGCGTCCCCGGCGGCGAATTGGGTGACGGCGCAGATCATGCAGGTCAACGGCGCCCAGGGAATGCGATAAAGGCGGGCATGCGGTAGATTTATATCCGGCCCGCGTTACACTGCGCGGGACAAGAGGGACGTTCGATGAAATTCAGTTTTTCCAGCGAGCAGGACGAGTTCCGCTCCAACCTACGCCGCTATCTGGCCGATCGCGCGCCGATCAAAGAAACCCGTCGCCTGATGGAAACCGATGCCGGGTGGGAGCGAGAGGGTTGGCAAGCCCTGAACGCCGACCTCGGTCTGGCGGCGGTGCGCATTCCCGAAGAATACGGCGGCCACGGCTTCGGCTTCGGGGAGCATTGCATCGTGCTGGAAGAAATGGGCCGCGCCTTGGTTTGCGCCCCCTATTTCGCCACCACCGTGCTGGCGGCCGGCGCGATCCTGCATGCCGGTTCCGATGAACGCAAAGCGGCGCTGCTGCCCGGCATTGCGTCGGGGAAAACGGTGGCGACGCTGGCGGCGGCCGAGGACGGCGGATCGTGGGAAGCCGCCGCCACCACCCTGACAGCCTCGGCCACCGGCCGGTTGAACGGGCACAAAAGCTTCGTGCTGGACGGGCACACCGCCGATCTGATCGTCGTGTTGGCGCGCGGCCCGTCCGGGCTGGCGTTCTACACCGTGGACGGCAATGCCGCCGGCCTGACCCGGCGTCTGCTCAAAACCATGGACCCGACCCGCAAACT
This sequence comes from Acetobacteraceae bacterium, assembly GCA_025354865.1. Taxonomy (GTDB): domain Bacteria; phylum Pseudomonadota; class Alphaproteobacteria; order Acetobacterales; family Acetobacteraceae; genus Rhodopila. The sequence goes on along the minus strand of JANXMB010000090.1, from coordinate 11,452 downwards.
CGCCCGCCTGGAATTTTCCGACGTCGAATCGACCTTCCTGGGTTCGGCCGAAGGCGCCTACGAAAAACTGGCGATCGAGGCGGCCGTTTGCCTGTCCAACGAAATGGTCGGCGGCGCGGAACGCCTGCGGGAGGATTCGCTCGCCTACGCGATGATGCGCATGCAGTTCGGCAAGCCGATCGCGTCGTTCCAGTCGATGAAGCACAAGGCAGCGGATATGCTGCTGGACGTGGAACTGGCGAAATCCGCCGCCTATTACGCCGCCGCCGCCTTGGATGAGGGCGATGCCGATATCGCCGCGACCGCATCGCTGGCCAAGGCCTGCGCGTCGGATGCCTATTCGCAGACCGCCACGCATGCGATCCAAATTCACGGTGGGATCGGGTTTACCTGGGATAACGACACCCATCTTTGGTACAAGCGCGGCAAAAGCTCCGACGTTTTGTTCGGCGATGCGTTCTACCATCGCGAGAACATGATGAAGCATTGGGCGGAATGAAGGAGCGGACCATGACCGAATTGAACGAAGACACCGTCCGCGCCGAATGCCGGGCCTGGCTGACCGCCAACTGGGACCCGAATCTGGGACTGGTGGAATGGCGGCACAAGCTGGCCGAATCCGGCTGGGGCAACCCGCATTGGCCATCCCGTTGGTACGGCCGCGACCTGCCCGTCGGGTTGGTCCCCATCGTCAAGGAAGAATTCGCGCGTATCGGCGCCATCGGCCCGGCCGAGGCGGGGATCCGCGTCCTCGCCGCCGCAACGATTCTGGCGCACGGCACCGATATGCATAAGGAGAAATTCCTTATGCGTATCATGACCGGGGAGGATACTTGGTGCCAGTTGTTCTCCGAACCCGGCAGCGGATCGGATGTCGCGGGCGCGGTGACGCGGGCCGAGATGAAGGGCAATCAGTGGATCGTGAACGGGCAGAAAGTCTGGACCACCAGCGCGCACAAGGCGCATTGGGGCCTGTTGCTTGCCCGCACCGATTGGGACGCGAAAAAACACGCCGGCCTGTCGTATTTCATTATCGACATGAAACAGCCGGGCGTGACGGTGTATCCGTTGCGGCAGATGAACGGGCATGCCTCGTTCAACCAGGTGTTCCTCAGCGATGCCACGGTGCAGCCGGAATTTCTGGTCTCGGCCGTCGGCGATGGCTGGGCGGTGACCACCACCACCCTGATGCACGAACGGCGCGGCGCCGACGGGCTGCGGACCTGGGGCAAGGGGTCCACTCGACCGGAACGCGCCTACGAGGAAGAACGCGCCGAAATCGCCACCACGATGGAGCCGTATAAATGGTATCCGCAGCGTGCCGGGCGGGTCGATCTGGTGCTGCCGCGGGCCAAGGAAACCGGCAAAATCGCCGATCCCGTGGTGCGCCAGGAAATCGCCAAGCTGCTGACGATGTCCAAGGCGGCGGAGTGGACCGCGCGGCGCGCCCGCGCGGCGCAGGCGGAGGGTCGGCCGCAAGGACCCGAGGGCTCGTTGGGCAAGCTGGTGTCCAGCCATATCGCCCGAGCGGCGGCGCGGGTGCATACGCAGATTTCGGGGGCGGATGCGCTGCTGACCGGGGACGACGGGCCGATGAACGGGGTGATCGCGGAAATCCTGGTGTCGGTGCCCGCGACCTCCATCGCCGGTGGCACCGATGAGATCCAGCGCAACATCATCAGCGAGCGGGTGCTGAAGATGCCGCGGGAACGCACCGGCGACACCGAGAAGCCGTTCAAGGACGTGCCGCGCAATCTCGTGGGGTGAGCAGGATCGCATATGGTGGGGCCAGGGCTTGCCCCGGCCGCATCGAACCTCCATCTAGCAGCGTCATGCAGAACACATCATCCAATCCAGCCGATCCGATCGGCTGGCACGGCACCACCATCCTGTGCGTCCGCCGGGACGGCAAGGTGGCGATGGCCGGCGACGGTCAGGTCAGCCTCGGTCAGACCATCGTCAAGGGCAACGCCCGCAAGGTCCGGCGCATCGGGGCAGGCGGTTCGGTGCTGGCGGGTTTCGCTGGCGCCACCGCCGACGCCTTCACGTTGCTGGAACGGCTGGAAGCCAAGCTCGAACGCTTTCCCAACCAGTTGGAACGCGCCTGCGTCGAATTGGCGAAGGACTGGCGGACCGATCGCTATCTGCGCCGGTTGGAAGCCATGATGGCGGTCGCCGACAAGCACCACAGCTACACCCTGACCGGCAACGGCGACGTGCTGGAACCCGAAGACGGCCTGATCGCCATCGGCTCCGGCGGCAATTTCGCCCTCTCGGCGGCGCGCGCGCTGATCGACATCCCCGAAATGGGCGCCGAAGACATCGCCCGCAAAGCGATGCGGATCGCGGCGCAAATCTGCGTTTACACCAACGGCAACGTCGTAGTTGAGACCATATGATGGACGCCCCTACCTATTCGCCCCGGGAAATCGTTTCCGAACTCGACCGCTTCATCGTCGGCCAGAACGATGCCAAGCGCGCGGTGGCGATCGCCATGCGCAACCGTTGGCGCCGGCAACAATTGCCGGAAGCCATGCGGGAAGAAGTGGTCCCGAAGAACATCCTGATGATCGGCCCGACCGGCTGCGGCAAGACCGAAATCGCCCGCCGTTTGGCGCGGCTGGCGCAGGCGCCGTTCCTGAAGGTCGAGGCCACCAAGTTCACCGAAGTCGGCTATGTCGGCCGCGATGTCGAAAGCATCGTCCGCGATCTGGTCGATGCCAGCCTGACCATGCTGCGGGACGCCTCGCGCAAGGAAGTGCAGGCGCAGGCGGCCCATAACGCGGAAGAGCGGCTGATTACCGCCCTGGTCGGCGAAGAAGCCGCTGCCGACACGCGGTCGAAATTCCGCCGCATGCTGCGGGCCGGGGAGTTCGAGCAGAAGGAAATCGAGATCGCGGTGCAGGAGGCCGGCAGCAACCCGGTCGGCCAGATCGATCTGCCGGGCATGCCGCCGGGGCAGGTCATCAACCTGTCGGAGATGATGAAGGGCATGATGGGCGGCGGCCGCCAGCGGGAGAAACGGCGGATGACCGTCGAAGCCGCCCGCCGGGTGCTGGAAGCCGAGGAATCGGAAGACCTGCTCGACAACGATCGTCTGGCCAAGGATGCGGTGGATCGCGCGCAGAACAACGGCATCGTGTTCATCGACGAGATCGACAAAATCTGCCGCTCCAGCGAAAGCGGCATGCGCGGCGGGGATGTCTCGCGGGAGGGGGTGCAGCGCGATCTGTTGCCGCTGATCGAGGGCACCACCGTCAACACCAAGTATGGTCTGGTGAAGACCGACCATGTGCTGTTCATCGCATCCGGCGCTTTCCATCTGTCCAAGCCGTCCGATCTGCTGCCGGAATTGCAAGGCCGGCTGCCGATCCGGGTCGAGCTTTCGCCGCTGTCGCGCGACGATCTGCGCCGCATTCTGACCGAACCCGAACACTCGTTGTTGAAGCAATACGCCGCGCTGATGGGGACCGAGGGGGTGACGCTGACCTTCAGCGACAGCGCGATCGACGCGCTGGCCGACCTCGCCGCCGATATCAACGACCGGGTGGAAAATATCGGCGCGCGGCGGCTGCACACCGTGCTGGAACGGTTGCTGGAGGAGATCAGCTTCTCCGCCACCGATCGCAGCGGGGAGACGATCGAGGTCGATGCGGCCTATGTGAACGAGAAAGTGGCGCCTTTGGCGAAGAAGGGCGACTTGAGCCGGTTCATTCTGTAATGCGATAACCGATCGCCCGACCGAATAGCGGAGTACGACGCAATGGACGACATCGTTTCCGGCGCTTATTTGTTCACCGGGGAGCGTTCGGCGCGGGCCTATCGCCTCAATAAAATGGCGATGGCCTTCACCGATGCGGCCAATCGGGCGGCGTTTAAGGCCGACGAGGAAGCCTTCATGGACAGCTTCGGCCTGTCGGCGGCGGAAAAGGATCTTGTGCGTCGGCGCGACTGGAAGGGGATGATGGACCACGGGGCGTCCATCTACCTCGCGATCAAAATCGGCGGCGTCACCGGCGACGCTTTGCCGGCGATCGGCAACCACACAGCCGGAAGGGGTTAACGCCATGGCAACCATCGTTGGCGGCATCGGCAGTTCCCACGCGCCCACCATCGGTGTGGCCTATGATCGGGGGCAGCAGAGCGATCCGCTCTGGGCGCCGTTGTTTGCCGGCTACGAACCGGCCCGAGCCTGGCTGGATGCGTTGAAGCCGGATTTGTTCGTGATTGTGTATAACGATCATGCCAACAGCTTCTTTTTCGATAAATGGCCGACCTTGGCGCTGGGTGTCGGCGCCGGCCATCCGCAGGCGGACGAGGGCTGGGGCAAGCGCCCGCTCGCCGATCTGCCCGGCGACCCCGCATTCGGCTGGCACCTCGCGCGGTCGTTGGTGGAGCAGGAGTTCGACCCCACCGTTTGCCAGGAAATGGCGGTCGATCACGGCGTGCTGTCGTTTCTGCCGCTGCTCACCGATACCGACTGGAAAATTCCCGTCGTGCCATTGGCGGTGAACGTCATCCAGCATCCGATCCCCTCGGCTCGGCGGATGTGGAAGCTGGGTAAGGCCATCCGAGCGGCGGTGGAGTCGTACCCGGCGGATAAACGGGTTGTGGTTTTCGGGACCGGCGGGCTGACGCATCAACTGCATGGCACGCAGTACGGGCAGAAAAACATGGCGTGGGACAACGAGTTCATGGACCGGCTGGAATCCGATCCGGAGCCGCTGGCCGATATGCCGTTGCGCGAATACATGGAACGCGGCGGCACCGAAGGCGTCGAGATGATCCTCTGGCTCGCCATGCGCGCCGCGCTCGGCGACAGCGTGACCCGGGTCCATCGCAACTACACCGCGCCCTTCACCACCGGCTACGGCCTGTTGGCCCTGGAAAACACCGATACGGGTACGCTGCCTGCATGATCGATCCCTTCGTCCAACCGGAAGAACCCACGGCCGCCGACGCCATCGCTGCGATTCGCGAAGAACTCGAATTTTTCGACGACTGGATGGAACGTTACCAATTCATCATCGAACTCGGCCGCAAATTGCCGCCCTTCCCGGAAGATTGGGCCAACGACGCCCACCGCGTCCCCGGCTGCCAAAGCCGAGTCTGGATGGAGGTTCGGTTTCAAGACGATCGTCTGTTTTTCGCCGGGGCATCCGACGCGGCGATCGTAAGCGGTCTGGTCGCGCTGCTGCTGCGCGTCTATTCTGGGCGGTCCAAAGCGGAAATCGGGGCCACCGATCCGGTGTTTCTCAAGGACCTCGGGCTGCTGGAGGCCCTGTCGACCAATCGCGGCAACGGCATCGCGGCGATGGCACGCAAAGTGCGGGAAGTCGCCTCGCAGTGACCCTGTCGGTCGGGATGCGGGTCGGGCTGTTCGTTGGCGCCTATTTCACGGCCATGGGCATCACCGGCTTCATGCCGCTTTGGTACGCCGATCGCGGCCTGTCGCCCAGCGATATCGGCCAAATCCTGAGTGCCGCGTCGTTCCTGCGGGTGCTGGCGGGGCCGCAATGGGGCGGGGTGGCGGATCGGCTGGGGCGACGCAAACCGGTGCTGACCGGCGCCACGATCGCCGCAACCGCGCTGGTGCTGCTATTCCCGCTGACCGGCGGATTCTGGCCGGTGCTGCTGGTTGCGGCGGGGCAGGGGGTCGCTGCCTCCGCCATCAATCCGCTGGCCGATTCCCTGGCGCTTTCCCTCGCGCGGCAGGGGTTGATGGAATACGGGCCGGTGCGCGCCGTCGGCTCGGCGACGTTCATGCTGGCGACCGCCGGGACGGGCTGGCTGATGACGGCGGTCGGTTCCTGGCTGGTGCCGTTCCTGCTGGCGATCGGCTACGGCACGGCGACGGTGTTCAGCCGGGTATTGCCCGAGGCCGATCTCGCCGCCAGCCGCGCCCGCAGCTTCGGTGGGTGGGAGCTGTTTCGCCTTCCGGCATTTCGGTTGGCGGTCGGCTGCACCGCGCTGATCCAGGGCGCACATGCCGCTTATTATGGCTTCGGCGCGCTGCTTTGGCGGTCCCAAGGCCTGAGCGACGGCACCATCGGCCTGCTGATCGCCGAGGGGATCGTCGTGGAAATCTTGCTGTTCTGGCGCGGTCGCGCGGTGATCGAGCGCCTCGGTCCCTCCGGCCTGACCGCCTGCGCGGCGGTGGCTTCGGTCGTGCGCTGGACGACGATGGCGTTCGCCCCAGCGCTGCCGGTGTTGATCGCGGTGCAGTTGCTGCACGCCGGGACCTTCGCGATGCAGCATCTGTCGTCGATGGCGATCCTCGGTCGCGCCGTCCCGCCGGAACGTGCGGCGACCGCACAGGCGCTGCATGCCGCCCTGGGTTACGGCATTCCGGCGGGGGCGGCGATGTTCGTTTCCGGGCTGCTGTATGCGCATTTCGGCGGTCTGGCGTTCCTGGCGATGGCGCTGGTGGCGGCGACGGCGCTGCTTTTGGTCCGCCCGCTTCGCCGCGTGGTTGGCTGAATTACCCGACCAATTGCAGCATCGGCGATGCCGAACCGCTGCCGGGGAACACCCGATCCAGCACGCTCGCCGAGAGCCCGAGATGCGCGCTGAGCACCCCTTTCGCCACCGCACGCAGGTCGGTGGTGGGCGCGAGGTCGCGATCTTCGAACAATTGCCCGGCCCCCAGGCCCGGCCAATCCGCTTGCACCCGCCCGCCGCGCACGGGACCGCCGAGCAGAAAGGCGACGCCGGCGGTGCCGTGATCGGTGCCGGCGGTGCCGTTGAGCCGGGCGGTTCGGCCGAACTCGGTCATGACCAGGACAACGGTCTGCTGCCATTTGTCCGCCAACGCGGTTTTCAATGCGACCAATCCGGCATCGAGTTGCTTCAGCGGCCCAACCAAACGCGTGGCCTGGAAGGCATGGGTATCCCAGCCGCCGATCTCCATGGCGGCGATCCTTGGCCCGTCGGGCGCGCGCAGCATGGCGCCGGCGGCAGCGGCCAAAGCGGGGAAACTATTGCGATCCGTGGCGTCCGGCCGATCCATCGGGGTGCGGTGGATGAACCCGCGTTCCTTCAGCCCCGCGGCAATGGCGGGGCCGATCGTGCTGTCGCTTGCGTTCAGCGCAGCGATCGCAGCGTAAAGGTTCGGCGCCGGCTCGGCCATACCTTGCGGCGCCCAGTTGGCGACTGCAGCTTCCCCCCGCAGCAGCAGCGGCAAGGATACCCCGACCGCCAGCGCGTCCGCCCCCATCGCGGCGACGGTGCGATTGAGCCAGCCGCTGGTCAGCCGATGATCGGTGCCGCTTTCCAGATAGTCCTGCGCCTCGAAATGGCTGCGGACGCGATAGGGGCCGGCGACGGCGTGGATCGGCAGCACCGAGCCGGCCTTATAGAGCGCGTGCATGCCGGTCAGTGCCGGGTGCAGCCCGTAAAATCCGTCGAGGTCCAGCAGCCCGTCCGGCGGCGCCCCACGCAAAGCGGTATAACCGGAATCGCCGTGCGGCACGATTGCCGCCAGACCATCCATCGCGCCGCGTTGCAGAATGACGACGAATCGCTTCTCCCCGGGAGCGGCGGCCAGCGCCAAGGACGCACCGCCCCAACCGGCGGCAACGGCGGTCAGGCCCGATAAAACCGAGCGGCGTGCGATATTCATCGCCTTTGGAACTCCGGACTGGTGAGCATCAGGGTGAAGGCATCGCGGCGCGATCCGGCGCGACGCATCGCATCCAGGGTCGCCGATCGCAGCATAGGTCCCAGCGCGAGGTCGGCGACCTCCACCGGGTCGCGGGAACCCAGGCGTTGGGCGAAAGCATTGGCCCAATCGATCCGGCGTACCATCGACTCTGGGGTAGACCAATCGGCAGCCATGTCGGGCCAGCCATTCGGCGCCGGAGCGTTCATAAACGGCTCCCCCAACACCCGCAGCACCGCTGGGATCGACGGACGCTCGGTTGGCGGCAGATCCAAAGCGCGGACGGCGGCGATGGCGAAATCGCGCGGGCTGCGCAGCTTGGTGCCCGGCTGCCAGGCCGATTCCAACCGCACAAGTGCCGCAGCGGCAACGCCTAAGTCGCCGCCGGAGTCGCGTAACGCGGCCTCGATTCGGCGGATATCGGCGGGTGCGGGGGTGTCGGACACGAAATGCCGCACCATCTTGGTGGCCAGGAACCGGTAAGCCGCCGGGTGTTCGGCCAGAAATTGCAGGGCAGCCCGCCCGCCTTCCTCGCCTTCCGGGAAGCGGCGCCCCATCAGCATAAGGGCGCCGGGTTCGTGCGCGCGGGACCGATAGACAAAGCCTTTCGGCAGGCCGCGCACTTCGATCGACCATCCCGTCAGGATGCGGGCCAACGACGTCACATCGGCCTGGCTGTAGCCGGCGCCGGCGCCGACGGTGTGCAATTCCAGGCATTCTCGCGCCAGATTTTCGTTCAAGCCGCGCCGGCCGGCTTGTCCGGCGGCGCTGTTCGGACCAACCGAACCGGCGTTGTCCAAATACAGGAGCATGGCAGGGTGGCGGGCGACCGCCAGCAGCATGGCGGAAAACGGACCGGCGACATGGGGGCGGATGGCTTCCTCGACGAAGGCGCAGGCCACGGACGCGCACTCCCCCCGGCGAAGGGAGACGGTGAAATGGTTGGTCCAGAACCAGACCAATCGCTCCCGGAACGGGGTCGCGGTGGTCAGCGCATGCTCCAACGTCACCGTCGATTCCGCCACAAACAACGCGCGTCCCTTCCCCTTGCCGGGTTCCGGTCGCTCGGTGCGATCGGCGTTCAGCGCGGCAAGGCCGGACGCGGTGCTGGGCGGGGTGTCGAATCGCGGCGCATCGGCTGCGCGCAACTGCCCTAACAGCCAGCCGCTCGGGTCGGCGGGCAACGGATCGGACGGGCGGCGACCGAGGCCGAAGCGGGCCATGGCATGCAGGGGGGCGGTGTCCATGGCGGGCAGTATAGGCCGATTTCCGCGTGGCATCGTGTGACGAAGGGTGTCGGCTACGCGCCTGCCATGCGCGGAAAAGCTTCATTCAACCCTTGCAAATCGGACGCTTCTGCCGCATGTCACCGCGCCAGAAGGAGCCGGCCCACTTTGTGCCGGACGATTGACGCGGGCGCGCGGGTGAACCCCCGGATCGAGCGCCCGTTGCCGCATGGAGACACATCGTGACCGACACGTCGCTCGACAAGATTCGTAACATTGGCATTACCGCGCACATCGATGCCGGCAAGACGACCACGACCGAACGTATCCTGTATTACACAGGCGAATCTCACAGGATCGGTGAGGTTCACGATGGCAACACCACGACCGATTACATGGATCAGGAGCGGGAACGCGGCATCACCATCACGTCCGCCGCCGTGACCTGCAACTGGAAAGAAACGCGTATCAACATCATCGATACGCCCGGCCATATCGACTTCAACATCGAAGTGAACCGCAGCCTGCGCGTGCTCGACGGCGCGATTTTCATCATCGAAGGCGTGGCCGGGGTGCAGCCGCAGTCCGAAACCAACTGGCGCCTCGCGGATCGTTACAACGTCCCGCGCGTCATCTTCATCAATAAGCTGGATCGCACCGGCGCCGACTTCTACCGCGCCTTCGACACGCTGAAGGAGAAGCTGGACATCGTCGCGCTGCCGCTGCAACTGCCGATCGGCATCGAAGACAAGTTCCTGGGCGTCGTCGATCTCGTGGAAATGAAGGCGATCGTGTGGGAAGGCGGCGAGCTCGGCGCGAAATACCACTACGAAGACATTCCCGCCGACATGGTCGAAATCGCCGCAAAATACCGCGAGGAACTGCTGGACACCGCGCTGTCGGTCGATACCGTGGCGATGGAAGAATATTTCGAAAACGGCGACGTCGCGATCGAAACCCTGAAGAAATGCATCAAGCGCGGCACGATCGACGGCACGTTCCGTCCGGTGCTGTGCGGCACGGCGTTCAAAAACAAGGGCGTGCAGCCTTTGCTCGACGCGGTCATCGACTACCTGCCCAGCCCAATCGACGTGCCCGGCATCGCGGTGGCGTTGGAAGAAGGCGTGGATGAGTCGCTGCACCCGGATCGCCGCCGGATCAAAGCCGATTCGAAGGCGCCGTTCGCCGGCCTCGCGTTCAAGATCATCAACGACAAATACGGCACCCTGACCTTCGTGCGCGTTTACGCGGGCACCCTGAAGTCGGGCGATACCGTGATGAACACGACGAAAGGCCATCGCGAGCGCATCGGCCGGATGTTCCAGATGCACGCCGACAAGCGGGCGGAAATCAAGGAAGTGGAAGCCGGCGATATCGCGGCGTTCGTGGGCCTGAAGGACACCGGCACGGGTGACACCCTGGCCTCGGCCGACGATCAGGTGGTGCTGGAGCGGATGGCGTTCCCGGTTCCGGTTATCGACATCTCGGTCGAGCCGCGCACCAAGGAAGCGGTCGAGAAGATGACCCTCGGCCTGCAGAAACTCGCTGGCGAAGACCCCAGCCTACGCCTGAAAACCGACCAGGAAACCGGCCAGACCATCCTGTCCGGCATGGGCGAACTGCATCTGGAGATCATCATCGATCGCCTGCGCCGCGAATACGGCGTGGATTGCAACATCGGTGCGCCGCAGGTTGCGTATCGTGAAACGATCTCCAAGACGATCACCCACACCTATACCCACAAGAAGCAGTCGGGTGGGTCCGGCCAGTACGCCGAAGTCAAGATCGTGTTCGAGCCGCAGGAGCGCAATGTCGGCGTGAACTTCGAAAACAAGGTCGTCGGCGGATCGGTGCCGCGCGAATACATCCCGGCCGTGGAAAAAGGCATCAGAGTGCAGGCCGATACCGGCGTGCTCGCCGGCTTCCCGACCGTCGATTTCAAATACACCCTGGTGGACGGCAAGTACCACGACGTCGATTCGAGCGCGCTGGCCTTCGAAATCGCCGCCAAAGCCTGCTTCCGCGAGGGCATGAAACTCGCCAGCCCGATCATTCTGGAACCGATCATGGACGTGGAAATCACCACGCCGCAGGATCACGTCGGCGACGTGGTCGGCGATCTCAACCGCCGCCGCGGTCAGATCCAGAACCAGGAAAACTCGGGGTCCACCGTGATCGTCCGCGCCCAGGCACCGCTGAAGGAAATGTTCGGCTACATTTCCCACCTGCGGTCGATGACCAAAGGGCGCGCGTCCTTCACCATGCAGTTCCATCACTACGATCCCGTCCCGCGCAACATTGCGGACGAAATCATGGCCAAAAGCGCGTAAGCGCTTCGGCTGCAACGGCACGACGGACAACGCGGGCGAGCAATCGTCCGCGTTTTTTTTGTGGCGGAGCGCGATGACCGAAGGCGGCATCGCCGTAGGTCTGAATCGCGCGACCGGATTAGCAGGTTGCGCGATGACCGAAGGCGGCATCGCCGTAGGTCTGAATCGCGCGACCGGATTAGCAGGTTGCGCGATGACCGAAGGCGGCATCGCCGTAGGTCTGAATCGCGCGACCC